>NZ_JBIWEO010000013.1:0-165286 GCF_044762555.1 Pseudomonas sp. NPDC096917 | reverse complement strand
GGCATGTTCGGATACTCCGCATTCAGTTGATAAACATAACCGCAAGGCCTGCCGTGCCCTGGTGGTTACTTCTTCTTTTTCGGGGCGATGACCATAATCAGCTGGCGTCCTTCCATCTTAGGATGCTGTTCGACGGTCCCGTATTCAACCAGGTCAGCTTCAACCCGCTTCAACAGTTCCATACCCAGCTCCTGGTGGGCCATCTCACGGCCGCGGAATCGTAACGATACCTTGGCCCTGTCCCCATCACTCAGGAAACGTACCAGGTTGCGCAGTTTTACCTGGTAATCCCCTTCCTCCGTCCCTGGACGAAACTTGATTTCTTTAACCTGGATTTGTTTCTGGTTTTTCTTCGCTGCGGCAATCTGTTTCTTCTTTTCGAAGATCGACTTGCCGTAATCCATCAGCTTGCAAACAGGGGGTACTGCATCAGCGGAAATTTCCACCAAATCCAGTTTGGCTTCTTCAGCCTTAAGAAGCGCTTCTTCGATCGGGACAATGCCAAGTTGCTCGCCCTCAGCTCCGATTAACCGAACCTCGCGTGCAGAGATATTCTCGTTGATCGGGGCTTTCGGTGCAGCTCGTTTATCTTGTCTCATTTCACGCTTAATAATAATTACTCCGAATCATGGCGACCACGCCGGGAAACCGCTTGTGCGAGGAATTCAGCGAATTGCGCGACGGGCATCGAGCCCAGGTCAGCACCTTCACGTGTACGCACAGCGACAGTCTGCATCTCGACTTCCCGATCTCCAATAACCAAGAGATAAGGAACCTTGAGCAAAGTATGCTCGCGGATTTTAAAGCCGATCTTTTCATTTCTCAAGTCAGACTTGGCACGAAAGCCGCTCTGATTGAGAGTTTTTTCAACCTCAGCGGCAAATTCTGCCTGTTTATCAGTGATATTCATGATCACTGCCTGAGTTGGCGCCAACCACGCGGGGAAAGCACCTTCGTAATGCTCAATCAAAATGCCGACAAAGCGTTCGAACGATCCGAGGATCGCGCGGTGCAGCATAACGGGATGCTTGCGGCTGTTGTCTTCAGACACATATTCTGCGCCAAGACGGATCGGCAGGTTAAAATCGAGCTGCAGAGTACCACACTGCCACACACGACCAAGACAATCTTTTAGAGAGAATTCAATCTTCGGTCCGTAGAAGGCCCCCTCACCCGGTTGCAGGTCATAAGCCAAACCGGCGCTATCAAGTGCTGAAGCCAAGGCACTTTCAGCACGATCCCACAGCTCATCGGAACCTACGCGCTTTTCAGGGCGAGTCGAAAGCTTGAGCTCGATATCTTTAAAACCGAAGTCTGCGTACACATCCAGCGTCAGCTTAATAAAGGCAGCGGACTCGGCCTGCATCTGCTCTTCAGTGCAGAAAATGTGTGCGTCGTCCTGAGTAAAGGCGCGAACACGCATGATGCCGTGCAAGGCACCCGACGGCTCGTTACGGTGACAAGCACCGAACTCAGCCAGGCGCAATGGCAGCTCACGGTAGCTTTTAAGGCCCTGGTTAAAAACCTGCACGTGACATGGGCAGTTCATCGGTTTTATCGCGTAATCGCGGTTTTCCGACTCAGTGGTGAACATGTTTTCAGCGTAGTTAGCCCAGTGACCGGACTTTTCCCACAAGCTGCGATCCACGACCTGAGGAGTCTTGATCTCCAGGTAGCCGTTCTCGCGCTGTACTTTACGCATGTACTGCTCAAGCACTTGATACAGGGTCCAGCCATTTGGATGCCAGAACACCATGCCCGGCGCTTCTTCTTGAGTATGAAACAGGCCCAGGCGCTTACCGATTTTGCGGTGATCGCGCTTTTCAGCCTCTTCAATACGCAGGATATAGGCTGCCAGCTGCTTCTTGTCAGCCCAGGCAGTGCCGTAAATACGCTGCAACTGCTCGTTTTTGGCATCGCCACGCCAATAGGCGCCTGACAGCTTGGTCAGTTTGAATGACTTGAGAAAGCGTGTGTTAGGGACGTGAGGACCACGACACATGTCAACGTATTCTTCATGGAAATACAAACCCATGGCCTGCTCGTTCGGCATGTCTTCGATCAGACGCAGCTTGTAGTCTTCACCGCGCTCAGAGAACAGTTCGATCACTTCAGCGCGCGGCGTCACTTTCTTGATGACGTCATAGTCTTTTTCGATCAACTGCTGCATGCGCTTCTCGATAGCAGCCATGTCATCCGGAGTAAACGGACGCTCATAGGCGATATCGTAGTAAAAGCCTTCATCAATAACAGGACCGATCACCATTTTGGCTGAAGGGTACAACTGCTTGACTGCGTGGCCGACCAAGTGAGCGCAAGAGTGACGAATGATCTCCAGCCCCTCTTCATCCTTGGGCGTAATGATTTGCAAGGTGGCATCATTTTCGATCAAGTCACAGGCATCAACCAGCTTGCCGTTGACCTTGCCGGCTACAGTAGCCTTGGCTAAACCTGCGCCAATTGAAGCAGCGACCTCGGCAACAGAGACCGGATGATCGAATGAACGTTGACTGCCGTCGGGAAGAGTAATAGTTGGCATGGCGCCTCCTCTCCTAGTGGTGACCCCTACCAAAGGTCACGTGGGTTGGGATGAGCCAGTACGCGATTCGGTGGTATGCCTGCCTCACAGTGGCAGGAGCCTTGCGGCCAACCGGAAACCGAACCAGAGTGACTGGAGTTCAAATCAAAAAGGTTAATGGCTCTGCTTCGCGGCTCAAGGAGCATGCACTTACAGAAAACTGCCAAGGGCGGCATGCTAACACAGATGCCTTGGCACTGCGCTCCCCCTCTCACTCACGCCTAAAAGCCAGGCTAATTTCGCAAAATGATGAACTTGAGCTTGATTACCCCCTCAGATAATGAGTGAAATCATTTCGCAATTAACGATCACAAGGAGCATCACATGCGCATGACTCACCTACTGGCTTTCGCAGCACCATTGGCACTCCTGCTACCTTTGAGCGCTGAGGCTGCCTGGCCCAAGGATTTGAAAGCCAGCTACATGAAAGACTGCACGGCCGCAGCGGCGCCAAAAATTGGCGAAAAAGCCGCTCAATCACATTGCTCATGTGGCGCAGATAAAATCGATAAGAACTTTACGACCGCTCAAATCAAAGAGCTGATGGGTCCGGACGGAGCAAAAAACCCTCCTCTTCAGCAGAAAGCACTGGATGTAATCGCAGAGTGCCGAGCTGCGCCTCAGCCCAAGAAATAAGGTGTACGAAGCTATTACTCAAGGCAAATACGGCCCGAAAACCAATCCGATCTAAAAAAGACGTCTCATTTGCTGCTTTTTTTTAAAGCCATTTCCGGCCTGAAAGCCCCATAAAACGGGGCTCTCAGGCATTTTAAAGATTGGGCAAAAGCTAATAATGCGTCAATCTGAGGCTCAGGGGGGCTCCCAAACTTCACATTTCGACTATGATAGCCAAGTGTGCCCAGTTGGCCTGAGCAACACAGTACTACTGAAAATATAAGTTTCTTGGAGATACACCATGTCTAATCGCCAAACCGGCACCGTAAAATGGTTCAACGATGAAAAAGGCTTCGGCTTCATCACTCCTCAAGGTGGCGGTGACGACCTGTTCGTACACTTCAAAGCTATCGAAAGCGACGGTTTCAAAAGCCTGAAAGAAGGCCAGACCGTTTCCTTCGTGGCTGAGAAAGGCCAAAAGGGTATGCAAGCTGCACAGGTTCGTCCGGAGTAAATCTCCCGCGAACAAAAAAACCCCGTCCATGTGACGGGGTTTTTTATGCCTGAAACAACGCTAGGCGTGTTTAGCCGCAGTTAACACGGGTAATGATTGCGTTGTCATCAGCATTCAGATTCAAGCGATCAGAACGGTACTCCAAGGTCATCACGTCGTGTGGCAACAAGATGCGGGCGTTCTGAGCACCGGCTTTGATACGGGCTTGCTCCAGCAGACTGGACGATGCCTTCTGGCCTATTGCAAAAGCGGCTGCCTTGGCATCGCAACGCGTGTGGCCGGCATCAGCCACAGGAGCCTTAACAGCGTCGCTCGTGCTGCTGCACCCAGACAGCGCTACAACTGCCAATAATGAACCCAGTGACACTAGCTTCCAAGACATGAAGCCTCCTTAAGATGAAAAATCGTAACCTTTGCGACAGCTTTTGCGCAGATAGGTTGCATGGGGCCTTACAGCAAAATCCGATCAACCCTAGGGCTCGGGATTTTGCCCGACTGAATACAGACTGCGCTCACCTAATCGTGACCAAATATGTACAAACGATTAATAGACATCAATGTAGTCAAATGGCGGATTAGGCCAGTTTTCTTTCAAGGCATTGAGAATCTGCATAACCCAGACTTCATCACTGGCCGCAACATTCCCGACATACCCCGAACCTGCCGCCCACGTCTCAAGCCTGAACAACAGCCCATCGATATCGACACCGCCCACCACACCTGAAGAGATATAAGCGATGCCCTGCTTGGTGACGCGCAACTGAGTGTGCACATCATCACTGGCAGAGGCTAATAATTGGCTAACCGCTGAAAGGGTCAAGCTCTCGGGATTTTGTAAATCAATCTGCATGCAGCCTCCCCACAAAAAACGCTAGTGTGTCATGCAGCAGCGACTTCTTGCGAAAGTTAAGGCGCTGAGAGAGCGATACCACGATTAATTTTGTTCTACTGGTCGTCTCAGGATGACATTTTGCTAAAATTTCGCTTTCGACACCCCTTCATGAGATACCCATGACAACAGTCACCCTCGATGCAGATATCAAAGCCAAATGGCCTCAAGGGCAATGCTTCTACAGCCCAAGCAGCCCTGAAGAGCTCGCCATCATCGGCATTGATCTCTTGGTCAAAGAACTTGGCACTCAGGCCGCACGCGTTTTTGTCAGCCAGGTTTTCGAAAAACACAAAGACACCGCCCCCTCGAAACCGGTTTAAGACCGCACTCTCAGTGCAGGCAATTTCTTTGGTGTGCCTCCCTATCGGGCACACCTCGGACGCGATAACAACCGTACAGCCATTTCGCACAATCGCAGAATCGACTGCCCAACCGTCGTAAGCTCCCTATAGACATAACGGCTGATCTGCACAGCATAAAAGCCAATCACTGGCAGTTGCTCCGGCATGCGAATGTTGCGCTCATGGCCTCAGGCACTGCGCGCAAAAGAGCCATTGGCAAACGGCTACCCAGTCGAGTCTCCGAACAGAAAACAATGTCAACGTTCGGAAATCCGCACTCCCTCAATGCCAGAAAAAATCAAACCGAAATATTTACTTAAAAATCAATTAGTTAAGTTCATGACTAAGCGTTTCAAACTTTGGCATAGATAGTGCGTTGATGTGGCCAGCACTTGCCTCGAGAGGGCAGGTGCCGCGCCAATCTGTACCTCTGCGCGCTCACCAATAAGAGAGAAAATAATGAAAACAGCTATCTTGAAAACTATTGTGCCGGGCGCCTTGGCCCTTCTGCTGTCCTTGCCTACTGTTCAAGCTCAAGAAGCCGCCACCAAGCCGAATGTGGTCATTCTGGCAACCGGCGGCACCATTGCGGGCGCCGGAGCCAGTGCGGCCAACAGCGCAACTTACACCGCGGCAAAAGTGGGTATTGATCAACTGATCGCTGGCGTTCCGGAGCTGAGTCAATTAGCAAACGTGCGTGGTGAGCAAGTCATGCAAATTGCTTCCGAGAGCATCACCAACGACAACTTGCTGCAACTGGGTCGCCGCGTCGCCGAGTTGGCAGACAGTAACGATGTCGATGGCATCGTCATCACCCACGGCACCGACACGCTCGAGGAGACCGCTTACTTCCTCAATCTGGTCGAAAAGACCGATAAGCCAATCATCGTTGTCGGCTCCATGCGCCCGGGCACTGCCATGTCCGCTGACGGCATGCTCAACCTGTACAACGCAGTGGCCGTGGCCGGCAGCAAAGACGCGCGCGGCAAAGGCGTCCTGGTGACCATGAACGACGAAATCCAGTCTGGCCGTGATGTCAGCAAAATGATGAACATCAAGACCGAGGCGTTCAAAAGCCCTTGGGGCCCACTGGGCATGGTGGTTGAAGGCAAATCCTACTGGTTCCGCTTACCCGCCAAGCGCCACACCATGGACTCTGAATTCGACATCAAAAACATCAAAACCCTGCCAAACGTCGGTATCGCCTACTCTTACGGTAACGTTGACGACACGGCCTACAAAGCGCTGGCACAAGCGGGCGCCAAAGCCATCATCCACGTAGGCACGGGCAACGGTTCGGTCTCGTCTCGCGTTGTTCCGACCCTGCAAGAGTTGCGCAAGGATGGTGTACAAATCATTCGCTCCTCCCACGTCAATAACGGCGGCTTCGTACTGCGTAACGCAGAACAGCCTGACGATAAATACGACTGGGTCGTCGCTCATGACCTTAACCCGCAAAAAGCCCGCATCCTGGCCATGGTTGCACTGACCAAAACCCAAGACAGCAAAGAGCTGCAACGGATGTTCTGGGAATACTAAAACCCTCACGCCAAGCGCTGCTAGGCGCTTGGCATCGCACCACTCATTCGCCCGAATGAGTGGTCTATATTGTTGATTTTCCTCTTGTTCGCGCACTAAACCGAAAAAACGCAGTCCGATCCCGGCAGTGAGAGATATTCAAAGAGTTGCCAAATCTCTCGCAGTTAAATACTGTATGCGCATACAGCTAACCAAGGATCGCATCATGGCTAAAAAAGCGGCGAAAGAACCGACCCTTCAGAGCCCCTACGAAGTTTTCGGCATGCGCATACAAAAAATCATCAGCTCGCCTAAAGCTCAAAAAGACAGGATGGCGGTGCTGAACCGGCAAGAAGATGACAACCCGGAATTCTGGGAGCGCTTGCTGGAAGAAATTTCCGAAAACGATAACGTCACTATCGCTCACCGTGATTGCGGTGGCGTCAATGTTTTCTGGACCGTACCAGAGGAAGACTGAGTCAATGAGGGTTCGTTTACTGGCATTTGCCAGCCTCTTTACTGCTTTAAGTGCACACGCTACAGCCCCGCAGACATTCAGCGAAGCTAAGAAAATCGCCTGGAAACTCTACGAGCCCCAATCGACAGAGTTTTACTGCGGCTGCAAATACTCCGGCAACCGCGTTGATCTCAAAGCGTGCGGTTACGTACCGCGCAAAAATGCCAACCGCGCAGCGCGTATCGAGTGGGAACACATTGTTCCTGCCTGGCAGATTGGTCATCAGCGTCAATGCTGGCAAAACGGGGGGCGGAAGAACTGCACCCGTAACGACCCGGTCTACAAAGTGGCAGAAGCCGACCTGCACAACCTGGTGCCGAGTATTGGCGAAGTCAATGGCGATCGAAACAACTTCAGTTTTGGCTGGCTACCGACACAGACCGGGCAATATGGCTCATGCCTGACTCAAGTCGATTTCAAGGCTAAAAAAGTCATGCCGCGTCCGCGCATTCGCGGCATGATTGCACGCACCTATTTGTACATGAGCAAGCGCTATAACCTGCGCCTCTCCAAACAGGACCAGCAGCTGTACGCAGCCTGGAACAAGACTTACCCGGTCCAGAACTGGGAGCGCCAACGCAACCAGGCCGTGGCCTGCGTCATGGGTCAAGGCAACGACTTTGTCGGCCCAGTCAATCTCAAGGCCTGTGACTAGCCATGCGCCAACGACCCTCCTCCCGTTTACTTGTCATAAGTCCTGAAAATCGTGTGCTTCTTTTCCGTTTCACCCATAAGAACGGAGCACTGCAAGGCCAAGAATATTGGGCCACGCCCGGTGGTGGAGTGGAGCCTGGAGAAACCTTTGAGCAGGCTGCCATTCGAGAACTCTATGAAGAAGTCGGGGTGACTGCGCACGACGTGGGGCCAGTGCTCGCTCAGCGGCTTTTTGAGATGCAACTGCCGGAGGGTCAGTGGGTAATAGCCGAAGAACGCTTCTTCATGGTTCGGGTTGATGCTGAACAGGTGTCCGATGGCGGCTGGACAGAACAGGAGCGCGAAGTCATGACTCAGCACACCTGGTGGTCGCGCACAGAGTTGCAACAGACATCGGCCCTGGTTTTCCCCCAGGACTTACTGTCGATACTGGGTTCATACCTTCCTTGAACACGTCGCAAATAGAATATCAACGTCTGCGCTTTCCTCCCACGGGGAAGGCTCGAGGTCATTTCCCACTCGTTAAATCGTTTATGGCGCGCAAATAGATGAGATTTCATGGAACTCATTTATTGCCGAACAGTAGAGCCTGAGCTATTACTCTCGGGATGATAAAACAAGCTCGATTTAACAAGAAAGAACAGGTAGTCAATGAGCTCGTCCGCCAAATCGAAAACGGGCTTATGGAAGACGGTTACGTCTTGCCCGATGAGGATCAGTTGGCTCAAGAACTGGGTGTCAATCGCAACACATTGCGCCAAGCGCTGACAGAACTGGAACGTCGCAAGTACATCGCTCGACGCACCACGGGAGGCGCTGTCGTGACCTTTGACGGCATACCGCTCGATCAGAAAAATGGTTGGACGCAAGCACTGGCCAGCACTGGCGCACGGATCCATACCGAACAGCTCAAACTTGAGTCCGTCGAACGCCCAGAGTTAACCCTTCGATTTGGCCTGAGCCATTTCATCATGCTGGAACGTCGTCGGCGCCGCAGCAATGGAACTGCCATTTCCCTGGAGCGCTCATTCATACCCGCCACCGGCGGGCTTGAAGGGTTGCCACGAGTCGGCATGATTGACGGCTCACTCACCATCACGTTGGCCGCTTATGGCTTTATCGGCGATCACGGCGACCAGTGGATTGGTGCCGAGCCACTCAACGAAGAAGATGCGCTGTTGCTCGGTCGCCCTGCAAGCACGGTGTTCATTAAAACCTTACGCACCACCTATGACCGGCGTGGGCGGCTCATGGAGCATGTCGAAAGCTGGCTTGATCCCACCCACTTTCGCATGTATCACTCATTTGGAGCCCCGGGATGAAGTTGATTGAGCGTGCACTCGGGGCCTTTTATGGTCTGGCATTAGGCGATGCCCTAGGCATGCCGACCCAGTCCTTTAGCCGAGTGCAAATCCTCACCCGCTTTGGTCCGATTACTCGCTTGGTAGATGCGCCAGCCGACCAGCCCATCGCCCCGAGCATGCCTGGGGGCTCAATCACCGATGACACTGAACAAGCCATTCTGGTCGCTCAACTTCTGGTGGATGGAAACGGCACTATCGACCCCAACACCCTTGCGCATCGTCTGATCACCTGGGAAGCCGCGATGAAGGCCAAGGGTTCGCAAGACCTGCTGGGGCCGTCAACCAAACGCGCTATCGAAATGATCCTCACAGGCCACAGCCCCGAAGAGTCCGGGCGTTATGGCACGACTAACGGCGCGGCCATGCGCATCACACCGGTGGGTATAGCCGCTGATATCAGCCAGCCTGAATCATTCATGAAAACGGTGGTTCAAGCCTGTCAAGTCACTCACAACACCAGCTTGGGCATTGCCAGCGCAGCGGCTGTGGCTGCCGTCATCTCAAGCGGAATAAACGGCAAAAAACTTCAACACGCGCTCAATGCGGGCACTGAAATGGCCTACATAGCAGAACACCACGGCCACTGGGTTGCCGGTGGCCGCATCGGGCCGCGCATTCGCTGGGCCAGACAAGCCAGTCATACATGCAACCCCGACAACCTCGGCGACTTGCTGTACGACGTGATTGGCACTTCAGTCGCGTCTCAAGAGTCTGTGGTGGCCGCCTTTGCCCTTGCGCAACGGGTAGCCAGTGGCAACCTCAGCAGTTTCAGTGCGCTGTGCATCGCCGCCAGTATTGGCGGCGACACCGATACACTCGCCGCTATTCTCGGCGCCATGCTCGGCGCGTGTGCAGGCCTTGAACATTGGCCGAGCGCTCTGATCCAGCAAGTAAAAGCAGTCAACAACCTGCAGCTGGAGCCATTGGTACAACAGTTGCTAACGCTACGCGCCGCATAAAAAAGCCGCGAAGGACCGCAGCACGCCAGGTCTCACCAGAGCCCAAACCTCTGTGCCCGGGAAGACAACATCCGCCTCAGGAGCAGCATCCCATGAGCAGTCCCAACGCAGGGCACAGTGCCGGACAACTGGAAACCCGCGGTATAGAACCGGTTCCCGAAAACGAGTGCAATGGCAACCCGCTGCAACTGTTCTGGGTCTGGTTTGCGGCCAATATCAGCATTCTCGGCTTGCCGCTCGGCGCAACGCTGGTAGCCTTCCACCCGTTGGCCATATGGCAGGTCGTCCTCGTTGCCTTGATCGGCGCGGCGGGCTCGTTCGCTGTGGTTGGCGTGATCTCCATCGCTGGACGACGCGGCCGAGCGCCAAGCCTGACTCTGTCGCGAGCGATCTTTGGGGTGCGCGGCAACATTGGGCCCACGCTGATTTCTCTGATGTCACGCGTCGGCTGGGAAACCGTCAACACCACCACCGCCGCGTTTGTACTGCTGGCGTTGTGCGCAATCGTGTTTGGCACGCCCACCGAAGCTAAAAATGCGCCACTGCTCACCCTACTCTTTATCGCGATATTCACCCTGTTGACCCTGTCCGTTTCCGGACTGGGCCACGCTACCTTGCTGGTCATTCAAAAATGGGCAACCTACCTGTTTGGTGCACTCAACCTGCTGGTAGGAGGTTTTCTGTGCGCGACCATCGACTGGCAGGCGGTCTTCAACACCAACGCGGCGCCGGTCAGTTCCGTGTTGATCGGCATCGGGATCATGGCGGCAGGTACCGGGCTCGGCTGGGCCAATGCCGGTGCTGACATGTCGCGCTATCAACATCGCAGCGTCAGTGCGACCCAATTGGTGGCCTGCGCGGCTTGGGGCGCAGGCATTCCACTGGTCCTGCTGATCACCCTGGGCGGCTTGTTGTCAGTCGGCAACCACGACCTGGCCTCAGCCACCGACCCCATCGCTGCGATCCGCAACATGTTGCCCGCCTGGATGGCCGTGCCCTATCTGCTTAGCGCGTTCGGCGGCTTACTGCTGTCCAATCACCTGTCAGTGTATTCGGCGGGGCTCACTACCCTGACTCTGGGGATCAAAATCAAGCGGGTGCAGGCCGTTGTCGTCGATATCGTGGCCATTTTCTGTGGCTCCATTTACTTCATGCTGTTCGCCGATAGTTTTTATGGGCCCTTCATCACATTTATTTCACTGACGGCAATTGCGATTACTGCGTGGGTCGCGATCTTTGTCGTCGACCTCATCCATCGCCAGTACTACAGCTCCCGAGACCTGCTGGATGTCAGCCCCAGCTCCATTTATTGGTACCACGGCGGTATTGAATGGCGAGCACTGGGTTCATGGGCGCTGGCCTTGATGCTGGGCTTGTGCTTTACCCGGGTCGGCAGCTCAGACGCCGACTGGTTCGTCGGGCCACTGGCCGATTCATGGATGGGTCATAACGGTCTGGGCTGGATCGTGACGTTTGTCGTCGCAGGAGGGTTGTATGCGCTGCTCGGCGGCGCCAAAGACCGCCGACTGGCTATTCCGGGGCCTGCCAATGTCTAGATTGCTACACACCGGCCAAGTGATTATTGACCTGGTCATGGCACTCGAAACCTTGCCCCGTTCCGGCGGCGATGAGTTAGCCAAAAGCGCCAGTTTCCACGCCGCAGGCGGCTTCAATACAATGGCCGCCGCGCAACGCAACGGGCTTAACACCCTTTACCTTGGCCGTCATGGCCGAGGCCAGTTTGGCGATATTGCACGTCTGGCCTTGCAAGCAGAAGGCATTAAGGTCATCCAGCCAATTGATCCAGACAAAGACACCGGACTCTGTGTGGCATTGACCGAAGCCAACGCCGAGCGAACGTTTATTTCCTGCATTGGCGCAGAGGGTGTTCTGTCGAACGAGGATCTTGCAACGGTGCATGTTGAACCTGACGACTACCTATATATCAGCGGCTATAGCCTGCTGCATCCGGGCAAAGCCAAGTCACTGCTTAGCTGGCTGACCGGATTGGCGCGAAGCGTCCATGTCACCTTCGATCCGGGTCCATTACTGCAAGACATCGACCCCGCCTTGATCAGTACTTTATTGCCCCGCCTGCACCTCTGGACCAGTAATCGCAGCGAAGCACTAGGTTTCACCGCCAGCACGACGATTGCAGACGCCCTGCTCACGCTGAAATCGCGACTGCCCGATAACTGCCTGGTGGTGGTCCGCGACGGCCCGCAAGGATGCTGGATCAACAACGCTCAGGGGCCGCAACTGATTGCCGGTTTTAACGTTGACGCCATCGACAGCAATGGCGCTGGAGACGCCCATACAGGGGTCATGATTGCCGCGCTCAGTACAGGCCACACAGCGCCGGATGCGGCCCAGCGAGCCAATGCGGCAGCGGCTATAGCCGTCACACGCTGGGGGCCAGCCACCGCTCCAAATGCCAGCGAAATTGACTGTTTTATCCAAAGTGCCTGCTCTGCGGCGCACAAACAGGATTGAAACAGAGCAGAACACACAAAACTTTACTCGCAACACGACCAAAGACTGTAGGCAAAAAGCCATAAATCTGTGGCCGAGTGCTGGAAAATGCTCAGGCTGCTGTTTTAACCTTACGCTTTGACTCCCTTCCAGATACACCAGCGCCCGACAACTCCTACAGGATGTCGGGCCACTTGCGTGTAGGTCGGGCGGCGCTTCTCTGACTGTGTGACGATCCTTTTGAAATTCATCATTATTGCTGTCTACGTTTTGTCCATCGCATATGTACACCTGCGGGGCAGGGTTCGCCATAAACTCGGTCGCCAACTGAGCGACCACTCCACCTTCCTGGCGCCGATCAACTGCTTCTTGTATCTGTTCTCCAAGGTGCCCAGCCAGCCTTACTTGAAACCGGCTGACTTCCCCCAGTTGCACGTCCTGCAGGACCACTGGCAAGAGATACGCGAAGAAGCCCGAAACCTGATGCAGGCGGGTGAGATCAAACGTTCCGAACAGCCGAATGACGTGGGTTTCAACTCATTCTTCAAGAGCGGCTGGAAACGTTTTTACCTCAAGTGGTACGGCGACAACCACCCTTCCGCCGTGGAGCTGTGCCCGCGCACGATCGAGCTGCTCAACAGCATCGGCACCGTCAAAGCCGCCATGTTTGCCGAGTTACCGCCGGGTTCAAAACTGGTTCGTCATCGCGACCCGTACGCGGGCTCGCTGCGTTACCACTTGGGCCTGGACACCCCGAATGACCCTGGCTGCTATATCAATGTCGATGGGCAGAACTACGCCTGGCGTGACGGCGAAGCGGTGATGTTCGACGAAACGTTCATTCATTACGCCGAAAACAGCACCAACAAGAACCGCATCATCCTGTTTTGCGATGTTGAACGGCCGATGCAATACGGCTGGGCAGCAGCCTTCAACCAATGGTTCAGTCGTACCGTGATGGCCTCGGCCAGTTCACCCAACGACGCCAATGATAGAACCGGCGGCCTGAATCGGGCCTTCACCCGGCTGTACACGATTCGCTTGCGCGGCAAAGCGCTTAAAAAACGCAATCGCACGCGCTACTACCTGGAAAAATGGGCGATTTTCGGCGCCTTGCTGGCGTTGTTCTTGCTGATCTAAACCCTGTAGCGAGCGTGCCTTCGCGATCTTTTGAGCTTTAAAAAGATCGCGAGCCAAGCTTGCGCCTGCAATTAAGACGTCTAGACCAGCACTTTCCACAGCAATAAGGTACCCACCAGCCCCACCACCGAGACGATGGTTTGCAGCACTGACCACACCCACAATGTCTGTTTGAGCTCCAGGCCAAAGTACTCGCGCACCATCCAGAACCCCGCGTCGTTGACGTGACAAAAGAACACCGAACCCGCTCCGATGGCCAGCGCCACCAAAGAGCTTTGAGTGCCTCCGAGCCCGATGATCAAAGGCGCCAGAATACCGGCCGTGGTGGTGGTCGCCACCGTTGCCGACCCCGTGGCCTGACGTAACGCCACCGCAATCAACCACGCCAGCAACACGAATGAGAGGTGCGCCCCGGTGGCGACCTTACTGATGGTGTCACTGATCCCGGCTTGTAACAGGGTCTCTTTCAAGCCACCGCCCGCGCCAATCGTCAGCAACAGCACGGCAATCGGCGCCAGACTCTTACGCAGCACGCCGCCCACCTGATCGCGGGCCATGCCGATGGACCACCCCAGGCAAATCACCGCCGCAATCACCGCCAGCCCCAGCGCGATCAAAGGCTCGCCCAGAAACTTCAAGGTCACGGCCATCCCACTCTCAGGCGCCATCGCAACCTTGGCCAGGGTGCTGCCGAGCATCAGGAGTACGGGTAACAAAATAATCAGCAGCGACACTGCAAACGTCGGCTTGCGCCGGGTGGCCACCTTGGCCGAGAACAACGCACCCAACTCGGCAGGCTCTACCACATGCATGCGTTTGGACAGCCAAATGCCATACAGCGGGCCGGCCAGAATCACCGCCGGAATCGCCAGACTCAGCCCCAACAACATGGTCAGCCCCAAATCCGCGTGCAAGGCGCTGACCGCAATCAGCGGGCCGGGGTGCGGCGGCATCAAGGCGTGCAAGGTGGTCATGCCCGCGAGTGCAGGGATGGCGACCCTGAGCAGCGGCTGCCCCGACTGCCTAGCGATCACAAAGATGATCGGCACCATCAGCACCAGCCCCACCTCAAAGAACAACGGCAAGCCCACCACCATCGCCACCAACGCCATCACCCAGGGTAATGCCTTGCCCTTGGCATGGCGCAACAAGGTCGAGGCGATTTGATCCGCTGCCCCCGACTCCGCCATCAAGGCGCCAAGCATGGCCCCCAGGGCAATGATGATCCCGGCTTCGCCCAAGATGCTTCCAGCACCTTTGCTGAAGGCCTTGGCGACGATTTCGGGTGGTAAACCTGCGCCTATCCCTGCGACAAAAGTACCGATCAGAATAGAAAGAAAGGGCGTGAGCTTACAGACACTGATTAAAACGATGATGGCGAAAATTGCCAGCAGGCAGCACACGATCAATTGAGTATCGTGTGCCAGCCATAGCGGGGTTGAAAGATCCAACGATGAGCCCTCTCTTTGTAGTTATTTGTTACGAGAAGACCAAATATAACGGATGACAAAACCGGACAGGATGAAGATTGAGACAGATGCCACTCAGCGTATGACCAACGGCGCCAAGGTGCCGAGCAATGAAACCGCAGCCACAGCCGACATCCCCAAGCACCATTCAAACGCCACACTGTTGCGCAACACAGCAAAATGACCAGTACGGCTCATCACAAGATTGAACAAGGCGAACAGCAACATCAGCCCGACCAGCGTCACCTTGATCAGCAAAATCAGAGCGAAACCTTCAAACAAAGGCGTAGGCCACAGTGCGCCTGTCAGCACCCGCGTATTGATCAGGCCAGTGAGAATGATCCCGGCCACGAGCACAAACCCTATATGACTGAAGCGCCGCAGTACCGCATCGACCGCAAGCCCGGCAGGATGCGAGAGTACATGCCACAACACCGGCAGGCCGCCGACCCAGGCTGCGACACAGAGCAAATGGACCAACTGGTTGAGGATCAGCAGTTGCCCCTGCCAGCCATCCAGCATTGCGCCATGCCCGACTGGGGCCAGAGTGGCCAGCAACAGAAAATTCAGCGCACAGACCACACTGCTTCGGGCGCTAACGTACAACGCCAGCAGTAGCAGCCCATTGAACAGTAAGTGCCCTGCCCAAACCTGACCAAAAAAAGTGCTGCCCAACACCCGTTTTAACGTCCCCGGGTCCAAAGTGTCGGCCCAGCTACCGGCCATGGAATGCGTGGTCAGCAGCAACCAGACCACGCCACTGACCAGCGCCAGCCATGCCAGCCCGCGGTAAGCGCAGCGAAGTTGTTGCCCGGAATCATACTGCAACCCCAGCAACAAAGGCCTGAATACCCAGGCCCCAAAAAGCAGCAACACCGCGCTGAAATGCACAAAACGACAGACAACCATGGCGCTGAACATCAACTCAGTTGCTCACCGTGAAGCGGTATTGACCGGCACTTTTATGGGTATCGACAGAGACCGCGTTCCACTTCACTTCGTACTGACCTGCTGGAAGAGGCTGCTGCGGCGTCACGATCAGCACTTTTTTGTCCGAAGGCTCAGTTTTCACACTGCTCAGTGCGACAGGTGCGCCATCATGGCTGATGGCTACTTGGGTGAAAGCCTGCTCTACGCCCTCGCTAAACTTTAAACGCACTTCTTTAACGTCAGCGGTGCTGCTATCGGCAGCCGGGGTTGCCTCCTTAAGATGCGCGTGAGCAAATGCCGCACTGGCACCCGCCATCAGTGTCACCAAAGCAGCTGTATTGAGGACTTTTTTCAAGAAGGCAGCAGACATCGTGAAGTACCTTGAGATTGGAATACGTGGCAATAATACTCGCCTAATCTCAATAGAGGAGCGCTCACACGCAGCCCATGCGAACTTAGCGCATACCCTCTGCGACTGCAGCGCATCACCCGCAAGGATTTGACAATGCCCATTCGTCTCAGCTTTATTTGTCACGCCCGTACTGAGGCCCAGCGTCTGGCGCGCTTTGCACTCGATGAGCCGGCAGAGCCCAAAAGCCTGGAAAAAGTGGCGCTCATGGCCTCGGCGCTGAAAAAGCCCGTGCGCATTCTTTGCGCCCCTGAAACTCGAACACTTCAAACCGCTCAGGCACTGGGCAGTGAAATTGAAATCGTGCCGGAGCTTGAGGATTACGACATGGGTGACTGGAAAGGACAAAGCCTGTCAGACCTGCAACACAGCATGCCTCAAGTGCTCACCGACTGGATCAGCAACCCCAACGCAGCCCCCCATGGCGGCGAATCGGTACAAGACCTGTGCCTGCGGGTGGGAGCCTGGCTCGACAGCTTTCGCGAAGAAGGCCACTTTGCCGTGGTGACTCACCCCTTCGTCATCCGTGCAGCTATTTTGCATGCCCTGGCAGCCAGCACCGCCTCCTTCAACCTGATCGATGTCGAACCCTTGTCGATCGTCGACCTGCGCTATACAGAGCGCTGGCGGCTGCGGGTTTGAGCCCCTGCTGAGTGCAGGTGCCCATACCTGTGTGGACACCCCGCTGCTAGCGGCCGCGCAGAGCATCAAGCATCACAATGCAACACTGGAGGGCGCCTTCGTGACCTTGCTCAACAGCGCCGACGTGAGCTTCACCGGGCGGGTTGATCACTCCTCCAGCATCAACCCGCCCGGCGGCAACGGCAGTGCGGTTTTGTACCGCACTTGCTTGAGGGCAAAGCTGGAACGGATATTGGCCACGCCCGGCACTTTGGTCAGAAAGTCCAGCATGAAGCGCTCCAGCGCCTGAATGCTCGGCACCAGCACCCGGATCAGATAATCCGGGTCACCCGCCATCAAATAGCACTCCATGACTTCCTGGCGATTTGAAATCGCCGCCTCAAAATGTTGCAGCGCCTCTTCGACCTGTTTCTCCAGGCTGACATGAATAAACACGTTAACGTGCAAGCCCAACATATCGGCGTCGAGCAGGGTCACTTGCTCACGAATCAACCCCAGCTCTTCCATCGCTTTGACCCGGTTAAAACACGGCGTCGGTGACAGATTAACCGAGCGTGCAAGGTCCGCGTTGGTGATCCGCGCATTCTGCTGAAGGCTGTTGAGAATCCCTATATCCGTTCGATCCAGCTTACGCATGAGACAAAAACACCTGTTTTTTATGTTTATGCAGAATTCTTATCCTTATTGGCCTCAAAGCACAACGAACTACAGATAAATATTCTTCACTGTCAGGAATATGATTGTTGTAGGACAAGATTTGGCTTTTAAAACCGTCAAATCTTCGCCGTACAACCTAGCTCCCGCGCCTAAAAACACGACAAGATCGAGCGTAGAGAAAGCCATGACCGAATATGCACCGCTGCGCCTGCACGTTCCCGAACCCTCCGGCCGCCCAGGCTGCAAGACCGACTTCAGCTACCTTCGCCTGACCGATGCAGGCCAGGTACGCAAACCCCCTATCGACGTAGAACCTGCCGACACGGCTGATTTGGCCAGAGGCCTTATTCGCGTGCTCGATGATAAAGGTCAGGCACTTGGCCCATGGGCCGAAGGCATCTGCAGCGAGGTATTGCGCACCGGGATGCGGGCCATGCTGAAAACGCGGATTTTTGACACCCGGATGGTGGTCGCCCAGCGTCAGAAAAAAATGTCGTTCTATATGCAAAGCCTTGGCGAAGAAGCCATCGGCAGCGCTCAAGCCCTGGCGCTGAACATCGATGACATGTGCTTCCCGACGTACCGCCAACAAAGCATTTTGATGGCCCGTGATGTGCCGCTGGTCGATCTGATCTGCCAGTTGCTGTCCAACGAACGCGACCCGCTCAAAGGTCGTCAATTGCCGATCATGTATTCGGTACGCGACTACGGCTTTTTCAGTATTTCCGGCAACCTGGCCACGCAATTCGTGCAAGCCGTCGGCTGGGGCATGGCCTCGGCGATCAAGGGTGACACGAAAATCGCCTCAGCCTGGATCGGTGACGGTGCAACCGCTGAGTCCGATTTCCACACCGCCCTGACCTTTGCCCACGTGTACCGTGCACCGGTCATTCTCAACGTGGTGAACAATCAGTGGGCGATTTCGACCTTTCAGGCCATTGCCGGGGGCGAATCCACCACCTTCGCCGGACGTGGAGTAGGCTGCGGCATCGCCTCACTGCGGGTTGACGGTAACGACTTCATCGCCGTGTACGCCGCCTCGGTATGGGCGGCAGAGCGCGCCCGCCGCAATCTGGGGCCAACGCTGATTGAGTGGGTCACCTACCGTGCCGGCCCGCATTCCACCTCGGACGATCCCTCCAAGTACCGCCCGGCTGATGACTGGAGCCACTTCCCGCTGGGCGATCCGATTGCCCGCCTCAAGCAGCACCTGATCGCCACTGGCAACTGGTCAGAAGAAGAGCACGCCGCCGTCAGCGCCGAACTCGAAGCCGAAATCATTGGCGCGCAAAAGGAGGCCGAGCGTTTCGGCACCTTGGCTGGCGGACAAATGCCCAGCGCAGCGACGATTTTTGAGGACGTGTACAAGGACATGCCCGACCACTTGCGTCGGCAACGTCAGGAATTGGGGTTATAACCAGATGAACGACAACAATAAAATTCAGATGGAGAACGCCGTGAGTACCAGCACCATGACAATGATCCAGGCACTGCGCTCGGCCATGGACGTCATGCTTGAACGTGATGACAACGTGGTGGTGTTCGGTCAGGACGTGGGTTACTTCGGCGGCGTCTTTCGCTGCACCGAAGGCCTGCAAGCCAAGTACGGCAGCTCGCGGGTGTTCGACGCCCCGATCTCCGAAAGCGGCATCGTGGGGGCCGCCGTTGGCATGGGCGCTTATGGCCTGCGCCCGGTCGCTGAAATCCAGTTTGCTGACTACTTCTACCCCGCTTCCGACCAGATCGTTTCCGAAGCAGCTCGCTTACGCTATCGCTCAGCGGGCGAATTTATCGCTCCGATGACCCTGCGCATGCCCTGCGGCGGTGGCATTTATGGTGGCCAGACCCACAGCCAAAGCCCGGAAGCGATGTTTACTCAGGTCTGCGGCCTGCGCACCGTCATGCCGTCCAATCCGTATGACGCCAAAGGCCTGTTGATTGCCGCCATCGAGAACGATGACCCGGTGATCTTCCTCGAACCAAAACGCCTGTACAACGGCCCGTTCGATGGCCACCACGAGCGCCCGGTGACGCCATGGTCCAAGCACCCGGCCAGCGCCGTACCTGATGGCTATTACACCGTGCCGCTCGATTGCGCCGCCATTGTGCGCCCCGGCACTGAAGTCACTATCCTGACCTACGGCACCACCGTTTACGTGGCCCAGGTGGCGGCCGAAGAAACCGGCATCGACGCTGAAGTCATCGACCTGCGCAGCCTGTGGCCGCTGGACCTGGACGCCATTGTTACCTCCGTGAAGAAAACCCGCCGCTGTGTCGTCGTGCACGAAGCCACCCGCACCTGCGGCTTTGGCGCCGAGCTGATTGCGCTGGTTCAAGAGCACTGCTTCCACTACCTGGAAGCACCGATTGAACGCGTAACAGGCTGGGACACGCCTTACCCGCATGCTCAGGAGTGGGCCTATTTCCCAGGTCCGGCACGCGTGGGTGCGGCTTTGCAACGGGTTATGGAGGTTTAAATGGGTACGCACGTTATCAAGATGCCGGACATTGGCGAAGGCATTGCACAAGTCGAGCTGGTGGAATGGTTTGTCAAAGTCGGTGACATGGTCAGCGAAGATCAGGTAGTGGCCGACGTCATGACTGACAAAGCGACCGTGGACATCCCTTCGCCCGTTGCAGGCCGGGTACTGGCGCTGGGCGGGCAGCCTGGCGAAGTAATGGCCGTGGGCAGCGAGTTGATTCGCATCGAAGTCGAAGGCGCGGGCAACCTGCGTGAAAGCGCTGCACCTGGGGTGGCGGCCCCAGCCGCAGAGCCCGTCGCAGCGCCTAAAGCGGTAGCGCAAGCCCGGGTTGAAGTGGCCATTGTTTCGGCGCCAGCCATTAAATCTATGCCAACCCCGGTCGCCCGCGAGGCCAACGAACGCCCTCTGGCATCGCCTGCTGTGCGAAAACGCGCATGGGATGCCGGAATCGAGCTGCGCTTTGTGCAAGGCACTGGGCCTGCGGGCCGCGTGTTGCACGACGACCTCGATGCGTACCTGGCACAAGACACCAGCACCAGCGCTGCGCCTGCCAGCGGTTACGCCAAACGCAACGATGAACAGCAGATCCCCGTGATCGGCCTGCGTCGTAAAATCGCCCAGCGCATGCAAGATGCCAAACGCCGCGCCGCGCACTTTAGCTACGTTGAAGAAATAGACGTCACCGCGCTCGAAGAACTGCGCGCCCAGCTCAATCAGAAATGGGGCGACAGCCGCGGCAAACTGACCTTGCTGCCATTTCTGGTGCGGGCCATGGTCGTGGCCTTGCGCGATTTCCCGCAGATCAATGTGCGCTACGACGACGAAGCGCAAATCATCACCCGCTTTGGCGCCGCCCATATCGGCGTGGCGGCACAAAGCGATAGCGGCCTGATGGTGCCGGTGGTGCGACACGCCGAAACCCTGACTCTATGGGGCGCTGCCGAGGAAATTGCGCGTTTGGCGAATGCGGTGCGCACCGGCAAGGCCACCCGTGAAGAACTGACCGGCTCGACCATCACCCTGACCAGCCTGGGTGCACTGGGCGGGATTGTCAGTACCCCGGTGGTCAACCTGCCCGAAGTCGCGATTATTGGCGTGAACCGCATCGTCGAACGGCCGATGGTGATTAAAGGCCAGATCGTGATTCGCAAAATGATGAACCTCTCCAGCTCTTTCGACCATCGCGTGGTCGACGGCATGGACGCAGCACAATTTATCCAGGCCATGCGTGGCTTGCTCGAACAACCTGCCACCCTGTTTCTGGAGTGAACATGCAGCCAACTCAACACACCACGCTGCTGATTATCGGCGGCGGCCCTGGCGGCTATGTGGCAGCTATTCGTGCCGGCCAGCTAGGCATCCCAACCCTTTTGATCGAAGGCCAGTCGCTGGGCGGCACCTGCCTCAACGTCGGGTGCATCCCATCCAAGGCGCTGATTCACGTGGCGGAGCAGTTCCACACCACGCAACGCTACAGCGCTAACGCGTCGCCATTAGGGATCAGGACCCAGACACCGACCCTGGACATCGGCCAGAGCGTGCAATGGAAAAACAGCATTGTTGATCGCCTGACCACCGGCGTTGGTGCCTTGCTGAAAAAGCACGGGGTCAAGGTCATTCATGGCTGGGCCAACATTCTTGATGGTAAGGCGGTCGAAGTCGACGGTCAGCGCATCGAGTGCGAACACCTGTTGCTGGCCACGGGTTCGCAAACCGTCGACCTGCCGATTCTGCCGATTGGCGGCGCGATTATTTCTTCCACCGAAGCCTTGGCCCCGACCGCTATTCCCAAGCGCTTGACCGTTGTGGGCGCCGGTTATATAGGGCTGGAGCTGGGCATCGCCTATCGCAAGCTGGGTGCTGAAGTGACCGTGGTTGAAGCCCGTGACCGGATCTTGCCGACCTACGACAAAGAACTGACCTTGCCGGTAGCCGAATCGCTAAAGGCACTGGGCATCACCTTGTACCTGGAACACAGCGTTGAAGGCTTCCAGGCCAGCACCAAGACTCTGTCGATGCGCAATCGCATGGGCGAGAGCCAAACCCTGGAAACCGATCAGGTGCTGGTGGCCGTCGGTCGTCGCCCACGCACCCAAGGGTTCAACCTGGAAACCCTGGCGCTGGCCATGAACGGCCCAGCGATACGCGTCGATAACCGCTGCCAGACCAGCATGCGCAACGTGTGGGCCATTGGTGATCTCACCGGCGAGCCGATGCTTGCGCACCGGGCGATGGCTCAAGGAGAAAGGGTGGCTGAGATCATTGCCGGCAAACACCGCGAATTCACCCCCACTGCAATCGCGGCCGTGTGCTTCACCGACCCGGAAATTGTCGTGGTCGGTAAAACCCCGGTCGAGGCAGAGGCTGCGGGGCTGGACTTCATCAGCGCCAGCTTTCCGTTCAGTGCCAATGGACGGGCCATGACTCTGGAATCCAAAACCGGATTTGTGCGGGTGGTTGCGCGGCGTGACAACCACTTGATTGTGGGCTGGCAAGCCGTGGGCGCAGGGGTTTCGGAATTGTCGACAGCGTTTGGCCAGTCGCTGGAAATGGGCGCGTGCCTGGAAGACATCGCTGGCACCATCCACGCGCACCCAACCTTGGGTGAAGCGGTGCAGGAAGCGGCCCTCCGGGCTTTGGGGCATGCCTTGCACCTGTAATGCATGCACCCCTTGCAGGAGCGGGGGCAGGCTGCGATCTTTTGATCTTGCCGGTCTAAGATCGCCGCCGTCGTTCCTCGACAGCTCCCCCAGGTGATTTATGAGCCTTTGAACAGGCTCCATAAAAACGCCAGCAAACCGCCCAGCGTGGCAATCGCGGCCAACCAGCCGATTGCCGACAAACCTTGCCACACCGGTCCGGCGGCAGCGATTTGCGGGCCGAAGGCAATCAGCAGCGCGCCGATCAGCAACGCCAACGACAGTCGGGTCGACGCCAGACGCAAGGAGCGCTCCAGTCGATCAAGACGCCAATCAGGATCTCGGTGCTGCCCTCGGTCAAGGCCCGCATAAAGTTCATGACTTCGAAGCGACGCCGCTCGTCTAGGCGTCCGACCATACCGAAGTCGATAAAACCGACACGGTTATCGCTCATTGCCCGCAAGTTGCCGGAGTGCGGATCGCCATGAAACAGACCGTCTTCAAACCACGGCCTCGCCGCTGAGCAAGCGTGCTCGATACACCTGAGCCATCGATGCGGCAGCCAGTGGCTGGGTGTCGAATTCGGCAAACACCTGATCCAACTCGCAGCCCAAATCTTCCAGCACCTGCGCCTGCAGCTCAGCCCATGCAAGGGTCGAGGCCTGACTGTGCAGGGCTTGCAGTTCATCAACCCACTGCGACGACAAAATGTCACTGCGACTCGCCAGTATCTGCCCACACTTGATAAACGTTGGCCCTAGTGCTTCCAGCGCCATGCGCACTCGCTGCGGGGCAGTGGCGGGCAGTGACTGGTCGGGCTCGGGATCAACCTCAGCCAGCAGACGCCCCAAACCCAGCCGTATTAACACGTCCTGCGCGCCAAAGCGCACCAGGGTCGCGACAATTTGGTGCAGCCGGCGGTGATGTTTTAAGGCGGTCCAGGTGGGTTCAAGCATGAATAAGGTCCTTTTTGAGTGCTGCCGGGTGGCCGTTCGAGCCTTTAACTGCGACAGCAGCGTGCCCTGTTCATTCGATTGATTTATGTTCGCTTGCGTCCACAACGAAAGCTTGTGCAAGCAAACACTGGGCGTGGTGGCCTAACACCAGTAGAATCGCGCTCTTTTTTCCAGGGCGCTCGCCATGACCTCTCCCAACACACCGCCTGAAGCCGAGTCCCAGACCAGCGAACTGGTCTTTGGCCTTGAAGATCGTCCCAAGCCGTGGATCGGCTTTCTGGCAGCGCTGCAACACCTGTTGGCCATCATTGTGCCAATCGTCACGCCCGGCCTGCTGATCTGTCAGGCGCTCGGAGTGTCGAGCCGCGACACCAACCTGATCGTGTCTATGTCGCTGGTGATTTCCGGCATCGCCACCTTTGTTCAGTGCAAACGTTTCGGCCCTTTCGGCGCCGGGCTGTTGATTGTGCAGGGCACCAGTTTCAACTTTGTCGGCCCGCTGATCGCAGGCGGCGCGTTGATGGTCAAGCAAGGCACGCCGGTTGAGGGCGTAATGGCAGCGATTTTCGGCGTGGTGATTGCCGGCTCGTTTGTCGAAATGGGTATTTCGCGAGTCTTGCCCTTTGTAAAACGCATGATCACACCGCTGGTCACCGGGATCGTGGTGCTGATGATTGGCCTGACGCTGATTAAAGTCGGCCTGATCAGCATGGGTGGCGGTTTCAGCGCCATGGCCAACGGCACCTTTGCCAATGGCGAAAACCTGATGCTGTCTGGCGTAGTACTGGCGATTATCGTGGTCCTCAACCGCATCCCGCTGGTGTGGATGCGCAGTTGCGCCATCGTCATCGCTCTGGCCGTCGGCTACGCGCTGGCGGGGTATCTGGGCCGCCTGGACTTCACCGGCATGCATCAGGCCGAAGTGTTCCAGGTGCCAATGCCCCTGCACTTTGGTTTGGGCTTCTCCTGGGCCTTGTTCATTCCCATGCTGGTGATTTACCTGGTGACCTCGCTGGAAGCAATTGGCGACGTGACCGCCACCAGCAAGGTGTCGCGCCAGCCGGTCGAAGGCCCAGTGTGGATGCAGCGCATAAAGGGCGGCGTATTGGTCAACGGCGCCAACTCGTTGCTGGCCGGTGTGTTCAATACCTTTCCTAGCTCAATCTTTGCTCAGAACAACGGCGTCATTCAGTTGACCGGGATTGCCAGCCGCCATATCGGTGTCTGGATTGCTGGCATGTTGATTCTGCTGGGCCTGTTTCCAAGCGTGGCCGGTGCGATACAGGCGGTACCGGAGCCGGTGCTGGGGGGAGCAGCAATGGTGATGTTTGGTGCGGTGGCGGCCTCGGGGATTAATATTCTGGCCAGCATTCACCTTGACCGCCGCGCGCTGCTGATTATTGCGGTGTCGCTGGCCTTGGGCCTCGGTGTGTCGCAAGTGCCTGAATTCCTGGCGCACATGCCCGCCGCCTTGCGTAACGTGCTGGAGTCTGGCGTGGCCACAGGCGGCATCTGTGCCCTGCTGTTGAACTGGTTCCTGCCAGAGACAGAAACAAATCCGACTGTATAAACAGCAATGGCGGGCAGGATTACGACACCGTATCCTGCCCGCCTCAGATTAAGCGTCCTATCTCTTAAGAGACGTTTCTGACTCTCGCCCTTTCGCTATTTCACTACTTGAATTACTCTTTTTCGTGACCCTTTTGGTTGTCTTGAGCTACAGCTATGAGTACATACGGATCACGATTAAGGCAAGAACGTCTGCGCCTGAAACTAACGCAAGCACTTTTTGCGACAGCAGGCGGTGTCGGGCGCTACGCACAAAGCTGTTATGAACGGGACTTGAGTTTGCCCCGAGCAGATTATCTTGCCGCCATCACATTGATCGGCGTCGATGTGCTCTACATCATCACACAGCGACCCACCTTGCATTTAACCACCAAAATGTCGGCACCTTCGGGTAATGGCGAGTTCACCGAGAACTAGCCTGCACTTCTATACAGGCACCCAACGCCGGTGCAGGCTGCGTGCAAGCGCGTCCAAGGCAAAGCCGGGCATTTCGCAGGGCACCATTGCGATCGAAAGTCGCACGCCCGTCAGCACGTGCCTCAACACGCCAGGCAAAATAGCACGGCGCAAGGTTTGCCAACGGGTGGCACTCAAACAGTGCAGCCCGACGCCGTCTTCGTCATTGCTTGAGCGCCTGAGCCACCTGTTGTTCCTTTACGTGCCGCGCCAACGAGTCGGTGATAACCCAGACGTGGGCGGGTGGGTGGAGCAATTGATCGAACATCCAGAGCCACTGTGAGCGCTCGAAAGCATGGCGGCCTGCACGGGCATGTGTTGCTGCCAACCGGACACACCGTGGAGCAGGTCTACGCTGTACTTATCCCTTACTGAACATGGAGACCTGTGTGACCGAACCTAGCACTCATCATCAAAAAGCCCTTGATCGTTTTCTTGGCGAACGTCCGGAACTGGCTGCTGAACTTGAAAAGTTAAACCCATTGGCCGCCCGCGCCGTGGGCCAATCCATGCAGGAATATCGACAAGAACGCCTGAACGAAGCCTTTGAGGCAGAAGCTGAACGATTGGGCTTTTTCGCTTGGGAATTAACGTTGCAATTGACCACCGAAACAACCGAAGAATTCGAAGCCAAACGCCTTGAAGTCCACCGTGAAGTGGCGCAAATGGCCGGTATGGAATGGGCCGAGTATTGCGATTTGTATGGCCTTGAATATCACCTTTAAAAAGCCCTGAATCGCCTGTAGGAGCGCGAGGCAAGCTCGCGCCTACAGGGCTGACGCCCGTTGCGGCTTCCAGATGCTTGAACAGACTTTGTCCAGCAGCGCCGGGTTGTGGCTAAACACGATCAACCCCAACTCACGGCGCTGGACCTCTTCCAGCAAAACTTGCCATACCTGCGCCTGCAGGTGCGGGTCCAACTGCGCCGTGACTTCATCTGCGATCAGATAGCGCGTGCGCGGATCCAGCGCTCTGAGCAACGCGATACGCGCCAACTCCCCTCCCGACAACTCGTCCGGGCGTCGCATCAGCCAGCTTGGGTTCACCGCCAGGCGCGCGAGCCATTCGG
Source organism: Pseudomonas sp. NPDC096917 (assembly GCF_044762555.1). Classification (NCBI taxonomy): domain Bacteria; kingdom Pseudomonadati; phylum Pseudomonadota; class Gammaproteobacteria; order Pseudomonadales; family Pseudomonadaceae; genus Pseudomonas; species Pseudomonas sp. NPDC096917. The sequence continues at coordinate 138,443 of NZ_JBIWEO010000013.1, read as the reverse complement.
CGTCCGGCGACCAGGCGTCACGCAGGCTATCACCTGTGGTGCGGTAGGGGTTGAAGGTGAGTTCAGGGTGTTGCGGCACCAGTTGAATCGGGCAATAGCCCTTCTTGGGCAGCGATTTGCAATCAACGGTGATGCTGCCCGACGTTGCCGCCTGCCATTGCGCTAGCACGCGCCCCAAGGTGGTTTTGCCAAAGCCGCTGGGAGCTGAGATACCTTGGCGCTCGCCTGCCCGGACCTGAAACGAGACTGAGTCCCACAAGCGACGGCCGTCTTGCACGATGGTCAATTGCTGAACATCAAGCATAGAGTGGACTCTCAACGCCCCGCACTCGCTGCACAAAGAACTGCTGCTCGGGCAACGCCGCCCACAGTGACTGCAACCACGGGCTGCCACCCTGTTCACGCAGCGCCTGGGCGCTCAGGGTCTCGTGCAATTGACCTTGATGCAATACTGCAATTTTGTCGGCAAAGCGCGCAGCCAGCGACAGGTCGTGGGTTACCCACAAGATCCCCCGTCCTTGTGCGCAAAAGCCCTTGAGATGGTTCAACAGTTGGCTGGCATGTTCATCGTCCAGCCAGGAAGTCACCTCATCGGCCAAAATGTAACGCGCGTGGGTCAAGGCCGCGCAACTGGCCAGTACGCGCTTGGCCATGCCACCCGACAATTTGCGCGGAAACTCATTCACCACATCAGGTTGCAAGTTGTACCTTTGGAGCTGTTGTGCAACATCGCTCAGCCCCAATGTGACTCCACTGAGCTGCGCCGCTCGCATCAGTTGCGGCCCCACTTTGATCAGAGGGTTCAAGGCGCTGACACCTTGCGGCACATAGCACAGGTTTTTGCCGCGTTGGTCGACCTTGCCCGCCTCTCCCAGCAGTTTGCCGTCGAGCACGATGTCACCATGACAGCGCATGTTGTCAGGCAATAAGCCCAAAGTACTTTGCAGCAGCAAGCTTTTGCCCTCGCCGCTGGAGCCCACCAGTGCCACCAACTCGCCGGGGTGGACCTCAAGGGAAATATGACTCAACAACGGGTGCCAGGTTTTATGGCCCAGCCAGTGGTAGCGAGCGATGTCGATGGCAAACTGGTCGAATTTCAGCATCAGGTCATCCTTATCCACAGTTGCTGCAAAGCCCGGGCAAATTGGTCGAAAACCAGTACCAGGCCTACCAGAATCAACCCTGGAAAAAACGCCAGCCACCAGGCGCCACTGCTCAAATACCGCAGCGCGTCTGCCAGTAACAACCCCAGTGACGGGTCATGCGGCGCCAGTCCAAAGCCCAAAAAGCTCAGTGCAGCCGAGTGCAACACTGCGTGCGCGAACATCAATAACGTGCCAACGATCCACTGCGGCAACAACAGCGGCAACAAGTGATGACGCCAACGATAAAACGAGCTGTTGCCCAGCCGATGGGACAGCATCACAAAATCGGTCTCGCGAATACGCTGGATTTCAGCCCGCAAAATCAGCGCCAGACGTGGCCAGTGGGTCAGCGCCACCGCCAAAATCACGCCCTGCTTGCCCCCGCCCAAGGTGAAACAAATCAGGACCAGCAAAAGCAAGTGTGGCAACGCCAGCAGGCTGTCGATCAGCCCGCGAATCAGGTAGTCCAGGGTTTTGTTAACAGAGCACAAGCTGGCCGCCAGCATCGCCAGTACCCCGCTGCTCAGAGCCGCCGTGAGACCGATTTGCAAGCTGGTGGTCATGCCTTGAAAGCAGCGCAGCCACAGGTCACGCCCAAGGCTGTCAGTGCCAAACCAGAACGTTTCAGAGGGCGCCTGACGCCGCGCCAGCAAGTCCATCGGAATGTCGACGCCAGAAACCGAAAATCCGTAGGCAATCAAGATCAGCAACAGCAGTAACGAAAGGCACAACCTGAGCAATGCGCGATTGGGGTCGTAGGTCATGATGTACGCACCGCCCCACGGTTAAGGCGCAGCAACAGTGCGTTGGCAATGCTGTTGCCGGTAAACACCAGCACCGCGCAAAACATCACAATGCCCATCAGCAACGGAATATCGCCCCGCAGACCGGCATCAATTGTGGCCTGCCCCAGCCCCGGATAAGCGAAGACTTTTTCAGCCAGTAATGAGCCGCCCAGCAACTCCCCCACCGATGCAAATTGCAGGCACAACGCAGGCGTGACCGCGTGACGCAAAATATGGAAGTTGATCAGCGGCCACCCCTTGTCGCCTTGAACCTTGGCGTATCGAATGAACTCGCTGTTCATCACCTCTGCGACCCGAGCGCGGGTGTGTAAGGCGATGTTGCCAAGCCCAAGCATGCCCAGCGCCAGCATCGGCAGAATCAGGTGGTGCAACTTGTCGCTCCACGTGGCGGTTTGAGCGTTACTGCCGGGGGTCCAGGCACAGCAAATGGGTGCCCAGTCCAGGGTGACGGCAAACAGCGAGAGCAACAGCAGGCCGATCCAGAACGTCGGCAAAGAGGCCAGCACATAGGACACCACTGAGATCAGTCGATCAGGCCAGCGATTGAGATAACGCCCGGCGGTCAGGCCCATGGCCAGCCCGACCACCCCGGAAAACAGCCACGCCGAAAACAGCAGCGCAAACGAAGTGGCGAAACGTTCGCCAATCACGTCAGAAACCGGCGCGTTGTACAGCATCGAATACCCCAGATCGCCCTGCAGCATCTGGCCAAACCAGCGCACAAAGCGTTCCCAGAGTGGCAAATCCAGCCCCCAGCGTGCCGCGATCAGCGGGTATTGTTCTGGCGGCACATGCAATAAATCGTTGCCGATGTAAGCCCGAATCGGGTCCACAGGAGAAAAGCTGAGCAAGGTGAAAGTGCCCGCCGCCGTGACCAGCAGCAGGCATAGCAAACGCACCATAAATAGCGCTAACCCGCGTATCACTTGCAGGTCCACTTCCAGCCATCGAGGCTATTCAATAGCGACCAGGAGCCGTGGATTTCCGGCGCCCCTTTACCCAGGTCAATGCATGCATCGGCCAAATAGGTGTGCTGTACATTCAGCAGCCAGGCCCAGGCGGCATCGCCTTTTACCCCCACTCCGGTTTTGCCGTCCCACTCAACTTGTTGCCAAAACGGCACGGCCTGTTGCCAGGTGGGTGCATCCAGCGCCTGCTGCAAATGCTGATCGACTACGCGGTTTTGGTAATAGCCGGGGTTGTAGTACTCAATGCCCGCGGCCTTGCTGCTGTAATGATGATAAAGCTCCATCGGGTCAAGGCTGCCCCAGCCGAACAGGGTTGGGTTGGCGTGCATGTTGCGCTCGACGGTTTCCCAACTGCCAGACTTGAGGTCCACGTCGATGCCAATCGGCTTGAGCATCGAGCGCACCGCCTGGGCCAAGTCGCGGCGCGTCGCATCGCCACTGGCGTACCAAAGCGTCACGTTGGCAGGCAGGCCATTTTTCTCACGCACCCCACTGGCCGTTTCAACCCAGCCAGCCTCATCCAGAATCTGTTTGGCCTTGGCCACATCACCATCCTTGAAGGCCGCTTGCGGGTTGTCCCACGGCAAACCCTGCACCCCGGTGTAGGCCGCAATCGCATGCCCTTCAAGAATTTGATCCGCCAGCAGTTGGCGATTAATGGCGTAGTTGATCGCCTTGCGGATCGCAACATCCGAGGTCACATCGTTACCAATCGGATAACCCTGTGCGTTTTTTTTACCTGACGCGGTGGTAGGTAGCACAATCCCACGGTTTTCAACGCTGGGTCTCACCCACAACTTCATACCCGCTGCCGGCGTGACGGCCAGCGACGGCGCAACACGCACGATGCCTAACTGCTTGCTTTGGGCGGCTGCGAAGGCGCTGTCCTCGTCGAGGAACACAAACACCAGCCTGTCGAAATCGTTTTTATGGCCCGCGTAATAAGGGTTGGCCTCAACAATCAGTTGCTGGCCCGGCTGATAACTGACCAGCCGATAAGGCCCGGCACCAATCGGCTTTTGCGCGTAGGTTTTGGTGTCGTACTTGTCTGCAGAGACAATGCCCAGCGAACCGAGCACGTTGACGAACGTGCTCGGCGGTGCTTTGAGCTGGATACGCACGGTGAGCGGATCAACCTCCTCGGCTTTCAGGAAATTGCCCATGTCGACCTTGCCCCCGCTGGCCGCCGCATTGTTATAGGTGTACGCCACGTCCTTGGCGCTCAGAGGTGAACCGTCAGAGAATTTAAGGTCGGGTTGGAGCTTCAAGGTCCAGGTTTTGCCATCGTCACTGGTCTGATAATCGCTGAGCAGAAAACCGCTCCAGGACAAGTCTTCGTTCTGCCTCAGCAACGGACTGTGCAGCAGCAGATAACTGCCATGGCTCCAGCCGAGCATAGGGTCAAAACCCTCGGTGGGTTCGTCACCAATAGCCAATTTCAGCGTGCGTTCCTGCGCTGAAGAAACAGGCGCTGCGAGCACACTTAACAACGCGGCGGCCACCAAGGTATTACGCATCCATGCAGGCGTTGACATCCATCCTCCTGAAAATAACCCACCTCTGCGAGGCACGTGCGTCCATTTACGCGCTCATCAGTAATAGCAGCCGAGTTTTAAATATCCAATTATCCATCTGATTTTTTTAATATTTTCTGCTCCCTCCGTATCACCCTGTAACACTCTTTTATATCCGATCATCGACTGACGAGCTCCTTGGATAACCAGACAAATCTCGTGACAGAGCTTGTGCTATACCCATAGGGACAATTGCTGAGTCACGGCAAACCGCCGCCACTGACAGAGGTCCGCATGTTTAAAGGATTCGCAACTTCGGCCAAAGAAAAAACCATGCACGCCATCAATGACCTGCCGTCCAACAACATCGAACTGTTCGACTGCTACACGGGCTTGATACTGGGTCGCCTGTACCGCAACTTCCCGCTGCCTATGACCCTTAGCGGCGAACACTTCATCGACTACAAAGGCTTGGAAGCCAGCAACCGCGAGGCCCTGGAAAAAGAAGAAAACCTGTTCATGGCCACCCTTAAATGGCTGGCCGACGTCGGCTACATCCACTTCGACGGAATGTCCGGTGTTTCGTTTTTTGAAGTCGTCCTTACCAGCAACGGACTGCTGATACTGCGCGCCTTTGCCGAAGGCAATGACGGCGTTCTTACCATTGGTGAAAAGCTTTCGCATTGCTTCCAAAATGAAAACGCGCAGGAGTTGAGAGCGCTGGTGATACAGGCATTGAATCTTGGAAGCCAGATAATCAGTCCGATGACACGATCGGGGATTTAAACCAAACGCATTGATCGGCGTGCCACTGGAGGGTTTCAACACTGGGCCTGGCGGAAGCCGGGGTGGGTGTGCTCAGTGGCAGGCCTTGATATTGGACGTAGTCCGAACCGCTCAGTGCCGGCGAAAGATGAATGATCTGCGTATTGGGCTCAATTGCAATCAAGTACAAATCGAACAATGTATGGAGATCGGCACGCAGCAGTAAGCCGTTCGATACAACATGCGTGTGCTGCCCTTTGTAGGGATGAATATGCGCAGCCTCTAACACTTCAGCCTGATTACATCCTGTAATCGCGCACCTCGTGTCATAAGCGGCCAGCAGTTTTTTGCGAAATACAGACTGGCCCCGTCTACGGACAATGTTCGCGACGACTCGTTTCCGAGCATCCTTAACGGTTTGAGGATCGAATACGTTTTGTTGTTCTGCTTCAGCTTCAGCGGCTTCAAGTTCATGAGCAACCGTGTCGCCCAAGGCCTGCATATCAATCATTTCATGGAGCTGAGCCTTGATGGCCGAACCAATATTTTTTTGAGGCGTTAGGCCTACGACCCACTTAAGACCTCTCTCCTCGTAGATCGCAGAAATATTTTGCATTCTGCGCTCAAAAGCACCCGCCTTACGGCCAAAACGTTCTGCTAATCCACGATAAATATGCTTCTTAACAAACTTGATTCCCGCCGCCTGTTTTTCCAACATTTCGCGGTAGGCCTGCACTGACGCCTCAAGCTCTTCATTGCTCCAACCGTCTGACATGACCCAATCCCTATGATCTGCGCCTAAGCTCGAAAGTAGGGAAATTTACCCGATTAAGCAGGAGACAAGAAATTAATACTAAGGAAATATAAAAACATAACGCTAAACAACCACCCGCCTCCCACCAAATCGCCACCCCAACTGAATCCCCGCAGCCGCCAGCAAAATCGCGGCAACACCCACCCACTGCTGCATTTCAAGGCGATGCCCGAACGCAAACCAGTCAACGAATATCGCAGCAATTGGGTAGATAAAAGTCAGTACGCCGAACAGGACTGTAGGCAGTTTCTGGATTGCGCCGTAGAGAAGTACGTACATCAAGCCGGTATGAACCACTCCGAGCGTCACTAAATAACCCCATGTCTGCACGTCACTGGGCAACTCGCTGAAGTTGGCCATGGGGGCCAGCAGCAAGACGCCGGTGCTGACCTGAATCAGCGCGATCAGGTGGGGAGGCACACCCTTGAGCCGCTTGATGATCAAGGCCGCCACGGCATACATCAACGCTGCTCCCAGCGCTAAGGCGATGCCCTGAAGGTATGCACGTCCACTCTCGCCTTGCTCGGTGTGGGCGCTGACGATGGCCAGCATTCCAACGAAAGAAACGACCAGCCAGGCCAGTTTTTGCAGGGTGATTTTTTCACCCAGAAACAGCGCCGCAAGGCCGATCAATATGAAAGGCTGGACGTTGTAGACCGCGGTGCTGATGGCAATCGAAGCCCGCGAAAAAGACGCAAACAACAGCACCCAGTTGGCAACGATGGCGACTCCGCTGAGCACAATCAGTAAAAAAGTGTTCCGGGTTATTAACCCAGGCCGCAGAAAACCCATCACTGCACAGATCACCAGCAAGGTCAGCGCGCCGAACGCACAGCGCCAAAAAACCACGTCCGGGACTGCCTGCCCGGAGACTAGAACGAGCCAGCCGATGGTGCCGGAGATCAGCATGGCGGCGACCATTTCCAGCGAACCCCGTTGCGTTGACTTATCCATAAATGCTCCCTTTGATCTAGGAAACAGTATGGCTACTACGCCAGACACAGCGCCATAATCTACGAAAGGCAAACAGGCTGGTGCGCCTTTACTGTTGAGGCATTCTGCCGATTTTGCCTAAGGAGAGAAAAATGACTGACGAGATTGATCAGCTGTTGATAACCGCATTAATGGAAGATTCCCGCAAATCCTTGAAGGCGCTCGCGGCCCTCAGTGGTCTGTCGTCACCGAGCGTTGCACAGCGGCTACTCAAGCTTGAAGAACGTGAGGTGATCAAGGGCTACACCGTGGAGGTGGACCCCAAGGCATTTGGCTATCAACTGCAGGCCATTATTCGCATTCGCCCACTTCCCGGCCAACTTCAGGAAGTGGAGCGCCAGATCCAGAACATTCCTCAGTTCACCGAGTGCGACAAGGTGACCGGTGAGGACTGTTTTATCGCCCGTCTGTATGAGCGTTCCATCGAGCAATTAGACACCCTGCTCGACAACCTGAATGCGTACGCCGAAACCAATACCGCCATCATCAAGAAAAGTCCGGTAAAGCGCCGCTTACCGCCGATGGAGTGAGCGCACAATCGGGTCGGCGTACTACGAATGCGCGTCAATCACCCACTTCACCTTCGTCAGCCCCTCACGCAGTGACTCCAGATCGACCGAGCCCAACGCCAGCCGAATGGCGCGCGGTACATGAATCGATGTGGCGAACGGCTGCGCGGACGAGACCGAAACCTGCTCGCGCATGAGGGCCATCACGACTTGCTCGGCCCTGGCATCGTCTGACAGAGGCAGCCACACAAAGTAGGAACACGGATGGCGCACAGTGCGCAGCCCCGCCAATAACTCATCAGCGATGAGCTGCCTGGCATGTGCGTCTTTGCGCTTTTGCACCTCCAACTGGCCCACTGTTCCATCATCCAGCCACGCGCAGGTGATCGAGGTCATGACGCCAGGAGTATTCCAGGCGGTCACGCGAATAACTCGCTCCAGGGCCGCGATCATATGGGCGGGGGCCGCGATGTAACCGACACGTAAGCCTGCAGCGATACTTTTAGATAATCCGGACACGTAAACCGTGCGTTCCGGTGCCAGTTCCGCTATCGGAGACGGTGGGTTTTCCACGAGAAAAGCGTAGGCCGCATCCTCAATAATCTGCAGATCATGCCTGCGCGCAATCGACACCAACTGCTGGCGTTGCTCAATGCCCATCACCCAACCCAGCGGGTTATGCAAGGTCGGCATGCTGTACACCGCGCGGACCGAACGGCCGCGACAGAGTTTTTCAAGCGCGTCGAGATCGGGGCCGCAGTCAGTGGTTGGTACAGGCAGCACTTCCAGATGCAGTGTTTGCGCAAGCGCCTTGAACCCCGGATAGCTCAACGCATCGACGGCCACGACATCGCCGGGTTTTAACAGTGCCATCAGGACGACCGTCAACCCATGCTGTGCGCCATTGACGATCAAGACTTGCTCGGCAGGAATGTTCAAGCCCCGGGTCAAAAAGTGCCGCGCCACTGAGGCTCGATCGTGCAGGCGTCCGCCATGGGGCTGATAGCGCAACAACGACTCCAGATCGCCGGACAACGCAAGTTGGCGCAAGGCCGTTCGCAACAAATCGACCTGCCCCGGCACGGACGGGTAGTTGTAATTCAAATCCAGCATGCCTGCCGTCACATCGGGCTGGTCGATCCCGTGCCCCGGCGGCAGCGACGTCTCTCTGACAAAAGTCCCGCGCCCGGTCTCACCGCTGACCAGCCCCATGGCCTCAAGCTCTGCATATACCCGGCTCGCTGTCACCAACGCCAACCCTTGTGTCGCGGCCAGTTGGCGATGGGTTGGCAGGCGTGTGCCCGGCAGCAATCGCCCTGAGCGAATGTCAGCGGCAAACGTGTCAACCAGCAACTTGTATCGGGAAGGAGGCATAGAAGGATGTATCCATGACAATATTTTGATTGTCATCAATCTTCAGCCATAGGATCAGTGCAATGCAATCCAGCCATTAGCCTTGAGCGTGAGACCCGATGGAACGTACCTCCAGCCTGCCCAACCAATCGACTGAGAAAAATCTTGCCGGTTGGATCAATGGTTTTATCGGCGTGTTGATATTCAGCGCATCATTGCCCGCGACACGCGTGGCGGTAATGGCGTTTGACCCGGTTTTCCTGACTTTTGCCCGGGCCTCCATCGCGGGCCTGGTGGCGCTGTGCATTTTGTGGGTACTCAAGGCCACACGCCCGAATCCAAGCCAGCTTGCTCCCCTGCTGATCGTGGCAGTTGGCGTGGTCGTGGGGTTCCCATTGCTGACCGCATTGGCGCTGCAATATGTGACCTCAGCACACTCCATCGTTTTCCTAGGCATGTTACCGCTTTCGACGGCAGCCTTTGGCGTGCTACGCGCAGGTGAACGTCCGCGACCGGCATTCTGGCTTTTCTCAATCCTGGGCAGCGCGCTGGTGGTGGCGTTTGCCCTGTCGCAAGGCCTGAGCGCGTCACCAAAGGGCGACCTTCTGATGCTTGTGGCGATTCTGGTCTGCGGCCTGGGTTATGCCGAAGGCGCAAAACTATCCAGAACATTGGGCGGCTGGCAGGTTATTTGCTGGGCGCTGGTATTGTCGTTGCCCGTCACAGCAACACTGGCTGTGGTTTTAGCGCCCTCCTCATTTGCAGGGATCAGCACGCCTGCGTGGTTTAGCCTGACTTATATCTCGCTCTTCAGCATGTTGATTGGTTTTTTCTTCTGGTACCGCGGATTGGCCCAGGGGGGCATTGCCGCCGTGGGGCAACTTCAACTCCTACAACCCTTTTTTGGGTTGGTCCTGGCCGCAACCTTTGTGCATGAAACCGTTACTGCCGGCATGTTTGGCATCACCGGCGCGGTGATCGTGTGCGTGATTGCGGCTAAAAGGTTTACGAGGTAAAAAAACCTTGTGGAACCATGGTTTTACTCGGGTGAAACGACCTTGGCGCGCCGCGCTGAAAACCATTGATAAAGAGACGGATCAAAATCCGTCGCTATTTGATCCGCCTCATCAAGCTTTTGTTTAGCGAGGTCTAAATTCCCGAGACCTTGCTGAGCCTTGGAGTACTCCAACAGCAAAAACGCTTTATCAACCTCCTCTGAACCATTAGTTGCAATCACGTTAACCGCCTCTTTGATCACTTCCATGGCAAGTGTCCATTCAGAGAACCGGTTAAATACCAGTGCGCACAAGTACAAGCTTCGCTCGTGGTTTAGCCATGTTCCACATTGTAACCACAGCTGTTTGCAGACCAAAGCAGCATCAATCGTAACTTGCTTATGAAAGGGGTCATCCACCTCTAAACGCGCGTCTTCAATAAGTTTTGACACTGTATTATTTAAAGCCGCTGCCATGCTTTTACCGACAACAGGATTCAGGGGCAATAATATTAATAGGGCCTCATTTCAGTGCGAGAGCTTGCAAAAACCATTTTTATGAACTGTCTTTAATCAGTGTAAACCCCATAAACAGATCCGTTCATCAGTCAGAACTGACAGGCCCGGTAACGACGTGCCACCTACCATCAATGAGATTTATTTTGCTTTGTTAAGAAAAACCACACTTCTTAACATTTGTGAAAATTTCGGTAAATCTTATGGAGCAACTCAAGCATCACCCTATGATGTTGCACCCAAGGCGCACGCCACAGATGCGGCCTACCTCTATCCGGGATAACTGACAGAATCTTCATACATAAAGCTCTTTTCCTACATCTATAATAGATATGTACTACATATTGCTTGTGCGTATGGAAGTATCGTTTTTCAGTTTCCGCTCTCGAGGGCTGAAAGCTATGAGCACTGCCAGTAAATACCTGCCCTTCCCAGAAGCTGTTCCGTCAGACCTTTCTGAATGCCGAAATATTGCAGAGGGGGCTGTGTTTATCATTGCTTCTGGCGCATCAGCCAAAGACTTCCCGTTCTGTGAATTCCAGCACGTGCCTATGATTGTGGTAAATGGCGCCATTTCGATGTTCTTGGACACGCCAGTCAGCCCTTATTTTTACGTATGCACCGACTCAGGCTTCTTTACCCAGCAAACCCGGTTATTCCACGCAGCATTGGCGCAAAGCCAGAGAGTCGTGCTGCGAGAAGACTACACGCAGCACAACATCCCGGTCCCGGCTGGCGAGTTTTACGCCTTGAAAAAAGCGCCAAAAACCACCTGGAAAGACCTGTTTTCAGGGGTATCTTCCAACCTGATACGCCGCTCTAAATTCCATAAACGCCGAAACAGCACCATCGGATTCAGCAAGGATTTGAGCGAGGGCTATTTCGATGCTCGAACGGTCGCCTACCTCGCTTTGCAAGTTGCCTACCATGCGGGCTTTAACAAGGTGTTCATGGTCGGCGTAGATTTATGCCCTGAAACAGGGCGCTTCTATGAAACAGTCGAGTCTGTAAAATCGCCGTGTGTGCTGGATGAACATTTAGAATCTCGCATTATCCCGTCATTTGAGTTAATGGCAGAGAAAGTCATAAGTCCTGAATTCAGTGTTTATAACTTGTCCGCTCACTCCAAGCTGCCTTTCAGCATCATCCCGTATATCTCGATTGAAGAGGTTAAAAAACGAGTACCGGCGAAAGCATCTAAACGTTAATGCATCGCCGCCTTCGGTGTGACTGACACGGCGATCACGCTCCCGAGCACTCTTTTCTCCCCCCCCTGAAACGACAAAACCCGCTAAAAGCGGGCTCTATCGGTGTTTAGCATTGCGCAAAGACCGCCCAGAGGCGATAGCGTGCGGTTATCGGCTACATCCGTTTGTCCTCATCCCCACATCGACCTACCCTGTGCGGCGGCCACAGCACCGCACCCCATGAATAATAATTAGGCCTTCACGGAAACACACGATGCGTCTACCGTCCTCCCCTTTTTGTGTCGCCCTCTTGAGCACCTTTTCGGCAGGCCTCTGCCAAGCCTCCGATTTCAGCTGGGTCGACCCCGCAGTCACCTCGGTCAACCAGGAAGTCATTGAGCTGCGCCACACCATTCACCAGAACCCCGAGTTGGGCAACAGTGAGTTGAAAACGTCCACACTGGTTGCGCAGCAGCTCGAGGCACTAGGGCTAGAGGTGCGCACTCACATAGGCAAGACGGGCGTGGTCGGCGTGCTCAAAGGCGGTAAACCCGGCCCGGTAGTGGCCTTGCGCGCCGACATGGATGCCCTCCCCGTCAAGGAAATGACCGGCTTGCCATACGCCAGCACGGCAACCGGGGTACGCTTGGGGAAGACAGTGCCGGTTATGCATGCCTGTGGGCATGACACCCACACGGCGATGCTCCTGGGCGCGGCCAAAGTGCTTGCAGGGCATCGCGACGAGGTTGCCGGAACGGTGGTTTTTCTTTTCCAGCCGGCCGAAGAAGGCGCGGCCGACGTGGATGAATTCCAGGCCGATGCGGTGATTGGTGCGCAGGCAATGATCCGCGACGGGGCATTGGACTCGCCGAAGGTCGAGGCTGTATTCGGGGTTCATGTCATGGCCGGTTACCCGACCGGCCACCTGTATTACAAATCCGGAACAGTGCTCAACAGCAGCGACGCCTTCCGCATCATCCTTAAAGGCCAACAGACCCATGGCTCCGCGCCATGGAGCGGGGTTGACCCAATAATCGCCAGCGAGAGCATCATCAGTGGCCTGCAGACACTGGTAAGCCGTCGAATAGACTTGACCAAAGGCATGGGCGTGATCAGTGTCGGCACAATCAATGCCGGCTCGGCGAGCAATATCATTCCCGAGACTGTTGAACTGACTGGCACCATTCGCACCAATAATGCAGCGATACGCAACACCATGCTGCAGAAAATGCCGCCACTGGTGAACGGCATTGCCAGCGCCTACGAGACCAAGGCCGACTTGCTGCTGGTGCACCATGCCCCGGTCACTACCAATAATCCTGCACTGACTGAAGCCATGGTACCTGCACTGGAGCTGGCTGCACCGGGCAAAGTTGAGCGCCTGGAGTCATCCCTCTCACCGAGTGAGGACTTTTCCTACTATGCAGAAAAGGTACCGGGTCTATTTGTGTTTCTTGGGGCAACGCCTGAAAATCAGGACATGCAAAAGGCTGCCAATAATCACAGCCCCTACTTCACGGTAGACGACGCGACCTTGGCCACGGGTGTAAAAGCTCATGTCCAATTTGTGCTCAACTATCCTGAGCGGGTCGCCGAAAAGTCCTGAAGCCCCTTTCGCCTGGGAGCAACGCGCCTCAAGGTCGTTGCACTTTTGAGCTGTTGGGCGCATTGATTTAAACACTTTGCGCCCTTGTTAGGCCCTGTTCGACCGTATAACGCCACAACTGATTGTTATTAAAACACTTTAATCACGGATGGCAGGAATAACGGTTTTTTGTGCATTAGCAAATGCCCGGCCCAGCGCCGGGCTTCTTGTATCTGGTCTTCTCTCTCCCGCCATAGCCGCATAGATCGACACGCAGCCCGCTTAGAGCGGGCTTTTCTATGGAATAGCACTGCTCTGGTCGAGAAATGCGTGCGCTCTGAAAGAAGCCGCAGCTGCAGACCACTGGTCACTGGATTACTTGTTGACTATCTCTTTAATCGCTCCGGTAGGGACGCTAATCAACATATATTTGCCTTTGGCCTCCACCCACTGCTCGTGTTCCCCAGGCGCTTGAAGCTTGTGTTTTTTCCAATCTTTGATTTCTAGGCTTTCACGTTGATACTCATCGGGGGCTACGTCCCCAACCTTCAACTCCTCTGCTCCGACACCTGATCGATTCAGCGTCACGCTAGGCTCATCAGCGGCGTAGGAAAGGCTGGATAGGGAGCAAAGCAACCCGATTGATATAGCGGCTAGTTGTTTCTTGCAAGTCATCATTTATTCCCTCGATAGTCGTAGCTCAGAGGTTGTGTTGATTAATCCTCTGCGATATTGGGCATACATCGCTAACCCAGTCAGGCTGGCTTGATGGAGAAGTCCCCCCCGCTATGCGCTCGCTGGGGTGGTATGAAGTTGACCGGCACGCGCGTGAAGCGTTCACTAAATATGATGCCGGGAACCCTGTGAGGGGAGGCTTTTCACAAGCGTCGCGAGCCCCAGGTTGCTCATGGCTTCTTTAGCTGCCCTTTGCCAAGCACTCAGGCCTACCAGATCGAACAGCACTCCAGTACTGGAGAAGGAAACACGCTTGAGCTGCTTGCGTGGTTCAGCTTGCGCAGCCTGCGGATTCAACGCCTTCGGCTCGGCTTCAATGGCCGCGATTTCGTGGGGGAGTTGCTCGATGATGGGATGTCACCACCGGTAATCTCAACGGCCACAGGCAAGCCGTGCGCATTCGGTAAAGCATTCCCTCAACTGTCATCCGCAGGCGTGGCTTGTGATAAATCGCTTGTTCAAGCAGAGTTTTTTCCAGCTTCGGCCAAAGCTCGTCACTGAGCATCAATCGGGGCATTGCAAAGCCGCAGGGTTTTTCAGAAGCAAGCGTTATCAAGATAACGCCTCCAAGGGCTAGCATCTCAGGCAATGGGGATCAATGGATCCGCCGCTGCCCACGCTGCATCACGGTTGGCGGCCGGAGGATAGATCCACACCGTGTTGATCTGCGTCTTGAGCGATTTACCTTCCTGGCGGGTCAACTTGACCTGGCGATCCCATCCTTCGGTGTAGACCGCCCCCCAGCCCCCCAAGTCCAGGCAGGTGACGTACTTGGGCTGACTGTACGAGATCGGATCCACACCTAAAATCTGCGCGGCAACGTTGTTGCCAGCGTGGCGGCCCAGGACGATGGCGTGCTGGCAAGTCATCAGTGCATGGTTGCCAAGGTCATCTGTGGCTGCGTAAGCAACATCGCCGGTGGCAAAGATGTCTTGCTGGCCGATGACTTTCAGATGGGAATCCACATGCAGACGACCGAGGAAATCGCGTTCAGCCGGGATCTGCTCGGTCAACGAGCTGGCCCGCACACCAGTGGTCCAGACCACAGTCTTTGCTTCAATACGCTGGCCATCGTCAAGGGTTACCCCATTTTCATCGACTGCTACCACAGACGATTTCAAGCGCCAATTCACCCCTAGCTCATCGCTGGCCTCGGCGATCGACTTACTGATTTCGGCTCCCATTGACGCCCCGACTTCTTGACTACGATCCACGATGATCACTTCTATGTCCGCATGATCACCTAGTATGGCCCGCAGACGAGCTGGCATTTCGGTCGCTGTTTCGATACCTGTGAAGCCGCCGCCAGCAACCACGACAGTATTGCGGCCTTTGCTTTCTGGAAGGCCTGCCAGGGACTTGAGGTGGTGCTCCAAACGCACGGCTTGCTCGATCTGATCCACATCGAAGGCGTATTCAGCCACACCTTGAGTGTTGGGCATCGCGAGCCGGCTGCCAGTGGCTAGAACAAGTTTGTCGTAGCTACGCACTTGCTTGCTGCCAGAGGCATCGATGTAACCGACACATTTTTGCTGAACGTCGATTGTCTCTGCGGCTCCCTTGATGAACTTGACACCTACCGCATCGAACAGCTCGCCAATCGGCGCGACCAGTCGGTACGCATCAGGCTCGTAAAAGCGCGGACGAATGCGCAACTCGGCCTGAGGGGCCAGCACGGTCACATCAACGTCGTTGTGACCATGAATGTCGAACAGGCGCGTGGCACTCAAAGCCGTCCACATACCACCGAAACCTGCGCCAATAATCAGAATCTGCTGTTTCATTTTTAACCCCTGGTGAAGTCATGAATTGGTTAAAGAGTCACGCTTATCAGTAGCGGACGTGACGCCGGAGCAAGGCGATCTTGGAAAAAAGCCACCGTAGAAGCCTTGGAACGGCGACTATATTGGTCGTAGTTTTAAATGACAAGATATTTTCCACCAGCCATACGAGCGAATTTACGAGGAAAATTTTTGATCATTGGCTACTTAATACACCATTTTCAGCACAAAATTAGGCGCCCAAGTGATCCTTGAAGGTAGAAAGGCCCCTGTCACAGCGTGCGAGGATCATTGCCCCCCCTCACGGATCGCTGCTAACATGTGCGACTAATTCGGTCGGAGATACAAATGTCTCTTTACAGCGCGGGCGTTGAGTACGGCATTCATTGCCTGATTTTTTTGGTGGGCGATGGCGGCGAAAGCCGTGAGGCGAGCGTGCGTGATCTTGCAGAATTGCAAGGCGTACCTCTGGATTACCTGGCGAAGATTTTCACCAAGCTGGCCAAGTCCAAACTGGTCGTAGCAACAGAAGGCGTGCGTGGTGGGTTCAAGCTGTCGAGGCCTGCTGATGAAATCAGCATTCTTGATATCGTCAACGCCATCGACGGCCAGAGGCTCATTTTCGATTGCAGGGAGATTCGTGGCCGCTGCGCTCTGTTCGAAGGCTCTCCGCCTGCCTGGGCGCTAGACGGCCATTGCTCGGTTCACGCGGCGATGATGACGGCACAGAAACGCATGGAAGAAGCCCTCGCCCAACAAACCATTCTCGATCTTGCAAGAAAGGTCGGACGAAAATCTCCAACTGATTTCCCGGCCCAGGTAGGCAAATGGATAAACGATCGTCGAGAAAAGAAAAGCAGCGCGCAGACCGCTGACGACCGGACCATCCAAGTGACCAACATTTCGGACTGAGTAATCGGCGATCTCAAGGAGCAAGTACAGCACTTGATGTAAGGGGCTGCTATGCCTGCCCATCCATCCCCCCTGAATACCGAGGAGCGCAGCCACTCAGGGGCTGCGAAGCGGGCCAATGCCTCATTGCTTCCGGCAAAATTCCTGTCAACGGGTTTTACAGGCGCACAAAACGGGACTGTCTATCGTGGCAGGTGTCTTGAGCTTCATCGCACCCTAATGGCGGTAAACAGCACTGAAACCGAGGCTTGCAAATTGGGGGAATTCACAGCTGACCGGGTCTTTACGGATTAGCAGCCACAAAAAAGGGCTTAGATCGCTCTAAGCCCTTTTTTATTGTGTTTGGCGGGAAACCAGGGATTCGAACCCTGGGTACGCTATTAACGTACGCCGGTTTTCAAGACCGGTGCATTCAACCACTCTGCCAATTTCCCGGATGCTGCTGGTGTTAGGTGTTTAGTATGCAGCCAGTGCCAGCCTTATATAAAAACTCTGTGACCTGTTAGAGTCGAAGTTTTCAAGACTGTAGCTTTAGACCAATTGGCCACACCTCCTAACGTTGTTGCGGGCGCCATAATACCCGAATGAAACACGTTGTCAAACTCTCTTGATCGCTTGTTTCAGAGCCTCTGCTATGATCTTTGCTACTTAACATTTCAAACCACAGGAGTTTCGCCATGCGCGAACAGGATTACGCAGTTAATAGCAGCGTGCAGGCCGAGCAGCTAGAGGTTAGCCGCGTCCTGCGCAACACTTACGGTTTACTGGCCCTGACTCTCGCTTTCAGCGGTGTGATGGCTTATGTCGCACAGCAGATGCGTGTCGGCTATCCCAATATTTTCGTGGTACTGATAGGCTTTTACGGGCTGTTCTTCCTGACCAACAAGCTGCGCGATTCGGCTTGGGGTCTGGTGTCTGCTTTCGCCTTGACCGGTTTCATGGGCTTTTTGCTGGGCCCAATCCTTAACCGCTACCTGGGCATGCAGGGCGGCGCTGAGGTGGTCAGTTCGGCATTTGCCATGACCGCCCTGGTGTTTGGTGGCCTGTCTGCTTATGTGTTGATCACTCGCAAGGACATGAGCTTCCTGGGTGGTTTCATCACCGCCGGCTTCTTTGTCCTGCTGGGCGCTACGCTGGCAAGTTTCTTCTTCCAGATCAGCGGCCTGCAACTGGCCATCAGCGCTGGCTTCGTGCTGTTTTCTTCGGTCTGCATTTTGTTCCAGACCAGCGCCATTATTCATGGCGGCGAGCGTAACTACATCATGGCTACCATCAGCCTGTATGTATCGATCTACAACCTGTTCATCAGCCTGCTGCAGATTTTCGGCATCATGAGCCGCGATGACTGATTGACAACCGCGACACAAAAAGCCCGCTTCTGCGGGCTTTTTGTTGCCCGCGGCAAGCATCTTTAGGCATCTGGCTTTATCATTGCCGCAGATTTGCTGACAGAGTCCCATCATGAAATTTGCCATTGCCCTTTATTCAGCCGCCCATGCGCCCTCCTCTCGCCGCGCTCTGCGTTTTGCTGAGGCGGCCTTGGCGAGCGGTCACGAAATTGTGCGGCTGTTCTTTTATCAAGAGGGTGTTCACAGCGCTTCAAGCAATGTCGTCACGCCACAAGATGAACTAGACCTCGCGCAACAGTGGGCTGCGTTCGTCACCCACCACCAGCTTGATGGGGTGGTGTGCATTGCCGCAGCTCTGCGCCGCGGGGTGCTGAACGAGGATGAAGCTGAGCGCTATCAGCGTCCGGCAGTCAATCTCAAAGCACCGTGGGAACTGTCTGGTCTGGGGCAGTTGCACGACGCCATTCAATCGGCTGATCGACTGATCTGCTTCGGAGGGCCTTGAGATGCCTAAGTCGCTATTGATTATCAGCCGTCAGGCTCCCTGGTCGGGCCCAAGTGCTAAAGAAGCGCTAGATATTGTGCTGGCGGGCGGCGCATTTGACTTGCCAATTGGCCTCATGTTCATGGACGACGGCGTGTTTCAGCTTGCGCCCAACCAAAACGCCGCCGCACTTCAACAAAAGAACCTTATGGCCAATCTACAAGCCTTGTCGTTGTTTGGGGTGGATGATGTCTATGCCTGTCACCACAGCATGGCCGAACGTGGAATGTCGCCCACAGACCTTGCAGTCGACGACGTACAGGCATTGTCAGCAGATGAAGTTCGCATTCTTATTGACCGTTTTGACCAAGTGATTACCCTCTGATGTCGACCCTACACGTCCTGAGTCACTCGCCCTTTTCAGACACGCGCCTAGGCAGCTGCTTGCGCATAGTGGGCACGGATGACGCGCTGCTGCTCTGCGGTGATGCGGTCTACGCGTTTCAGCCTCATGGCAGCATTCTCAAAGGCCTTGAAGAAAAGAGCGACACACTCAAGCTCTTTGTCCTCGAAGAAGACCTTCTGGCGCGCAATCTTGAATGCCCGTCGTGGGCAACCTGCGTTGACTATCCAGGCTTCGTCGAACTGTCGATTCACTATGACAAGGTCAATAGCTGGCTATGAATACGCTCACCGTCGACGGTAAAAAAATAGCGCTGGATAAAGACGGCTATTTGCTCGACCTCAATGACTGGTCTGCCCAGGTTGCTGAAGCACTGGCCGCACAAGCGCACATTGAGTTAAGCCCCGATCACTGGGAAATCCTTGAACTGCTGCGCAGTTTTTATCAGGCGTTCGAGCTGTCACCAGCCACGCGCCCACTGATCAAGTACACAGCGCTCAAGCTTGGCCCCGAGAAAGGCAACAGCATGCACCTCAACCGCCTGTTCAATGGTACTCCCGCCAAACTCGCCGCCAAGCTGGCGGGCCTGCCAAAGCCAACCAATTGCCTATGATTACTCCTCGTGCATTGACCCTCGAAACACCCGCAGAACACCCTTTCGCGCAGTTCGTGCGCATATTGGGCAAGGGCAAACGTGGCGCCCGCAATTTGACCCGCGAAGAAGCTCGTGAGGCGATGGGCATGCTGCTAGACGAAAAAGCTGAGGAAACGCAATTGGGGGCCTTCCTGATGTTGCTGCGGCATAAGGAAGAAAGCCCCGAGGAATTGGCAGGTTTCGCCGAGGCCGTGCGTGAGCGTCTGACAGCGCCTGAGATCAACGTCGACATTGACTGGCCAACTTACGCAGGTAAAAAGCGCCACTTGCCCTGGTATCTGCTGGCCGCCAAATGCCTTGCGCAAAATGGTGTGCGTATTTTGATGCACGGTGGTGGAGCCCACACGGCTGGCCGACTGTACAGCGAGCAATTGCTTGGCGAGCTGGGTATCCCGTTGTGCCGCGACTGGCAAAGCGTTGAAGCTGCGCTGGACGCCGGCCACCTGGCATTCATTCCATTGCAGGATTGGGCTCCCCAACTGCAGCGCATGATTGATCTGCGCAACACCCTTGGCCTGCGCTCGCCGATTCATTCATTAGCCCGCATTCTGAACCCGCTCGGCGCGCGCTGCGGCCTGCAGAGCATCTTCCACCCGGGCTACCAAAGCGTGCACCGCGAAGCCAGCGGCTTGTTGGGTGACACCAGTATCGTGGTTAAAGGCGATGGCGGCGAAATCGAAATCAACCCCGACTCAGCCAGCCATCTATATGGCACAACGGCAGGCGCCCATTGGGATGAAGAGTGGCCTGCGCTGTCCGCTCAGCGTCATGTGAAGCCTGCTTCGCTTGACCCCGAACACCTTAAAGCGCTGTGGCGTGGCGACGTCGAAGACAGCTACCCGCATCTGGCCTTGCTCTCGACCATGGCCCTGGCGCTACGTGGGCTGGGTACGCCGCGAGAGCAAGCGTTCGAATTGGCACAGCGTTATTGGGGCAATCGCGACAAATCGATTTAATCGATCGTTAAAGCCCACGTTTTGCGCTATTCGTTCGAACTCAGGCCCTTAGACTGGACTCCAAAGCAAAACGACCAAGGAGAACTCTATGGGCCTGTTGATTGATGGACGCTGGCATGACCAGTGGTACGAAAGCAAAGACGGCAGCTTCCAGCGCGAGCAGGCACAGCGGCGCAACTGGGTGACTGTCGACGGCTCGCCCGGCCCAACGGGTACAGGCGGTTTTGCAGCACAAGCCGGTCGCTACCACCTGTATGTGTCTCTCGCCTGCCCGTGGGCCCACCGCACCTTGATCACTCGCCAACTCAAAGGCCTCGAATCGCTGATCGACGTCTCAGTGGTCAGTTGGTTAATGCTGGAAAATGGCTGGACCTTCGACCAAGCCTTTGGCTCAACGGGTGACCGCCTGGACGACCTGAACTTTTTGCACCAGCGTTACACTCTGGACACACCCGACTACACCGGCCGCGTCACCGTGCCCGTGCTGTGGGACACACAACGCCAGCGCATCGTCAGCAACGAGTCCGCAGACATCATTCGTATGTTCAACAACGCTTTCAATGAGCTGACCGGCAACACGCTGGACTTGTATCCCCAAGCGTTAACCGCTGAAGTCGATCGCTGGAATGACAGCATTTATCCAGCACTGAATAACGGAGTCTATCGCGCCGGATTTGCCACATCACAGTCGGCCTACGAGCAAGCATTTGAGGACGTGTTCCGCGAACTGCGGCATCTGGAGGCTCACCTGACGCAGCATCGTTACCTTGCTGGCGCACACCTTACCGAAGCCGACGTACGACTATTCACCACCTTGATTCGTTTTGATGCGGTGTACTACAGCCACTTCAAATGCAATGAGCGCCGTATCGCCGACTATCCAAACCTCTCCAACTGGTTGCGCGAGCTTTACCAGTGGCCGGGAGTAGCCCAAACCGTGGACTTTACCCACATCAAAGGTCACTACTACGCTAGTCACCGCACGATCAACCCTACAGGCATCATCCCCAAAGGCCCGGCACTGGACTTCACCACACGCCATGATCGTGCCCGACTGGCGGGCAGCGGTATCTGGCAACAATGACTGCGTGAAGAAAATCTGGCCGGGTACGAAGCTGCAGGACTAGCCGCAGGCGTACCAGGCCAGTAGCATCGCCCGCACTGTTTACGAGAATGCCCCATGCTAATTCCTTACGACCAGCTTGAACCTGACACCCTCACCCGCCTGATTGAAGACTTCGTCAGTCGCGATGGCACCGACAATGGCGATGACACGCCTCAAGAGGCGCGCGTCCTGCGTGTTCGCCAGGCCTTGAGCAAAGGGCAGGCGGTGATTTTCTTCGACCTTGAAAGTCAGCAATGCCAACTGATGCCCAAGCACATGGTGCCAAAAGAGTTCTTTGATTAACGCTTAACAAGGGGCTTGATCGTCAAATGTCCAGTGCAGTGGTTTTTTATCCGCTCATAAATTTCGGCCCGGTGAACACTGACATTCTTCGCAGCTTCAATCCCCAACCGAACATAGCTGCCATTTACGCCAATCACACTCACGGTAATGTCTTCGCCAATTGAAAAGTGTTCGCCGGCTACGCGCGTCAATACCTGCATGGCTTTCATCCTCTGTGTAGGTTGCAACACAGACTGAACCGCGCAAAACGCTACTTCAATCCCTACGCAACAATTCAGCACAGACCTACATTTTTCAATCTGAAGCCCTACAGAAAAATATGAAAAGACCTACATACCAATGACCGAATGCGCTTCCTCAAGGGCAAATGTCTGTTATGGCGTTGAAAAACGTGGCCCGAACAAGATAACCGTTGCGCCAATCACACACAGACCAAGCCCAATCCAGTCAGAGCCCAGCGGCCGAACACGCTCAACAACCGCCAACCAGGCGATAGACGTCACGATGTAAATCCCGCCATAGGCCGCATAGGCTCGCCCTGCATAGGCCGCTTCAACCTTGGTCAAGAGCAAGGCAAACACCGCGAGGCTCAAGACGGCGGGTACCACCCACCACGCACTTTTGCCTTGACGTAACCACATCCAGAAACCGTAACACCCAGCGATCTCAAACAGAGCCGCCAAAAAAAACCAAACATAATTAAGCATGCGATACGTCCTTCAAGAGGCAAGCGCGCCACCCTACCCGCGCGCTAATGACCAGGCAAGGTCCAACTATTTGATTAATAAAATTGAATTTTTCTCGCACTGAACAAGTCGGACTTTATAAGAGCGCACCAACTGTGGCTAAAACACCCACTGAACGCCGCGCCTTCTGAAATAACTCAATAAGGAAATAGTCATGACCCTGATTCTTCTGATCGTCCTGATCTTGCTGCTAGTGGGCGGACTCCCTGTCTTTCCTCACTCAAAAAGCTGGGGCTATGGCCCGTCCGGCATTATCGGCACCGTATTGGTTGTGCTGTTGATACTGCTCTTACTCGGTAAAATCTAGCGCTGCAGGGCTTTATTGCCCAGCAATAAAAAAGAGACCTTTAGGTCTCTTTTTTATTGAACGATTACTTACTTTGGATCGGCAACACCCGCCGTGTTATCCAGCAAGCTTTTGGTCGCCGTCTGCAAGAAGGCTTCAAGCTTCTTTTTAAGCTCCGCTTCGTCTGGCGAATCGGTCACTACTTTAGCGGTTGGATTAGCACCCAAGTTGTACTGCCAGACCTTGGGCGGCATATCTTTAGGCTGAACCAACAGATGATCGCCATTGATGATGGCCACCGTCTGATCATTACCCGATGGTTTGATCACGCCTGTGCCCTTGTCACCTTCCGGCAAGTTCAGCAGGTCACGCCCCCAACACTGCTGACGAAACTCGCCACCCAGACGGCCCATGATGGTCGGCACAATGTCGATCTGAGTGCCTACGGTGTCAACTCGTGCGCCAAACTTCTCCTGGATGCCCGGCCCGATCAACAGCAACGGAACGTTAAAGCGGCCAAGGTCCATCTCGGAGATCTGTTGCTCGTTACCAAAACCGTGGTCACCGACCACTACAAACAAGGTTTCCTTGAAGTACGGTTCTTTACGCGCTTTCTCGAAGAACTGACCCAATGCCCAGTCCGAATAACGCATCGCAGTCAAATGCTCGTTCAACGACCCACGATCGGTCACCGGCTCAACCGGCAATGGAGTTGGCAAGGCGTACGGCGTGTGGTTGGACAGGGTTTGCAGCAACGCATAGAACGGCTCTTTGCCTTCGCGCTTCTTCAACTCTTCGAGGCCGCGGTTGAACATGTCCTGGTCAGACACCCCCCACGTAGGATCGGAGAACACCGGGTTCACAAAATCGTTGCGACCAACGAAGTTAGTCATGCCCTGGTTGCTGAAGAAACCTGACTGGTTGTCCCAGGCAAAATCACCGTTGTATACATACACATCATCAAACTTGCGCGCACTCAGCAGCTCCGGCAGGCCGGACAGCTTGTGGCTGCCTTCCGGGGTTTGCATCAGGTATTCAAAACCTGGCAAGTTCGGAAAGCACGCCATGGTGGCGAACATGCCCTGGTGGGTATGCGTGCCATTGGAGAAGAAGCGCTCAAATAACAAGCCTTCTTTAGACAGGTTGTCGAAGTAAGGTGTGATATTGCCCGGACGACCCAGCGCGCCCACCGAATGGCCGGCAAAGCTTTCCATCAGGATGACGACAACGTTCTTGATCGGCAGGGTTTTTTCAGCCGACGGCGTTGTATCACGACGCACAGCTGCAGTGTTCGGATCGACCAGTTTGTCGTTCTCGGTCAGCAGCATGTCGCGCACAACCTGTTGAGCCTCAGGCTGTTGCAGAGTCGCTTTCCAGATGTTGCTGCGCTCGTCGGAGAAACGGCTTTTCGCCGCTGCAATCAGCGACAAGGAACCATTGAGCCCCAATTGGTTAGCGAAGTTGGAGTCCGTTGTGTAGGCATCACCCCAACGCAGTGGAGGACCTTGGCGCAGTGTGCCGCGAGCTGCGACCACACACACCAGCAACAGCACCACAAACACCGCGGTACGCGTATACCAAGGCGCTACAGCACCTGTGGTGCCCGCAGCAACTGCCCCAGTTGCCTGCGAACGGGTCAAGCGATCTGCACCTTTAAAGGCAAAGTACAGAATGACCGTACCCACAGCCCAGGCCAGCAGGTAACGCACAACCGGGAAGCCGTACCAGAGCATGCTCATAACGGTTTTCGGGTCTTCCTTCACATATTGGAAGACCAGCCCGTTGAGGCGCTGGTGAAACTCACGGTAGAAGTCCATCTCCATCAGGCCCAAAAACAGCGCCAGGCTGCATGTGGCTGTCAGCCAGAAGCGCATGACACCACGCCACTTCATGGCGTGCGTACTGAGCAGCGCCAGCAGCAAAGGAATACTGAGATAAACCACGATGCGCAGGTCAAAGCGCAGGCCGTTGGCGAATGCTTCAAGGAAAGTCGAGGCCGGGGTATCGAGGATCATTTCCCGGTTGTAGACCAGCAATGCCACCCGCAACAGGGTAAACATCAGCATCATGATCAAGGCACTGAGCAGCGTAAATGCCAGATGCGATTTGACGGTCGGTTGCAACAGACGCGAGGCCGCGTTCTGTTGTCTTAGGGCGTCCGGGTTTGCCATGTCGTTGTAGGACCCATTGGTTCAAGTTGAAGTGACGTTTCTGTACATGAGCAGCACCTGCACGGGTGGGCACACGTGCACAGTTGTCATGCGCGGGCGGGCAAATGTTGCACGATCATCGATGGTTTCCCACTGATGCAGCACCATTTAATACCCAGGATTTGGCTCTGCACTTATCTGAAAGCTCCAGAGAAGTGCCTTTGAAACAGCTGCAGCGCCGAAATTTTGCAGGCAAATTGTCTTAAACAGCACGTGAAAATTTCGTGCACAGCATATTTTGAAACATAAGAAAGGGCCTTTCGGCCCTCTCGTATTGTTACGACATTTTAGCTGTTGCTTGGCTTGCAGATAGCCTGCAATACGTATTGCGGCAAAGCAAACGCACCCATGTGTACTTCCGGATTGTAGTAACGGGTCACGATGCCACTGCCTGCGAAACGCTGACGCAGCGTTTCAAGTGGCAACTTGCGGTACTCGTTGGTAGTCGAGCCCCAGGCAAACGTCATCGAGCCGCCGATGTAAGTGGGCACGGCCGCTTGATAGAAGTGCCAGTCGGCGAACAGGCTGCGCATGCGCCCGGCGGTGGTTTTGACTTCGTCCAATTGCATGAACGGCGTGCCGTTCTGCGTCACCAATACACCCTCTGGATTCAAGCAGCGGTGACAGGCTTGATAGAAGTTTTCAGAGAACAGCACTTCGCCCGGCCCTATCGGGTCGGTGGAGTCAGAAATGATTACGTCGAACTTTTCTTCCGTGGTCGCGACAAAACGCATGCCGTCATCGATCACCAGATTCAGGCGCGGATCGTCGTAGGCACCCTTGGAATGGTTGGGCAGGAACTCTTTGCACATGTCCACCACCGTACCGTCGATCTCGACCATGGTGATGTGTTCAATACCAGAGTGCTTGGCCACTTCACGCAACATGCCGCCGTCGCCGCCGCCAATGATCAGCACACGCTTGACCGTCCCATGAGCCAGAATCGGCACATGAGTCAGCATCTCGTGGTAGATAAACTCGTCCGCTTCTGTGGTTTGGATCACCCCATCCAACGCCATGACCCGGCCCATCACCGGGTTTTCGAAAATCACCAGATGCTGGTGTTCGGTGCGCACTTCATGCAGCAGCTTGTCCATGCGAAAACGCTGGCCATAGCCTTCGTAAAGGGTTTCGAGATAGTCGGTTTTAAGCACTTCGGTCATGGGAAGTCCCCTTGAATGCTGGTGGCAACGGACGGTCACCCGCCCATGATCGACAGCCAAACCGCATACCGCTGTTGCGGCACACGCTTTCAACTGCCCAAGAAAGGCGCGCATTCTACGTCGAGGAGCATGACAGGTGGAACCTTGACGCAGACAAACTCAGCGGACGGGGACAATTAAACCGTCACAAGCCGCTGATCGATGCAAAGCTATTCGCTTGAGAACTTCGTACGGCCAACTGTAAACGCGAGCTTGCTCGCGCTCTTCAAGAGATCCAAAGATCGCGAGAAAGCTCGCTACAGGATTCGCGTCCACTTATAGGCGTACATTGCCTCGCGGTCCGGCAATGGCCCAGATGATCAGCCCCAGAACCGGCAAGAAGATAATCAACAGCACCCACAGGATTTTCATCCCGGTTTCAGATCCGCTTTTGAGCACATTGATAATGGCCCAGATATCCAGTGCCAGAATAATCAGGCCAATCAGGCCGTTAAACGTCGAACCCATGATGATGCTCCCGAATGAATACGTGTCCACTTAGGATAGCCAGCCTCAGCAAGGGTTCCGTTTTTTATTGCAGGCGCGGCTAAATCAAACGTGAACAGCTACTTTCAGTGCTTCCAGCGAAGGGGCGGCACTGATACCGACTTCGGCGCACAACTCCAGCACGCGAGCGACGTCATTGCCATAGACCAGCACCAGTTGAATCTCATCATCCAATGGCTGGCTCAGGTTCATCAGCACATAGCCACCGTTTTCAGCGTTCATGCTGCCCATCTGGATCTGGATGCGGTTAAGTGCGGTCAACGCTTCGGTTTTGGCCAACTGTTTAGGTTTGATATTGAAGGTGACGCCCGGGCCAAATGAGGCGACGATCTGCGCAAACAGATCCATGTAGGTATCGGCCTGAAACAAAACAGTTTCCGGCAAGCTGCCGATTACCACCCACTCGCCCAGCGGAATAGGAAAGGTATCGTCGTAGTTGATGTCTGGGTTAGCGGCCAGAAACCCATCCTGATCGGCGTAAGCCTGAGCCGCTTCATCAGCGATTTTTTCGATTTCGTCGTCGCCCATGCACCCAGAGCTGATTTTGCTGATGAGTTCAACGAGAGTATTTTTCATGGGCAGGCCTGTCACAAGGAAAATTGAGGGCGCGCAGGATATATCAATTGCGCGCCTCAAGGGCATGCAATCAGCCCAACAGCTTCTTCAACAACTCGATGCTATCGGTTGCGCCCATGGTCTTGGCCGCATCCAGCGCTGTGATGTCATTCGCATCCTTGGCTTTGGGATCGGCACCTTTACTGACCAGGTAATCAATGATTGCAATGCGATTAAACATAGCCGCCATCATCAGCGCGGTACGTCCATCAAATGAAGCGCCTTCGACTTGCGCGCCCCCTTCGACCAAGGCTTTGACCACCGCCAGATCGCCCTTGAACGCAGCACCGGCAATCGGGCTTTGGCCGTTGTCATTGCGAATTTCCGGGTCGGCGTCATGCTCGAGCAACACCTTCACCGCATCGACATGCCCGTGATAACTGGCCAGCATCAATAAGGTATCGCCCTTGTGATTGCGCAAATTAGGAGGCAAACCTTTGCTCAACAAAGCCGCCAGCATCGCCGCATCACCTTCGCGAGCCTTGTTGAACACCTGTTCGGCAAAGTCGGCTGCTTCCTCGGGGGTCATCTGCCGCTGTTGATTTGCTGGCTTGTCGTCTGACATATGAGGCTCCACGTTGGCTACAAAAAAACATAGTTTCGTGAGAGCAGCCCACTGTGTCATCCCTTTTTTGCTCAACAGGCTCATAGAGAGATTCAATCAGCAAGCATTCACGGAGTGAACATTGACTCAACGCAGAATTTGACCACAGCACAAGTGGGCAAAATGCAGGGTGCACGATGGCCACTCATGCAAAATGCACGAGACTCACACGCACAATAAATCATAAGCGTATGATTTATAAGGAGTTTTTTAAAATCCAATGATGGCACAATCACTGCAACCTCTACTCCATGCAAGCCCTTCATGAGCTAATGGAGCTGAATCACATGAGCCTGATCCAAGAAAAATTCGCGTCTCTGTTCTCGAACCACACCGTCACCGTGAAACCTCGCCCGGATGGCGGCGTATTGCTGACGCTGTGTGACAGCGAAGGTACACAGACACAACGCTCTATTTCTTACGCGCAATTGCACACAGCAGAACAATTGACGTGGGTGATCAGCGCTATTCGTCGTGACCTCGCTGGCACTGCCAGTGAATTGCCGTCGATCTCCCTGCTGCAAAGCCAGCACCGCTTTGCTCTGCCGACCTATCACAGCCGCTGATAAACGCGAGCCTGAATGACTTTAGGCGCGAGCTTGCTCGCGATCTTTTAAGCAGCACCAAGATCGCTAGCCAGCTCGCTCCTTCATATTCACGACTTAAATAGCTGTCGGATCAATCTCGGCAAAGCTGCTTACCGTTAGATGATTGCCCAGCTGCTTCACCCCTTCTCGCGCCAGGCCGCACGTTGGCATGCCCGCTTCATGGGCCGCATCCAGCTCTTCGACGATGTCCGATAAAAACAGGATTTCGCTCGTCGAGCAGCCAATCGCTTCGCCAATGTGCCGATACGACTGCGCCTCGCGCTTGGGCCCCGACGTGGTATCGAAATAGCCACTGAACAACGGGGTCAAATCGCCCGCCTCTGAGCAGCCAAAAATCAATTGCTGCGCCTGGATCGAACCCGACGAGTACACGTATAAGTCATAGCCCTGCTCGTGCCAGCCCGTGAGCGCCTGCACCGCATCCGGGTAGACGTGCCCTTTCAACTCGCCTGCCTCATATCCCTGTTTCCAGATCATGCCCTGCAGCGCTTTAAGCGGCGTGGCCTTGCGGTCTTCGGCAATCCACTGTTGCAGGATCTCGATCACCCGTTCAACGTCCGCCTCCGGCTCACCGCTGTCCATACGCACCGCGCCTAGCTGCTTTGCGACTTCCGGCTCTTCAGCGTGCGCACGGACGAATTCGGGCAGATGTTTGGCGGCAAACGGAAACAACACGTCAAACACAAAGCTGACAGCGCTGGTGGTGCCTTCAATATCGGTCAGGATGGCTTTGATGGGCATACAGGTTCCTTAGTCTTCGAGGCGCGGGAAGCGGCTGGCGATGTCTTCGCCGGTAAAGTTCGCGACCCAGCCCTCAGGGTTGTTGAACAAGCGGATAGCCACGAAATGCGGGTGCTCGCCCATATCAAACCAGTGCGCAGTGCCCGCGGGTACGGAGATCAGGTCGTTCTTTTCGCACAGCACCGCGTAAACAAAATCGCCTATGTGCAAGGTAAACAGCCCACGACCCGCTACGAAGAAACGAACCTCATCTTCGCCATGACGATGCTCGTCGAGGAACTTGGCGCGCAACTCGGCTTTTTGCGGATGGTCACTGTTGAGGCTGATCACATCGACGGTGACGTAATTGCCCTCAGACATCAGTCGATCGATCTGAGCGCGATAGGCGCTGATCACTTCGTCTTGGCTCGCACCCGGCTGAATAGGGGTGGCCGCCTTCCAGCGATCAAAGCGCACGCCGTGTTCGGCCAGCGTGGAGGTGATGTCATCAAAGTGAGTCAGCACCTTATTGGGTAAATCCGGGCTCGATACGTGGTAAACGGACAGGCTGCTCATGGGGCGTAATTCCTCAGCTTCGGCCTGCACTTTCGGCTTTTTCCAAACCGCTCAGGCAGACCGTTTAAATCAGGCGGTGAGCGTCTTCGCAGTGAAGTCAGCGTTAACGGTTGAGCACAGCGCGAGTTTTCAACTCGCATTCAAACAAAAACTCGAAAGCCTCGATCTGGCGCAGGGCATCACTCATACGCGCGCCCCATGTGTAGAGACCGTGGCCACGAATCAAGTACCCCACACAGTCGGGGTGTGCATCCAGCCAGGGCTGAACCTTGCTCGCCAGGCGTTCGATGTCCTGGTCATTGTCAAAAATCGGCACCCGCACTGTCGACTCATGGGTCGCAACGCCACTAAAGGCTTTTTGCAATTCATAGTCTTCAAACTCGATGCTCTCTCCCGGCGTCAAACGCGACAGTACCGTGGCATTCACCGAGTGGGTATGCAACACCGCACCGATCTCCGGGCGCCAGCTGTAAAGCTGTGTGTGTAGCAAAGTCTCGGCCGAAGGTTTTTTGCCCGGCTCAAGGCTGTTACCTGATAAATCGGTGGCCAGTACATCATCAAGGCCCAGCGTGCCCTTGTGCTTGCCCGAAACCGTCAGCAGCGCTTCGGTGGCCGACAGCCGGGCCGAGTAATTGCTGCTGGTGGCAGGCGACCAACCACGTCCATATAAAAAGCGCCCGGCTTCAATGATCTCCAGGCTCAAGTGTTCACGGGTAAGGCTCATGCCCTGTCCTCTTGCAATCGAGTTGCGATGATAACGGCTGCCGCCAGCGCTGCGAGGCTTGCCATACTAAAGGTGATAGTTGGGCCAAGTGTGTTCCAGCTGTAACCGGCATAAAGTGCACCGGCCGCGCCGCCGATTCCTGCCAGGGTGGCATACAACGCTTGCCCCTGCCCTTGCTGGCCGGGACCAAAACTACGTTGCACAAAGCTCATGGCAGACGCATGAAAGCTGCCGAAGGTTGCAGCATGCATCAGTTGCGCCAGCAGCAATACCCATAAGTATTCGGCGAAAGACCCCAGCAATAGCCAGCGCAAGGCCGCCAACGCAAAGCTGGCCATCAAGACTCGGCGCACCGAAAACTTGAGCAGAATGCGGCGCATGGCCAAAAACATCAGCACCTCGGCCACCACCCCCAAGGCCCAAAGCATACCGATCACACCTCGGCTGTAGCCCAGGTCTTCAAGGTGCAAGGTGATGAAGGTGTAATACGGGCCATGGCTCATTTGCATGAGTGCGACGGTGACATAAAACGCCAGCACGCCGGGGCTGAGCAGTTGCTTTACAAAGCCGCCCTCGTGGGATTTTCGCCCCAGTCTCGAGGGCTGAGCATTGGGCACCCAAAGGCTGCACAACACAATCCCGGCCATGATCACGACCAGTGCCACCGGGTAGATATCCAGGCTCAGCCACTCAAACAAGCGCCCCAGAATCACCACCGTGATGATGAAGCCGATCGAGCCCCACAAGCGCACCTGACTGTAACGCTCGGGTTGTTGGCGCAGATGGGCAAAAGTGATGACTTCAAACTGCGGCAGCACCGCATGCCAGAAAAATGCATGCAACGCCATGACCAGCGCCAGCCAGGCGTAGCTCTTGCTG
Source organism: Pseudomonas sp. NPDC096917 (assembly GCF_044762555.1). NCBI lineage: Bacteria > Pseudomonadati > Pseudomonadota > Gammaproteobacteria > Pseudomonadales > Pseudomonadaceae > Pseudomonas > Pseudomonas sp. NPDC096917. Next base: position 106,934 of record NZ_JBIWEO010000013.1, on the reverse strand, counting down.
ATAAAAATCAGGCTGAAACCGAGCAAGGTGCAGAGCGCACCCAGCCTCACAATCAGCAGGCGCTTGCCGGTGTAGTCGCCCAGCCAGCCCCACAAGTTGGGGGCCACGCAGCGCATCAGCATCGGGATGGCGACCAACTCGCCAATCCGGGCACTGGAGAAACCGAGATGATGGAAGTACAGCGCCAGAAAAGGCGCTGTAGCACCGAGCAAGGCGAAGTAGAAAAGATAGAACCCCGACAAACGCCAGTAGGGTAGAGGCGCCATCGTTGTCAGACCATAGCGCTCAGCAACTCCTGAATCACAGCTGACCCAGCACAGGCGTACTCACGCGCACGTCGGCATTTTGCCCACGATGGCGCAGCAGGTGATCCATCAGCACAATCGCCATCATGGCTTCAGCAATCGGCGTGGCCCGAATGCCGACACACGGGTCATGGCGACCTTTGGTGATGACATCCACCGGGTTGCCGTTCACATCAATCGAACGGCCTGGTGTCGTGATACTCGACGTCGGCTTGAGCGCGAGGTGCGCAACAATCGGCTGGCCCGACGAAATACCGCCCAGAATGCCGCCCGCGTTATTGCTGAGGAAACCTTCTGGCGTCAGCTCATCACGGTGTTCTGTACCGCGCTGGGCAACGCTGGCAAAACCGGCGCCGATCTCGATACCCTTGACCGCGTTGATGCTCATCAGTGCGTGCGCCAATTCAGCGTCCAGACGGTCAAAAATCGGCTCGCCCAACCCCGGAATCACGCCCTCGGCAACGACGGTTATTTTGGCACCGACCGAATCCTGATCGCGGCGCAGTTGATCCATGTAGGCCTCAAGTTCTGGCACCTTGTCCGGGTCCGGGCTGAAAAAGGCGTTTTCTTCGACCGAGTCCCAGGTCTTGAACGGGATTTCAATCGGGCCCAACTGGCTCATGTAGCCACGAATCACAATGCCCTGGGTCGCCAGATACTTTTTGGCGATGGCTCCTGCCGCTACACGCATTGCAGTTTCACGTGCAGAACTGCGCCCGCCTCCGCGATAATCGCGCTCGCCGTATTTATGGTGGTAGGTGTAGTCAGCGTGGGCGGGACGGAACAGATCCTTGATGGCCGAGTAGTCCTTGGACTTCTGGTCGGTGTTACGAATCAGCAAGCCAATGGCACAACCGGTAGTGCGACCTTCAAACACCCCCGACAGGATTTCGACTTCGTCGGCCTCCTGACGCTGCGTGGTGTGGCGGCTAGTGCCCGGTTTGCGGCGATCCAGGTCACGTTGCAAGTCTTCAAGAGACAGCTCCAGGCCAGGCGGACAGCCATCTACAATGGCGACCAACGCCGGGCCATGGCTTTCGCCAGCGGTGGTGACAGTGAACAGCTTGCCGTAGGTATTGCCGGACATTCAGGGCGCTCCATGAAAATCAGCCTATAAACTAAGCTTGGATAACTAAGCGCGCCAGTATACGCAGGCTGCCTCTGTAGTTCATCCTCCAACCTTACTCATCCGGTTTTGTGCAACCGGCACTTCAAGCAATGATGGCGTAATGATGCTGCGAATACTCCTCCTCGTTCTAACCCTGTTCGGCACTCAGGCCTTTGCGGCCCCACCGTCCAATGTATTGTTGCGACCCATTGAGCTGGACACCGGCTCGGGCACGCTTTACGGCTCGCTGGTACTGCCAAAAAGTGACAAACCGGTTCCTGTGGTGCTGCTCATTGCAGGCTCAGGGCCAACTGATCGTGACGGCAACAACACCCAGGGCGGGCGTAACGACAGCCTGAAAAAGCTGGCCTGGCGCTTGGCACAAAACAACATTGCGAGCGTGCGCTTTGACAAGCGCGGTATCGCACATAGCCTGGCTGCCGCGCCAGACGAACGTACGCTGACCCTCGACCAATACGTCGACGACGCCGTGGCATGGGGCAACAAACTCAAAAGCGACCCGCGCTTTAACAAAGTGTTTTTGCTGGGCCACAGTGAAGGCGCCCTTGTCGCCGCCCTCGCAGCACCGCGCATCGATGCCGCAGGCGTGATCTCCATTGCCGGCACCGGACGCCCGGTCGGCCAAGTACTGCGCGAGCAGTTGCAACGCAACAACCTGCCCCCAGCCTTGCTCAAGCGCAGCTTTGAGCTGATCAGCAGCCTGGAAGCAGGTCACCCTGATGACAATGTACCTTCTGAGCTCCAGGTGGTATTTCGCCCCAGCGTGCAGCCTTACCTGATCAGTTTGCTGCGTGTTAACCCTGCTGCCGCGTTTGCTGCACTGAAGATGCCCGCCATGATTATTCAGGGCACCCACGACATACAGGTCGACGTCAAAGATGCGCGCCTGCTCAAGGCGGCCAAACCGGATGCATCCCTCACCTTGGTGCATGGCATGAACCATGTGATGCGCATTGTGCCCATGGACATGAAACGCCAGATATTGTCTTACAACGACCCCAACCAGCGCCTGGCGGGGGAAGTCGGTGATCGAATTGTGCGTTTTATCGCAAAAGTGAACGCCGCTCAGCCCTCCAGTCCTGCGCATAACGGCCGATAAGTCATTGTCGGCCGCCTTGATTTGGCCGACATACCGGGCTTGCACAGGATTCAGCCGTTATGAGCGAAACCCCATCACAACCCGCCGGTTCTGAAGAGCCGGCAATGCCCGAGGCGCTCCAGCGGCTTTGGACTGACGTGCAGCCCGAGCATTTCAGAATGCTGCGGCTGGCCCCTCTGCAGACAGACCGCAGCACCGGCGCGCGCCCCTTGCGCTTTGTGCAATTTGGCTATGCCGAACGCCATAACAAAGAGCTGAGCTTGCTTCGCCTGAGTATTGGATTGCCCGGCCAACAAGTGCGCAAGGAGCAGAATCAACTCGACCTCTGGCTCGACCATGCTGAAAAACGCGTCAGCATCAGTCCCGAGCGAGGACTCGTGATAGAACCCTTGAACCGTGGCATAGGACGCTTTCTGATGGCCCAGGGTGTGCAGTGGGCGCAGAAAAAAGCCTCGCGCTATCGTTTTGAGAGCCTGGACTTGCCCTCCAAGGACGCCTTGAGCGAAGACATGCGCTTGCGCCGCGATCATTGCTTGCGCACGCAGGGGTTTGACGTGGTCTATGAAGATGCCCTGCATCGCAAGGCGCGCATTGAAGCGGGGGTGGTCGGGGATTTGTACAACACTTGGAACAGCGAAAAAATCCAGTTCATCGAAATTCTTGACGCGGCTCAGATGCTCCAGCAAGCCGAACAGCACCTGCAGGAGAAAGAACTTAAGCTGCGCGAAAAAGACGAAAAAATCAGCAAGTACCAACGCGAAGACACTGGCTTGCGCTTCACCATCACCTGCCTCGTCGCTTTCGCGGTGTTTCAGGCAGCGCTGCTGATCTGGATTGCGACCCACCGTTGATCGCTTCACCAGCAGTCACTGCTGTCCAGGCAGGCACTGGATGAAATGCCTGCCCGCCCTGGCTAACTTAACGTCCAACCAATCGCGAATGTATCGCGTATTGGCCAATCGAAAAGATGTTTAGTGCTTAGATTCGCTCAGCAAACAGTGCTTGATGCGTCCGACATTGCTCTGCGGACAGCATAAACACGCCGTGTCCGCCACGTTCAAATTCCAGCCAGGCAAAATCAACTTCCGGGTACAACGCTTCAACATGAACCTGGCTGTTACCCACTTCAACAATCAACAAACCCTTCTCGGTCAAATGGTCTGCGGCTTCTGCCAGCATTCGGCGAACCAGGTTCAAACCGTCATCGCCACACGCCAGGCCCAGCTCGGGTTCGTGCTGATATTCGGCAGGCATATCGGCAAAATCTTCAGCATCAACATACGGCGGATTAGACACGATCAGGTCGAAACGCTGACCCGGCAAACCGTCAAAACCGTCGCCTTGCACCGTGTAGACGCGCTCATCAACACCATGACGCTCGATGTTCTGGTTGGCCACCTCAAGCGCTTCGAACGACAGATCAGCCAGTACCACTTCGGCATTCTGGAACTCATACGCGCAGGCAATACCGATGCAACCCGAACCCGTGCACAGATCGAGAATGCGTGCAGGTTCAGTCGCAAGCCAAGGTTCAAAACGGTTTTCGATCAGTTCACCAATCGGTGAACGCGGAATCAACACGCGCTCATCAACAATAAACGACATGCCACAGAACCAGGCTTCGCCCAACAGATAAGCCGTCGGTACGCGCTCTTCAATCCGACGTTTGAGCAAATGTTGCAGGTTAACCAATTCATCGTCTTCAAGACGGCAATCGAGGTAGCTGTCCGCAATTTCCCAAGGCAGGTTCAATGCCCCCAGCACCAGTTGACGGGCTTCATCCCAGGCGTTGTCGGTACCATGCCCGAAGAACAGATCTTCCCCATGAAAGTGGCTAACGGCCCAGCGAATATGGTCGCGCAATGTGCGCAGGCGGGAAGTGATCAACGGTCTTACTCCTCAAAATCGACCCATGATTCTAACAGCCAAATTCTGACGCGGCTAAAGTTGTGCCCAGCGGCCCCAAAAAAGCCCTTCACAAGCACTCTTCGCGCACACCGGAAACGGAATAACGCTTCGTTTCAGAGGTTTATTCACTCTACCGATCGTCCTTGACATCGCTGTAGGCCAACAACGGCGTGGCTTACACGACTAGCCATTCACATAAACGCTCTGCCAGTGGAGAATGTCACAAAAGCCCCACTCAAAGGAGCCCCCGAATGTCCGCTTTAAAGACGATGTTTCAACTCACTGGGCGTGGTTATGCCGCAGCTAGTCTCAACAATGCCAGCCTGCTGATTATCGATGCGCAAAATGAATACCTGAGCGGCCCGCTGGCCCTCTGCGGCATGGAAGCCGCGACCGCCAATATCGGCCTTCTGCTTGAAGCAGCCCGCAAGGCGGGGCGTCCGGTGATCCATATTCGCCACCTGGGCACTGTTGGCGGCATGTTCGACCCGCAAGGCCCACGAGGCGAATTCATCGCAGGGCTTGAGCCTAAGGCCGATGAAGTCATCATCGAAAAGCGTATGCCTAACGCTTTCAACGACACCGGCTTGCAGTCTGCCTTGGAAAAACTGGGCCCACTGGACTTGATCGTCTGCGGCTTCATGAGCCACTCCAGCGTCAGCACCACCGTGCGGGCCGCCAAAGACTACGGCTTCCGTTGCACCCTGGTCCAAGACGCTTGCGCCACCCGTGACCTGCCGACGCCTGACGGTTTCATCAGCGCGGCAGATGTGCAAAGAACCGAGATGGCGATCATGAATGACAACTTCGCCACCCTCACCCTGACTAAAAATCTGATTTGATGTGATCCTGTCACTGATAGGCGGCCTGCTTAAACCGCCTATCTACCCCCTGTCTTCCCGACATGCGAAGTTCCGGTTTTCAGAGCACCTGAGGAACAACCTCCCAATGTTCCTGTCGAAGGGCCGATACCCTATAAGGAAAGATCGGAATGAAGATCTCCGATGGTTTTGATGCACGACGCCTGCGTCCCAAAGAACACCGTAACTGGCGCGCGCGTTTTGCTCTGGCCTTTGCCGGCCTGCTGACAGTGCTGGGTGCGTTGTTGCTGCTGGCCGGGGCCAGTAGCCTGATTGGCCACCCAAGTGCCTTGGGTGAACTCAATAACAGCGCGACGGGCGCTGCGCTGGTCTTGGTCACCGGCTTACTGGTCAGTTGGTTGGGCATAGGGCTATGGCGTCGTTGTCGACGCCGGATGCGGGCACCATTTGGCTTGAACATCGCTCCACACCTGATGAAAAAGCGCGACTGAGGCACATCCCCCGCCCGATTGTCGTCGACTTGGGTAAACTGTGCGCCCTTCGCGGAGGCTGACATGCAAGACGACGACTTTTCCCTGTTCAAAAACGAAATTCGCGGTGTTAAGCCGATCAAGCATGATCGCGCTGACACCGGCAAACCCAAAGCTGACCGCGCACAGATGGCCAAACTGCGCCAAAACGCAACCGTGCGTACTAATGTCACGATCATTGACGGTCTGTCGGACCAGTTCGTGATTGATGTCGGCCCCGAAGATCAGCTGCATTGGGCCCGCGATGGCGTGCAAGAAAGCCAGATGCGCAAGCTCAAGCTGGGGCAGATCAGTTTCGAAGGCAGCCTGGACTTGCACGGCATGACCGTCGAGAAGGCCCGAGAAACCCTGTGGGAGTTTCTCAGCGAAGCTACACGCCTTGAAGTGCGCTGCGTGCGCGTCACCCACGGCAAGGCCGTGCGGCTGGACGGTAAGCGCCCAATGATCAAGAGCCACGTCAACACGTGGTTGCGCCAGCACTCACAGGTGCTGGGATTCTGCTCTTGCCAGGCCAAACATGGTGGTGCTGGCGCCGTTTACGTGATGCTTAAACGCACCATGATGGAAGGTCGCGACGAGTAACTGCGCATCACCCCACTTGCAGCGCCGTGCCAGCCCCCGTACCCTTGCCCTTTGCGAAAAATCCGACAGGTAGATTAATGTCCCTGGAACAAAACTATACCGCGATCCTCGGCCAGCTCGGTGAAGACGTTTCCCGTGAAGGCCTGCTGGACACGCCAAAGCGTGCCGCCAAAGCCATGCAGTACCTTTGCCGCGGTTATGAGCAGACCCTCGAAGAAGTCACCAACGGTGCCTTGTTCAGCTCTGACAACAGTGAAATGGTGCTGGTCAAGGACATCGAGCTTTACTCGTTGTGCGAGCACCACCTGCTGCCGTTTATCGGCAAGGCTCACGTTGCCTACATTCCGAGCGGCAAAGTGCTGGGTTTGTCTAAAGTCGCACGCATTGTCGACATGTACGCCCGCCGCCTGCAGATTCAGGAAAACCTGAGCCGCCAGATCGCCGACGCCGTCATGCAAGTGACCGGTGCGCTGGGCGTTGCAGTGGTGATTGAAGCCAAACACATGTGCATGATGATGCGCGGTGTCGAGAAGCAAAACTCGTCGATGATCACATCGGTGATGCTGGGCGAGTTCCGAGAAAACGCGGCAACACGCAGCGAGTTTCTCAGCCTGATCAAGTAATACAGGCACAAAAAAAACCGGCGTTCATCGCCGGTTTTTTTTCGCCAACCAATTTCAGGTAAGCTGCGCCCCTTCTTAACTTGCCCATGAGGCTTTTACCGTGGTTATCAAAGCGCTTCGCATCGGCCTGGGTCAGTTGATCATCGCTGGCGATTTCATTACCCGCCCCAGCAAAAAACAGCGCCCTGCTGCTGCCCAGGCACAGGTAGATCAGGCTGCAAAAAACCTGACCCTGTACCAGTTCCACGCATGCCCGTTCTGCGTCAAAACCCGCCGCACCCTGCGCCGCCTGAACGTACCGGTGGCCCTGCGTGATGCCAAGAACAACGAACAGGACCGCCAGATACTGCTTGAGCAAGGCGGCAAGATCAAAGTCCCTTGCCTGCGCATTGAAGAAGACGGCAAGACCACCTGGATGTACGACTCCAAGGTGATCATTGATTACCTGAACCAGCGGTTTGCCAACGTTTAAAGAGCCAAAATCAGTAACGGTGTAGGAGGAACGCATCAATTCGCGTGAAGCCTTTCATGCGTTCCTTCGTAAATGACCAACCAGCATAACGGTGTTGGTTGATCATTTACTGGGCGAATGGAGTCAGTTGGCGAGCGCATCATCTGGAGGCGGCTACAAAACGACCAAACTTATTGCCGCCAAGTGAACAATGGTCAAGAGGCTGCGATGAGCTAAGGGTCCAAAGAGCTCTGCCACCGGGCTGTCAAACCGCTCTACCCCCTGCCAAAGAACATTGATCACAGGTCAGCCCGTCGCGAATTTATGCCTGCGCACCTGCCGTAACGGTAATTGGCAGATCCCGAACTCATAAGATGTTGGCCAGAAGCCGATTAGGGTTTCCTCGAATAGACCTATCGCCGCCTTTTTTTGTCGATCGGTTTAAGGTTAAGGTGCGCTGGCTGCCAGTTCCGCCTCGCGGGCGGCGATGGCGAGCTCTAACTCTGGGGACCGCTTGGCCCATTGTTCGGGCGGGAGGGGTTTTGACCATTCGATAAAGCTTAGAGCTCCAACTATTGAGGTAAGGGGCAAACGATAACGTATGCGTAAAGACACCGTCCTTGGCGGTGAGCCAAATAAATTTGGTACTGTTTTAAATGGCCCACTTAGGCGCAAGCCTTGACCTTGTTCATAAGGGATCCATTCGCAACAACTAGAACGTAGCCAGTGATCACCTATAATTGATAAATCCAAGCGCACGCCTGTAGGTTCTGCTCCTGGCAAATCAATCGTTAGGTGATTAATAAATCGAAGCGGGATGCCTATCACTAAGAAACTCCATACTGGACTCTGCGTGACCGACTCATAGCTAACTCTAGGCATATAAATAATTTCGTACAGCCAGTTAAGCTCACTTTGCTGATCATCAAACGAAATAGAACTTAAATCTTTTGCACGCGAATACCCCCAACAACTACTTAGAAAATTTTGCATAACCGCTTGCTGAAAAAACCAAGCGACAAGATAAAGTACCCCCAACACTGCCATCAAAAAATTAAGCGGCCCCATCCAAAACAAAAAGCTTCTCAGAGCCATCTCACCAGTCAAATTTCCAACAATAGCCCGAAGAGTACTGACCAAACCGTTAATTGCCACAGCAGCAAAAGTAGGAATTTGCCCAGCCACCACGTTCTTGCGCATTTTTAGCCACGGTTCTATAGATCCATGGGCATTTTCAATTTGTTTTTGTAAAGATGAAAACTCCTTAACAGCTGCAGCGAATGATAGCCCCCCCAATTATCGCTCCTAAGAGAGTCAATACGGGAGCAGATGCTCGACCAAAAGAAAAAATCGCTGACTTATTTATCTGACTATTAATTACTGCAACCAATGCTGCCCCGGTATATAGTGTCGCCGACCAAGTATCGTTGATACGCTGCTGATCCATCCCCTCCAGAACTTCAGCCTGCACCAGATAATTACTGGCATTCCAACTATTGAGCAGCAACGCTGTCAAGGCGATCAAACCACCACTATTTTTAACTGCCACAGAGTCAACAATTTTTGAAACGTGACCATGGCCGATGGCTTTACCCGTGGTGTTAACCCATTGGCTAAAATCTTCCGCTGCCTTGCCGAATTGTTTTAAGACCTCATATTTGCCTTGGCTAACTAATCGTAGGCCAATTTGGTGAGCGGCTCGAGTGACAGCCATGATGGCCAGCCAAGGCCCTTTCAGCGGTTCCCCTGCTTTGCTGCTAAGCAATAACAGTGATGCGCTCAAACGTTTTACTAGGGTGTTCCAAAGACTACTAGCGTTGCCCGCCATAGCACTGAGGCCAGACAGGATATTGATACCCTCTGGCCCCAGTACCTTGCTCATTGCAGCTATCGCATTGGCCTGATTTTCCATACTCAGCGCCGCAACCAACTCAACGGCACGACTGCTGGTATTGACCGCGCCCTCAAGTGTCGGCCTCCAGCCGTAAAACAGCTGCCGCAACGCCCCTCCATCCCCACTGCGCACGTACTCTGCATATTGCTCTGCCCCGACGTTGCGCAAGCACTGGGCGCTCAGGCACGCCAAGGCCAACTCATCGAGCCATTAGCGATGTTCGCTATCGTGGTAATCCACAAACCACGTGCCGCTGTGATGTCGCAGCAAAGACACGCCACGGTCGGCATAGAGGGCTTCGTGCCGTTGTTTCAGGAGATAAAAATGGGCAGGTGCGATGTGGTCTAGCCACAGGTTCATGGCAGACAGGTCAATGTATTGCTCAACCTTGTCGCTGGTATGAGTATTGTCTTTGTTACTAAGTTTGCTGACCTGGTACTCGAGCACCATTTCCATAATCTGGTCATGAAACTTCAGTGGGATAAACCCACTGTGGGCGATGCGATAAATCTGCCCGTGGATGCCATGCCCTTGTCGATCAAACCCAAGAAAGGCCGAAGTGTGCAGCAACGCTTCGAGGTCCAGATCAGCGCGATCACACACCAGTTCGACGTCAAACGAGAAGGGGCTGCTGATCGCTTCGTCACCGCTGAATGCCAGCACCTGGACCGGGTGAGCGCATGCAGTGAGGGTCAGGCTGAACGTAGTGTCGCGAGCAATTGCGGGCATCCATGGCTCCTCAGGCGTAAGGGCTCACTTGCGAGGAAGCAGCCTCAACACAAAGGGATGAACGCTAAAGGATGGACGCGGGAGTGGATGTAGGACGCTTCCCTAACTCTTGTTAGAAACGGGCCTTACTTCCAACTCCAGGAGGGTCTTTAGTGCGTGGCCACTGCCTCCATTTTCTGGCGCAGGCTCAGCGGCCGCATGTCGGTCCAGACTTCTTCGATATACGCCAGGCACTCGGGTTTGAGACCACTTTTACCCACTGCGCGCCAGCCATTGGGGATGGCCTTGTAGTCGGGCCAGATCGAGTATTGATCTTCGTGGTTGACGACTACCTGAAAGAGGATGTCGTCGCGGTCAAATACTGAACTCATGTGCGAGTCTCCGTCGCTGTAAGGGATATCAATCTAACGTTTGATAACGGTCAGAAATTAGAGTCGGGTAATGGCTGCCGCCATGGCATTGCCGAAGATCGCCGCCACTTGGTCGATTTCACTGGCCGTGATGATCAACGGCGGCAAGAAACGCACCACGCTGCCCTGTCGCCCGCCCAGCTCCAGAATCAACCCGCGCTTGAGGCATTCTCGCTGAACCAGCGGCGCCAACCGGGCAAACGCTGGCGGGTGGCCAAGGGCATCATGCTGGCCCGCCGGATTCACCAGTTCGACCCCGAGCATCAGGCCACGGCCGCGAATATCACCCAACTGCGGGAAATCGCGTTGCAGAATGTGCAGGTGTTCGCTCAGGCGATCTCCCATGGCCGTCGCGTGCGCAGCAACGTTGTGTTCCTTGAGATAGCGCATCACCGCAGAACCTGTGGCCATGGCCATCTGATTACCACGGAAGGTTCCGGCATGTGCGCCCGGCAGCCAGGTGTCGAGCCATTCGCGATACACCACCACCGCCAGCGGCAAGCTGCCGCCGATGGCCTTGGACAGCACCACCACGTCCGGAATGATGCCCGCATGTTCAAAGGCGAACATCTTGCCGGTGCGGGCAAAACCGCTCTGGATTTCGTCAACGATCAACGCCACGCCCGCTTGCTCGGTGATACGGCGCAAACCGCGCAGCCAGTCGAGGTCTGCCGGGATCACCCCTCCCTCGCCCTGCACCACTTCGACGATCACCGCAGCCGGCAATTGCACCCCGGCTTCGGGGTCACTGAAGAGGTTTTCCAGGTAGTGCAAATTGGCGTTCACACCCGGCTTGCCGCCCAGCCCGAACGGGCAGCGGTAGTCGTAAGGGTACGGCATGAATTGCACGCCATTATTGAGCAAGGCGGCCAGTGGTTTTTTCGGGCCCAGGCTGCCCATCAGGCTCAGGGCTCCCTGGCTCATGCCGTGATAGCCGCCTGAAAAAGACACGACGGTGTTACGTCCGGTCGCCGTGCGGACCAGTTTCAACGCGGCTTCCACGGCATCGGTGCCGGTAGGTCCGCAGAACTGGATTTTCGCCTCGCAGGCCAAGGCCGCGGGCAGCAGACCGAACAGGTCTTGCACAAACTGGTCTTTGACCGGCGTGGTCAGGTCGAGGGTGTGCAGCGGCAGTTCGTCGGTCAGTACTTGCTGGATCGCCGCGATCACCACCGGGTGGTTGTGCCCCAGCGCCAGGGTGCCGGCGCCGGCCAGGCAGTCAATGAAGCGTCGGCCTTCGACGTCCTCGACGTACAAACCCTTGGCCCGTTTGAGGGCCAGTGGCAGGCGTCGAGGGTAGCTGCGGGCGTTGGACTCCTGACGGCTTTGGCGGGCCAGCAACGGGGATTCTTCAAACGTGTACAGCGTTTCAACCGAATGATCTTCAACATGGCTGGTAGCGACTGACATTCCTGGGACCCTCAAAACGCTGATGAGATTGACCAAAACTTTCCTGTTCTGGAAACGCACCAGCGGGGTGAGGATTTAGCCCTGAATGGCATCCTGAACCCATACGCACATGAATTCGCAGGGCCCTAGCGGCCTGCCAAACGATGCAGGGGGCGACACGTCCTGTGCCGCCCCCACCGGGTAGAAAACGGTTGTGCGAACCTCGATCAATCGGGGTCGCAAGGCGCCTGCAGGCGTTGTAACTTGTTGCGGCGCACAGAGCGATAAGCCACGCCCAGCAGCACAAACCATACCGGCACCAGGTACAGGGCGGCACGGGTATCGTCTTCAAGGGCCAGCAGCGCCAGGATGAAAACGAAGAAGCTCAGGCAGACCCAGACCATGGCTTTGCCGCCCGGCATTTTAAAGGTCGATACACGGTGCAGGTGATCGTTGCGTTTGCGGTACGCAAGGTAGGACAACAGGATCATGGTCCAGACGAACATGAACAGGGTTGCCGAAACCGTGGTGATCAGGGTGAACGCGTCCATCAGGTTCGGCACCAGATAAATCACCAGCGCGCCTGCTAACAGGCACGTGCAGGAAAAGATCAACCCGTTGGAAGGCACGGCGCGTTTGGACAGATTCTTGAACTTGCTCGGCGCATCGCCATCAAGCGCCAAACCGAACAGCATGCGGCTGGTTGAAAACACCCCGCTGTTGGCCGAAGACGCGGCAGAGGTCAGTACCACAAAGTTGATGATTCCCGCAGCGGCAGGCAAGCCAGCCAGAACGAACAGTTCAACGAACGGGCTTTTGTCGGCGACTACGCCACGCCACGGGGTCACGGCCAAAATGGCAATCAGCGCACAAACATAGAACATGATAATGCGCAGCGGAATGGAGTTGATGGCCCGTGGCAGGTTGCGTTCCGGGTTCTTGGTTTCGGCGGCGGTAGTACCGACCAGTTCAATCCCGACAAAAGCAAAGACGGCAATCTGGAAGCCGGCGAAGAAGCCCATGACGCCGTGAGGGAACATACCGCCGTCGGTCCACAGGTTGCTCAAGGCCGCCGTATGACCGGCAGGCGACTGGTAAGCGGTGGCCACCATATACAGGCCGGTGCAGACCAGTGCGCAAATGGCCACGATCTTGATCATGGCAAACCAGAATTCAAGCTCACCGAACAGCTTAACGGTCATCAGGTTCAGCGAGAGCAGCACCGCCACGCAGCCGAGTGCCGGTAGCCACAGCGGGATATCCGGGAACCAGAAATGGGTGTAGCCGGAAATTGCGATCACATCGGCGATACCGGTGACGACCCAGCAAAACCAATAGGTCCAGCCGGTGAAATAGCCAGCCATCGGCCCCAGCAGGTCAGCCGAGAAGTCGATGAATGACTTGTACTTGAGATTGGACAGCAGCAGCTCGCCCATGGCACGCATGACGAAGAACAGCATGAAGCCGATGATCATGTAGACAAAGATGATCGAAGGACCGGCCAGACTGATGGTTTTGCCTGACCCCATGAACAGGCCGGTGCCGATGGCGCCACCAATGGCGATCAACTGAATATGGCGATTGGACAAGCTGCGTTGCAGCTCAGGCTCTTCACCGTCAGGTCGGTGATCAAGGGCGGATTGGTTCATGGTGCTCCTCTTCCTGTTCTTGTGCCGGAATCCTCTAAGCGCTAAACACAGGGTTGAGTGCTTCGGTCACGGGACGCCAGCCTGTTCTATGGCCAAGCCTGCAAACACGGTTGGGACGACGATTCTCACATCAGAGGGGTGCATGCTAGCGGAATGAAATCGCTCCGCAAAAGCGCTTTTTTCAGATAATTCAGCGAGATGCGAGGCACGTAGGCAGGAGGATTGCGTTCCATGGGGGTAAATCATGGCATTGGGGCGCAATCGACCCCGTGTGCGAAGGGAATGTCAGGATGCGACGCCATCGCAAGGCCAAGACACGGGGGTGATTTCAGGTCAAAACCACGTTCAGGCTGCTTGCAATGGCATACGCAACTCAACTCGCAAGCCATCAGGCTGGCTGTCGAACCTCAAATCACAATCGCAACGTTCAACAATCGCCTGCACAATCGCCAACCCCAAACCACAGCCGTTGCTGTTGCCATTGCGCCAGAAACGCTGGGTCATATGCTGCAAGGTCTCGGGCGTCAGGCCGGGGCCGTGGTCGCGCACCACAAAAAAGACGTGACGGCCTTCTGCACGCAAGGTGAGTTCAACCTGAGTGTCCGCCGGCGTATGGCGCAAGGCGTTGTCGAGCAGATTGCGCAGAGCGGCAATCGCCAGCACCGACGGCACTTTCAGGGCTTGAGCGGGCAAGTTGTCGGCCAGTTGCAAACGCACCCGGTCAGCCGCGCCACTCGCGGCGTCGTTAATCGCCAGACGCGCCACTTGCTCAGCGCAACACGGCACACCGTCATCGAACGACAAGCTGCCCTCAACCCGCGCCAACAGCAGCAACTGTTCGAGGGTGCGGTGCAAACGATCCGCCCCGGCTTCGGCGTGAGCCAGTGATTGCTCACGCGCCGCACCGTCGGTCATGCGCGCTACTTGCAGATGGGTTTTGATCGCTGTCAGCGGGCTGCGCAATTCGTGGGCCGCGTCTCCGGTCAGGCGCCGTTCGCGCTCAATGGCTTTGGCGATGCGGGCAAACAATTGGTTCTGCGAGTCCAGCAAGGGTTTTAACTCACTGGGCAACGGGTTGATCTGCAAGGGTTGCAGCGAGTCGGCATCGCGGCGCATCAAGGCATCGCGCATGCGATTAAGCGGCGCCAGCCCCTGCCCTATGCCCAGCCACAACAGCAGCAAACACACGATTAGCGCCATGCCCACCGGCACCGAGGCGGCGAGCAACACCGAGAGGTTCAGCGCCTCGCGCTCGACCTGGCGGTCAGCGGTGGTAATGCGCACATCGCCACGGTCCAGGGTGAAGGTTCGCCAGACTGCACCATCGATCATCTGGTCATGAAATCCGGCCGCCTCGGATTTCATGGGCTGGTCAGGGTGATTGTGGCTGCGGGCCAGCACTTCGCCGCGCAACGAGCTGACCTGACACGCCATGCCACCGGGGATGGTCAGTTGCTCGGCACTGAAATGGGTGCCCTCGCCTTTGACCGGCAATTGCGGCAACTGCTCAAGCAGCCCCGCCACCATGCGTGCCGAAGCCACCAGACGCTGGTCGAGGGAGAACATCATTTGTTGGCGCAGGTCGCTGAGCATCCAGGCTGCCGCCAATGCCCAGACCAGCACAAACGCCGAGCCGATGGTCAGGCTCAAACGCAGACGCAGGCTCATCATGACGGGTCGGCACCGTCAGCGGTGCCGAGGCGATAACCCAGGCCGCGCACGGTTTCAACAATGCCATTGCCCAGCTTGCGTCGCAGGTGGTGGATATGAACGTTCAGGGCATTGCTCTCCAGTTCGTCGCCAAAGCCGTAGATGCTGTCTTTGAGTTGCTCGGCAGAGAGCACCCGCCCGCGGTTATGCAGCAAGGCTTGCAGCAGCGCCTGCTCACGGCGCGACAAGTCTACGGGTTGGCCCGCAAGCAAGGTCACGCGGCTGCTGGGGTCGTAGCTGAGCTGGCCGTGTTCGATCAAATTGACGCTACGCCCGGCCACGCGGCGCAACAGGGTATGCAAGCGGGCGGCCAGCTCACGCAGATCGAAGGGTTTGAGCAAGTAGTCATCGGCCCCGGCTTGCAGGCCATCAACACGGTCGGTGACCGAGTCTCGTGCCGTCAGTACCAGCACCGGCAGCTCAAAGCCTTGCTGACGCAATTGTTGCAACAGCTTGAGACCGTCTTCGTCAGGCAAGCCCAGGTCGAGCACCATCACATCGAATTCGGCAGCCTTGAGCATGGCCCGTGCGGCACTGGCGGTGCCGACATGTTCAACCGTCAGCCCCTGCGCTGTGAGCCCGGCCTTGATGCCGCTGGCAATCAGTTCATCGTCTTCGCAAACCAGTACGTGCATGCTCATACCCGCGTAAATGTGCAGATTAGAAACCCAAGGGATTAAGGACGGATTATGCCCGGCAAACCTCTACGCCCCACTTGCTCAAACATACATATGTAAAGCACACCCCCCTGATCAAGGTACTCATTATGTGAGCGTCGAGCGATGTATTTTCCTGGCTGTTCGAAGGGCAGCCCACCTACACCACGCTGCAAGTAAAAGGTTTGCGCCTCTATGACAGTGGCGCTTGCAAGCCTGCACGCCCGTTTAAAGGGGTTGTCAGTTTCATGACGGTATTAACACTCGGTTAATCATGTACCGCCAAGGTATCAGTCATTCATAAAGACCAAGGCTGGCCGCATGCACCGTTTGTTTATTTTTCTTTTTCTCCTGCTGACGGGCTTAAACCAGGCACAAGCCAGTAATGACCCTTTTGCACAACAGGCCGACTTCTTGCCTGTGACCAAGGCGTTTGCCTTCAGCAGCGAGACGTTGCCGACGGGCGAAACCCGCCTGCAATGGCACATCGCCGATAACTACTATCTGTATCAAAAGCGCTTCAAGTTCGACGGGCTGGACACGGCGCACATACCGGTCTTGCCCCAAGGGCTGGCGCACAACGATGAGTTTTTCGGCGCCACGCAGGTGTACCGCGATGCCGTCGAGGTGGTGATTGCGGCAGGTGCCAGCGGCCAGGTCAAAGTGACGTGGCAAGGCTGCGCCGATGCCGGGTTGTGCTACCCGCCGCAAAGTCAGATGGTTGATCTGGGCGGCACGCAGCCTGTCGCGGCTCAAGGACAGGCGCAGGACCAGTCCCTGGCAGCAAGCTTGCAGCAACGCTCGCTGGGCTGGAGTTTATTGCTGTTCTTCGGACTGGGGCTGCTGTTGGCCTTTACCCCTTGCTCACTGCCGATGCTGCCGATTCTGGCAGGTCTGGTAGTAGGCAGTGGCGCCAGCGCCGGACGCGGTTTTGCAGTCGCGGGCAGTTATGTCGTGAGCATGGCGCTGGTCTATGCAGGCTTGGGCGTGCTCGCAGCCTTGCTGGGCGCCAACTTGCAGGCGCTGCTGCAACAACCCTGGCTGCTCGGCAGTTTTGCCGCACTGTTCGTCGTACTGGCGTTGCCCATGTTTGGCTTTTTTGAATTGCAGCTACCTTCAGCCCTGCGCGACCGCCTCGAACGCGCTGGCCGGGGCCGCAAGGGCGGCAGCCTGCTGGGTGCGGGCATTCTCGGGGCCTTGTCTGGCCTGCTGGTCGGCCCGTGCATGACCGCCCCCTTGGCAGGCGCCCTGCTCTACATCGCGCAAAGCGGCAATGCCGTCGAGGGTGGGCTGGTGCTGTTTGTGATGGGGGTCGGTATCGGCATGCCACTGCTGTTGCTGGTGACCGTAGGCAGCCGCTTCTTGCCCAAGCCGGGTGCCTGGATGGACCTGATGAAAGGCCTCTTCGGCTTCCTGTTCCTGGGCACCGCCTTGCTGTTGGTGCGCCCGGTACTCAGTGAAGCCTTGTGGCTCGGGTTGTGGGGCGTGCTCCTGATTATTTTCGCCTGCAGCCTGTGGCAACAAGCACAGCACTTTCTGCGGGCCAAACCGCTGTTTAACCCGCTGAGCCTGTTGGCCGGGATCTGGGGCGGCCTGATGCTGGTGGGCGCCGCAGGAGGCGGCACTGACCTGTGGCAACCGTTGCAGGTGTATACCGCCAACACCCTGGCCGGCAGCCCTGTCAGCACGGCCCATGGCGATTTCACGACCATTAGCGATCCGGCCAGCCTTGACCGTGAACTGGCCAGCGCCAAGGCCCAAGGGCAATGGGTATTGCTCGACTACTATGCTGACTGGTGCGTGTCGTGCAAAGTCATGGAAAAACAGGTGTTCTCCAAACCGCACGTGCAAGAAGCCTTGCAAGGTGTACGCCTGTTGCGTCTTGACGTGACCGCCGATAATGTCGCCAGCCGCGAACTGCTAAGCCGCTATCGAGTGCCCGGGCCGCCCAGCTTTGTCTGGATCGGAGCCAACGGCATGGAGCGGCGCGCGCAGCGGATCACCGGCGAAGTCAACGCCGAGACTTTTTTGAAAAACTGGAACGCCACTCGGGAACTTCCTTAAATGCTCACCCTGACCATCGGTTCGTTTGCCTTGGCAATTCACCACCTGCTGCTGATTCTGGCCCTCGCCCTGGCGACGCTGGTGGGTTGGCAGGTCGCCAAACGTGGCGGCGAGAACCCTGAGTCAGTGCTGTTCAGTCTGTTTTTGCTGGGTTTGCTGGTGGCGCGTATCGGGTTCGTACTCGCTTTTTGGCAACACTTTCAAAACAGCCCGCTGAAGATGCTCGATCTGCGCGACGGCGGCTTTATGGTCTGGCCGGGGCTGCTGGCAGTGATCGCCGGCGCCGTACTCTGGGGCTGGCGCCGCGCGGGCTTGCGCCGCCCTTTGGCGTGGGGCCTGAGCAGCGGCCTGGTGTTCTGGCTGCTGGCCAGCTTTTCTTCCAGCCTCTACGAACAAGGCACACGCCTGCCTGAAATCGCCTTGCGCAACGCCAGTGGCGAGTCCGTGCAACTGAGCAGTTATCAGGGTGGCCCGCTGGTCATCAATTTGTGGGCCACCTGGTGCCCGCCGTGCCGCCGGGAAATGCCAGTGCTGCAAAACGCGCAGAAACAGAATCAGGATGTGACGTTCCTCTTCGTTAACCAGGGCGAAAGCATGCAGAGCGTCAGCACTTTTCTTGAAACCCAGGGCCTGAACCTGAGCAACGTGCTGTTCGACAGCGGTGGCCAACTGGCGCAGAAAGTCGGCTCCATGGCCTTACCCACGACTCTTTTCTATAGCGCTGACGGTCGTCTGCTGCGTAGCCATCTTGGCGAGTTGTCTGACGCCAGCCTGGCACAGGCGATGACAAGCTTTAATAAAGAACACTCAAAGTCGGCCCAGCAGGCTGACCCAGCAAGGAATACGCAAACATGCCTGACCGCAAACTGTTAACCCTGAGCCTGACCGCACTGCTCGGCGCGACCCTGTTGCAATCACCCTTGCTGCAAGCCGAAGAATTGCCTGCAGCCATTAAGAAAATCGAAGCCAAAGGGGCAAAAATCGTCGGCAGCTTCGATGCTCCGAGCGGCTTGAAAGGGTACGCAGCGCAGTACCAAAACCGTGGCATGGCGCTGTACCTGACCCCCGACGGCAATGTACTGGTCGGCAACCTGTATGACGCCGACGGCAAAGACCTGAGCATGGCGCCGCTGCAAAAGCTGGTGTATGAGCCGATGGCCAAGCAAGTCTGGGCCAACATGGAAAAGAGCAACTGGATCGAAGATGGCAAAAAGGATGCCCCGCGCATCGTTTACCTGTTCAGCGACCCGAACTGTCCGTACTGCAACATGTTCTGGGAACAGGCCCGCCCATGGGTAGATTCGGGCAAGGTGCAGTTGCGCCATATCATGGTCGGTATCATTCGCG
This sequence comes from Pseudomonas sp. NPDC096917, assembly GCF_044762555.1. NCBI lineage: Bacteria > Pseudomonadati > Pseudomonadota > Gammaproteobacteria > Pseudomonadales > Pseudomonadaceae > Pseudomonas > Pseudomonas sp. NPDC096917. Next base: position 87,638 of record NZ_JBIWEO010000013.1, on the reverse strand, counting down.
AAGACAGCCCGGGCAAATCTGCCGCCTTGCTGGCCGCCAAAGACCCGCAACAAGCCCTGCATGAGCATGAGAAAGCCGGCAAGGCCAGCACCCTCAAAGCCCTGAGCAAAATCCCGGCTGAGGTACAGGCCAAACTGGATGCCAACGCTCAACTGATGACCGATCTGGAGGTGTCTGCAACACCGGCGATTTTCTATCTGGATGAAGACGGCAACCTGCAGCAACAGCAAGGGGCGCCTTCGCCGGATAAGTTGGTGAAGATTTTGGGGCCCAAGTAAGACTGATAGCCCTGCTAAACGCTCCCACGGGGTTCGCGAGCAACGCAGCTTCTGTGGGAGCCTGGCTTGCCAGCGATGCAGACGACGCGGTTTGTCGGGTTCTCACACCATCACAATCCCTCCAGCTCGGCCATCAGGTCGCTCAGGCGGTCTACTTTCTCCTCGTTGATTTCGCTGCTTTCAAGCCCTTCGATATACACCGCCAACTCGGCCACGCAACTGCATTCGAACATCGCCCGCAGCGGCACATTGCGTTGCAGCACTTTGTGCACCCGTGAAGCAATTTGTGTCGCCAGCAATGAATGCCCGCCCAATTCAAAGAAGTTGTCGTTCACCCCCACCTGCTCCACGTTCAGCACTTCACGCCAGATGTCGGCCAAGGTCTGTTCCAGCTCAGTACGCGGCGCCAGGTAATCGTCGCGCTGCAACTGGCCGATTTCCACCTCGGGCAATGCCTTGCGGTCGAGTTTTGCGTTGGCGTTGAGCGGCAACCTTTCCAGCCAAAGCCAATGCAGCGGTACCATGTATTCCGGCAATTGAGCGCGCAAGCGCTGCTTGATCCGTTCCAGTCGTTCACTGGGGTTGAGGGCCGAGGATGACGCCACCAGATACCCGATCAGGTAGTCGCCGTTCGGGCCTTGCTGCACGCTGACTGCAGCGTCGCGCAGTTCCGGTTGTTCATGCAGGCGCGCTTCGATTTCTCCCAGCTCGATCCGATAACCGCGAATTTTCACTTGATGATCGGTCCGCCCGACGTATTCCAGCACCCCGTCCATCCGCCTGCGCGCCAGGTCGCCGGTTCGGTACAAGCGTTCGCCCGGCGCGCCAAACGGATTGGGCACAAAGGCGGTGGCAGTGCGCAACGGATCGCTGACGTAGCCGCGGCCAACGCCGGTGCCAGCCACGCACAACTCACCTACCGCGCCCAACGGCACCAGTTGCAGCGCACCATCGAGCAGGTACAGGCGGTTGTTGTCGGTCGGGGTACCAATCGGCAAATAGCGGCCCTGGGTCGATGCCTGATCGACGCAGAAGAACGCCACGTCATCTGAACACTCGGCCGGGCCGTAGGCATTCACCAGCCCGATCTCGGGATAGCGCTGCAACCATTGCTGCGCCAATTCAGGCGGCATGGCCTCTCCGGTTGGGAGCATCCAGCGCAAGCCATCCAGGTGAATCCGCTCTTCGGCCAGCATGCCTTGAATCAGCGACGGCACACTTTCGAGCACGCTGATGCCATGCGTGTTGACCCGCCTCAGCAAGGCCTGCGGATCATGGGCGATGGCATTGGGGACGATGTCGACCCGCGCTCCAAACAGCGGCGCGGCGAGGAATTGCCACACCGAAATATCAAAGCTCTGGGACGCAGTCTGCGCAATGACGTCCTGCTCGCTCAGTTGCAGATAGGGCACTTTACTCAGTTGGTTATTGAGCATGCCGCGCTGCTCGACCATCACCCCTTTGGGCAACCCGGTGGAGCCCGAGGTGTAAATGACGTAGGCCAGGTTCTCCGGCTGGCTATAGACCTGCGGGTTGTGCTGCCCCAGCCCGCCCGCCTGCACGTCTTCCCAAACCAGCAAACGTGGGCGCACGGCGCAACCCGACTCATCGAGCAAGGCTTCGGCCTGTTCGCGGTATGCGCGGGTGCACACCAGCAAAGGCGTGCGGCTCAGCTCAAGGATGCGGCTCAGGCGCGAGCCTGGCAGCGCCGGGTCCAGCGGCAAGTAACCGGCCCCGGCCTTGAAGCTGCCGATGATCATGCCCAACAAGTCCAATCCACGCTCAGCCAGCAGGGCCACCGGCTGATCAGCCCGCACACCCGCAGCAATCAGCGCATGGCCCAAACGGTTGCTGCGCTGATTGAGTTCGCCATAGCTCCATTGTTGATCCAGGCAGCGGGCCGCAATGCGCTGGGGATGGGCCGCAACCTGCGCCTCAAACAGTTCGGCATAGCTGTGCTGCAACGGGTACTCACGCTGGCTCTGATTACACTCCTCGATCAGGAATTGCTGTTCGGCTTCGCCCAGCAATGGCAACTCGGCTATGTCGCCATGGAGGCCATCCATCAAGGCCAGCAACAAGCGCTTGAATTCACTCAACAGACGCTCGACGCTGCTGCGTTCAAAGAAGCGCTGGTCATAAGACAGGTGCAAGCCCAGGTCATCGCCGGGGTAGCACACGGCGGTCAGCGGGAAGTTAGTGTGGGTGCGGCCCGAGTCCGAGGTCGCGTTAAGGCTCTGCGCCCGGTCCAGTACCGACATGTCCACCGGGGCGTTTTCGAACACAAACAGGCTGTCGAACAGCGGCTGGCCTTTAGGCAGTTCGCTGCGCTCCTGAATAGTCACCAACGGCAAGTATTCGTACTCGCGCAGTTCCATGTTGTGTTCGAGCAAGTCACTCAGCCATTGCCGTACGCTCAGCGGCTGGTCGTCATCAGGCATGCGCACCCGCAGCGCCACACTGTTGATGAACAGCCCAACGGTGTGCTGCATCTGCGGCATGTGTACCGGGCGCCCAGCCACGGTCACGCCAAACACGACGTCACGTTCGCCGCTGAAACGACGCAACACCAGCGCCCATGCCGCCTGCGCAAAGGTGTTGATAGTCAATTGGTGTTGCTGGGCCAGTTCGCGCAGACGCACGCCGTCGCTGACCTCAAGCCGGGTGTAGCAATCGCCCACCCGCATGGCGCCGCTTTCGCCCGCATGTTCGCGCAAGAACGGCCGGTCACTGGGGATATGAGTGGCCTGTTCAAACCCTTGCAGGTTGCGTTGCCACCAGTGGTTGGCCTGCTGCAAGTCTTGCTGTTGCAGCCAGCCGATGTAGTCGCGATAGCGCGGCGGCGTGGCCAGTTGCGGCGCACGGTTTTCACCCAGGGCGCTGTAGATTTCAAAGAAGTCGCTCATCAGCAGCGAACGGCACCACGCATCAATCAGGATGTGGTGGTTGCTCATCATGAACCAATAGCGCGCCTCCCCCACACGGATCAGCCGCAGGTGAAACGGGGCCTGATTGAGCAGATCGAAACCGGCTTCGCGCTCGCGTTCAAGCAAGGCCTGCAAACGCGCTTCGTGTTCCACTTCCGGCTCGTGGCTCCAGTCCTGGTAATCCATTTCGGTAGCGCCTGGGCGATGGATGATTTGTAGCATGCCTTCGCCCGCGTTCCAGCAAAACGACGCCCGCAAGGCTTCATGCCGCGCCACTACCGCCTGCCAGGCTTGGGCAAAACGCTGCGTGTCGAGGACGCTGTTGATCCGGTAGCGGTCCTGCATGAAGTACAGCCCGGTGCCGGGCTGAAGCAAGGTATGCAACAACATGCCCTCTTGCATCGGGGTCATGGGGTACACGTCTTCAATCAACCCGGCCGCCACCGGCAAGCTGTCGAGTTGCGCCTGATTGAGACCTGCCAGCGGGAAGTCCGAGGGCGTCAGGCCGCCCGCGTCTGCGCTCATGCAATGAGCAATCACGCGTTGCAATTCGCTCAGGTAGTCGTGAGCCAGCGCTTCAATGGTGTGCGGCTGGTAACGCTCGGCGCTGAACGTCCAGCGCAACAGTAACTCGCCGCCGTAGACCTGACTGTCGATGCTCAATTCGTTGGGCAACGGTGCGTGTGGGTCGTGGGCGACGCCGCTCGGCTCGTCCAGCGGGCGGAACAAGGCATCGCTGGCAAAGCTCTGATCGAACTGGCCCAGGTAGTTGAAGGTGATCGGCGCGTTGGGCAGCGCGGCAAGGGTTTGCTGTGTGGCAGGGTCGGTCAGGTAGCGCAGTACGCCGTAGCCCAGGCCTTTGTGCGGCACGTGGCGCAGTTGTTCTTTGATGGCCTTGATCGAGTTGCCCAGCCCATCTGCGGTGTGCGGGGTCAGGCGCAGCGGGTAGGCGCTGGTAAACCAGCCCACGGTGCGGCTCAGGTCGATGTCGTCGAACAGCGTTTCACGGCCATGACCTTCCAGTTGCACCAGGGTCGACGGCTGCCCAGTCCAGCGGCACATGACCCGCGCCAACGCAGTGAGCAGCAGGTCGTTGATCTGGGTGCGATAGGCGCTCGGCGCCTGTTGCAACAGGTGTCGGGTACGCAGCGGGTCGAGGCGCACGCTGAGGGTGTGCGCGTGCCGGTTTTGCCGTCCGCCCTGCGGGTTGGTACACGGCAACTCGGCGTCGGGCCCTTTGAGTTGCTGCTGCCACAGGCACCGTTCTTCGCGCAGCAAATCGCTTTGCGCATACGCCTGCAAGCGGCTGGCCCAGGCCCTGAAGGCGCTGGTTTTGGCCGGCAGTGGTTGCTGGCGATACAGCGTTTGCAAGTCTTCAAGCAGCACGCGCCACGACACGCCATCGACCGCCAGGTGATGGATCACCAGCAACAAGCGCTGTTCACCTTGGGGCCCCTCGACCAATACCGCACGCAATAGCGGCCCGGCTTGCAGGTCGAGGCTGCGCTGGGCATCACTAAACAGCGCTTGGCAGTGCTGCATATCCGACACCGAGGCTTGCCACAGCAGCGGCTGGTCGCTGGCGCTGGCGTAATGCGCGCGCCATTGCCCGGCCTGCTGCTGGAAGCTCAGGCGCAGGGCGTCGTGATGCGCCAGCAAGGCCACCAGCGCTTGCTCCAGTCGCCCAGGGTCAAGCTCAACGGTGGGTAGCAACAGCAACGACTGGTTCCAGTGCCCGCGTTGAGGCATTTGGCTGTCAAAGAACCAATGCTGAATCGGCGTCAGGGCCGACTCACCGGTGAGCAGACCCTGTTCGGCCGAATGGTGTTCGGTCAGGGTCGCCACGCTCGCCAGCGCCTGCACCGTTTGGTGCTGGAACAGCTCGCGAGGGCTGAAGTGAATCCCCAGTTGCCGAGCGCGGCTGACCACCTGGATCGAGAGGATCGAGTCGCCACCCAACTCGAAGAAGTTATCGTTAAGCCCCACCTGTGTCAGGTTCAGCACCTCGCACCAGATGCTCGCCAGACTGAGTTGCAGCGCACTGCGCGGGGCCACGTACGGTTGGCGATTGAGCTGCGAGTCTGGCGCGGGCAAGGCGCGGCGATCCAGTTTGCCGTTGGCGGTCAACGGCATGCTGGGCAACAGCATCAGGTGCGCGGGCACCATGTAGTCCGGCAAATGCGCCTTGAGCTGGGTTTTGAGCGTTTCGCGCAGTTGCGCAGGTTCGGCCTGCGCGTCCCCCACCACATAAGCTGCCAATTGCTTGCCGCCCGGCATGTCCAGCGCCAGCACCACCGCTTCGCGCACGGCGGGATGTTGCAGCAGATGGGTTTCAATTTCGCCCAACTCGATGCGAAATCCACGAATTTTCACTTGATGATCGATACGTCCCACGTACTCAACTAACCCATCGGCACGTTGGCGCACCCGATCGCCGGTGCGGTACATACGCCCGCCATTGCGGGCAAAAGGGTCCGCGACAAAGCGTTCGGCAGTCAGTCCGGCGCGCTGGTGGTAGCCTTGCGCCAGCCCTGCCCCTCCCACATACAGCTCACCGGTCGCACCTTGCGGCACCAGCGCCAGGTCGGCGTCGAGGATATACGCCACCCGCGCGCCGATGATCTGGCCGATGGGTACGCTGGCGACGCCGTCCTCCAGTTGATGCGGCGCCAGGCTGGCCAGCGGCATGACCACGGTTTCGGTCGGGCCGTAAGCGTTGAAAAACAGGTCTGGCTGAAACGCCACACGAATCCGTTGCAGGTATTCGCCGGTCAGCGCTTCGCCGCCAGTGATGCACATGCGCACCGGCAATGTTTGCTCACGGCTGGCCAGCCATTGCGCCAACTGGCTGGCGTAGCTGGGGGTAAAACCCAGAACAGTGACCTGCTGCTCACGAATCAACTGGCAGATTTGCTCGGCGTCCCATTGCCTTTGCGCCCGCAGCACCAGCCGGGCGCCGCACAGCAAAGGCACCAGCAAACGTTCGGTGGCGGCATCGAAATTGATCGAATAGAAGTGCAATTCGCAGTCATCGGCACGCATCTCAAAACGCTCGATCACGGCGCGGCAATGCATGGCGATTTCGCCGTGAGCCACCACCACGCCTTTGGGCTGACCGGTGGAGCCAGAGGTGTAAATGAGGTACGCCTGATGCTGCGGGTCGCTGATAAAGGGCAACTCACTGGCGGGGTACGCGGCCAGCGCGGGGCCGTGCTCTTCGACACACCAGCGCACCACGCCTGCGGGCAGCTCACCCAACGCGTCAAGCAAGGTGCGCTGGCTCAACAGCAGGCCAATGCCACTGTCTTCGATCATGTAATGCAGGCGCTCCAGCGGGTATTGCGGGTCGAGCGGCACGTAGGCGCCGCCCGCCTTGAGTATCGCCAGCAGGCCAATGACCATTTCCAGCGAGCGCTCCAGCGCCAAACCGACCCGCACCTGCGGGCCGACCCCGAGTTCACGCAGCCGCCAGGCCAGTTGATTGGCACGGCCGTCGAGTTCGCTGTAGCTCAGGTGTTGCCCGCCGAATGTCAGCGCGATGGCCTGCGGACGCAGCCGGGCCTGTTCGGCGAACAGGCGGTGGACGCACTGATCGACACGGTGTTCGCCCGTTGCGGGTGCCAGTCCATCGAGCAAGCGTTGTTGCTCATCAACGTGCAGCAGCGGCAAGTCGCTCAGGCGTTGTTGCGGGTCGGCCAGCAAGGCTTCCAACAGGTTGCACCAGTGCTCAGCCATTTTGGCGATGCGCGGCTCGTCGAACAGGTCAGTGCTGTAGGTCAGGCAGCAACTCAGACGGTGGTCCAGGTCGGTGACTTCCAGATTGAGATCGAACTTGGTGGCCCGCGCATCGTTGGCCAAAAACTCGACCGTCATGCCCGCTAACTGACGGCTTTGCTGGAACGCCCAGCGCTGCACGTTGCACATCACCTGGAACAGCGGGTTGTAGGCGGCGCTGCGCGCAGGTTGCAGGGCTTCGACCAAGTGGTCGAACGGCAAGTCCTGATGCGACTGGCCTTCGATCACAGTCTGACGCACCTGCGCCAGCAGTTCAGCGACGCGCATGTGCCCGTCCAGCTCACAGCGCAGCACCTGGGTGTTGAGGAAAGCACCGATCAGCCCTTCGCTTTCGGGGCGGATGCGGTTGGCCACCGGCGCGCCAATGCGCAAGTCGGTCTGGCCACTGTAGCGGTAGAGCAACATGGCGAGGGTGGCGGTCATGGTCATGAACAGCGTCAGGCCGTGCTCGGCATTGAACGCCCGCACCCGCGCCGCGAGGTCGTCGCTCAAGTCAAAACGGTACAACTCGCCCTTATGGCTTTGCACCAATGGCCGTGGCCGGTCGGCGGGCAGTTCCAGCAACGGGTGTTCGCTGCCCAGTTTGGCCATCCAGTAATCGAGTTGGCGCTGACGCTCACCCGAGTCCAGCCACTGGCGTTGCCACACGCTGTAGTCCAGGTACTGCACGGCCAGCGGGGCCAGCGGCGAGGTTCGGTCATCGAGAAACGCTTCGTACAACTCGCCCAGTTCACGGGCGAAAATGTCCATTGCCCAGCCTTCGGTGACGATGTGATGCAAGGTGAGCACAAAGTAATGCTCGCGCTCGGCGGCCTTGACCATATGGGCACGCAGCAACGGCCCCCGCTCCAGATCAAATGGCTGATGCGCCTCGCTGTCGGCCAGCGTCTGCAAGCGATGTTGACGGGGCGCTTCGTCAAGCTGGCTGAGGTCGAGCCAGCCCATATTCAGCCCGGTGTCGCGCTGCACCTGCTGGCAGGCCACGCCGTTGACGCTGGGGAACGTGGTGCGCAGGGTTTCGTGACGCTGGATCAAGGCGTGCAGGGCTGCCTCGAAACGCTCGACGTCCAATCGTCCGGTGAGGCGCGCCATGCCGCCGACGTTGTAAGCCGGGCTGTCGGGCTCCATGTGCCAAAGGAACCACATGCGCTGCTGGGAATACGACAACGGCACCGGCTGGCGGCGGTCGGCAGGCAAAATTGGCCGTTGGGTGTTGCGCTGACCTGCGACCTGGATCCGCTCAACGTGCTCGGCAAACGCCGCCAATTCACTGGCTTCGAACAATACGCGCAAGGCCAGTTCGACGTCGCAGGCCTGGCGCACGCGGGAGACGATTTGTGTGGCCAGCAACGAATGCCCGCCCAAGGCGAAGAAGTCATCACGCAGGCCAATTCGGTGGTGCCCCAGCATTTCACGCCAAATAGCGGCGATTTGCTGTTGCAAAGCGGTATGCGGTTCGACGTGCTCACGCACCTGCCACACGGGCTCGGGCAAGGCCCGACGATCCAGCTTGCCGCTGGGGCTCAACGGCATGACGTCGAGGCGAAGTAGTTGCACCGGCACCATGTACTCGGGCAGTTCTGCCGCCAGCGCGGCCTTGAGCCGAGCGTTGTGTGCGGTTTCGCAAAGGTCGCGGTCCTGCACGCGGTAGTAGCCGATCAGTTGCGGCCCGGCCTGGGTGTCGCGTATCAGCACCGCCGCCTGCACCACCTCGGGCTGGGCCAGCAAGCGCGCTTCGATCTCTTGCAGCTCCACACGAAAGCCGCGCAGTTTGACTTGTTGATCGAGGCGCCCGAGGTATTCGAGCACGCCCTCTTTGTTCCAGCGCACCTGATCGCCAGTGCGATACAAACGTGTACCCGGCTCGCCCAGCGGGTCGGCAATAAAGCGTTCAGCGGTCAGCCCCGGACGTTCAAGATACCCCCGCGCCAAACCAACCCCGCCAATCCACAACTCGCCCGGTACCCCGGCTGGCAGCGGGTTCAGCTCGCTGTCGAGCACCCGGCACAGCACATTGCCCAGCGGTCGGCCAATCGGCGAGCGTTCGCCATCCTCTGGGTGGCAGTGCCAGTGAGTGACGTTGATCGCGGTTTCGGTCGGCCCATAACGGTTGTGCAGTTGTACGTGAGGCAACTGTTGCAGCACCCGGTGACGCAGGTCGGCGGGCAAGGCTTCGCCACCGCTGAATACCCGGCGCAAAGAACGGCACTGCACGGCCTGCGGCTCACCGACAAACAGGCGCAGTAGCGGCGGCACAAAGTGCAAGGTGGTCACGCCAAACTGCTGCACTAGCTGCGCGATGCGCTGCGGGTCGCGATGCTCGCCCGGCCCGGCCAGCACCAGACGACAGCCGGTGATCAAGGGCCAGAAGCACTCCCACACCGACACGTCGAAGCTGATCGGGGCTTTTTGCATCAGCACGTCGCTGGCATCCAGCGCGTATGTGGCTTGCATCCACTGCAAGCGCTCACTGAGCGCCACGTGGGTGATGCCGACGCCTTTGGGCTGGCCGGTGGAACCCGAGGTGTAAATCACGTAGGCCAGGTTGTCGCCGTGCACGGGCAAGCCCGGCGCGTGGCTGGGCCAGCTGTCAAGCTTGAGGCAGTCCATGGCAATGACACTGACCGACTGCACGCTCGGCAAGCATGGCAGCAGATGACTTTGGGTCAGCAGCAAGGCCGCGCCGGAGTCTTGCAGCATGAAGGCCAGACGCTCTGGCGGGTAATCCGGGTCCAATGGCACATAGGCGCCACCGGCCTTGAGAATGGCCAGCAGGCCGATCAGCAGTTGCGGCGAACGTTCAGCGGCAATCGCCACGCGCACATCCGGGCCGACGCCTTTGTCACGCAGGTAATTGGCCAGCCGATTGGCCTGGGCATGCAGGCTGGCAAAGTCCATGCTGCCGCCGTCCCAGAGCAACGCGAGGTGATCTGGGGTGTGCTGCGCCTGGTGTTCAAGCCGATGCAGCCACCCGTGTTCGGCAGGTTCACAGGGCGCAGCGCCCCAGTGTTGCTGCTCAAGCCGTTGTGCCGGGCTGAGCAGATCCAGGTCGGCCAACGCCGTGCTGGCATCGGCGCAGACTTGCCTCAGCACGCTGACAAAGTGCTCGGCCAGGTGCGCAATGGTGCGGGCATCAAACAGCTCGGCGGCATAGTCGAAGGACAGTTTGAGGCGGCCCTGACGGTCTTCTTCGCTGTGCAGTTGCAGATCGAACTTGGCTTCGCGGCTGTGCCACTCCAGCTCTTCGGCCAGCAAACCCGGCAAACGTCGCAACGCGCTGAGGTCGCGCTGCTGATGATTGAAGAGGATTTGAAAAAGCCCGTGTTCGCGGGCTTGCGGGAAGGCTTCAACCAGTTGTTCAAACGGCAAATCCTGATGCCCTTGGGCTTGGAGGGTGGCGCTACGGGTGCGTTGCAGCAACTCGGCAAACGGCAATCGTGCGTCCAGTTCCGCACGCAGCACCAGGGTATTGATGAAAAAGCCGATCAGCCCGTGGGTTTCCTGACGCGGGCGGTTGGCACTCGGCACGCCGATGCGAATGTCGCGCTGCCCGGTATAGCGATACAGCAAGGTTTGAAAGGTCGCCAACAGCAGCATAAAAGGCGTGACGTCGTGGGCCTGCGCGGACTGGCGCACAGCCTCGCTCAACGACGCGTCCAGTTTCAGGCTGTAACGCGCAGCGCTGTGGGTCTGGGCCGCTGAACGCGGGTAGTCGGTGGCGAGGCTCAAGGTGGGGTGCTCGTCACCGAGTTGTTGCTTCCAGTAATCGAGTTGGCGCTCGGCCTCGCCGTGCGCCAGCCACTGGCGCTGCCAACTGCCGTAGTCCGCGTAGTGCAGGGTCAGCGGCGTCAGTTCCAGCGGTTGTTGCAGGCACGCCGCGGCGTACAGTCGGGAGAACTCGTCAATCAACAGGTTGAGCGACCAGCCGTCCGCGATGATGTGGTGCAGGGTGAGCAGGAGTTGATGCTCTTCGTCGTCGAGCTTGACCAGCGTGACCCAGAACAGCGGGCCATTTTGCAGATCAAATTGCGTGCGCGCTTCATCATCGCGGATCTGTTGCGCCCGCGCTTCACGCTCGGTCTCAGGCAAGTCACTGATGTCGATGACTTGCAGGTCGAAATCAACCGCCTCGACGACCCGCTGCAAGGCTTGGCCATCACGCTCGTAAAAGCGCGTACGCAGGGCTTCATGGCGTTCGACCAGGTGCGCAAAGCTGCTGCACAACGCGGTCTCGTTGAGCTCTCCGCGCAAGCGCAAGGCGCCGGGAATGGTGTAGGCGCTGCTTTGTGGCTCAAGCTGCCACATAAACCACAAGCGGTTTTGGGCCAATGATTGTGGCAGGGCGTCCTCGCGGCTCAGGCTCGCGATGCGGCCTTGGGCCAGGCCGCCATCCTGTTGCAACTCGGCGACTCGGGCAGCAAAAGCGCTCAGGGTCGGAGCCTCGAACAACAGCCGCAGGTTGAGCTCCAGCTTCAGTGCTTCGCGCAAGCGGGCGATCACTTGAGTGGCCAAAATCGAGTTGCCGCCCAACAGGAAGAAGTGGTCGTCAGCCGACACGTGTTCGACCTGCAGGTATTCACACCAGATCCCCGCAATCAGCGCTTCCAAGGGGTTGGCACGCTGCACCGGGGCGGCCGGAATGTGGGGGCTGTCGTCAGACGGGTACTGCGCATAGCTGTCAAGGCTGCCATCGGCCACACGGTTGCGACAGGCTGAGCGTTGCAGTTTGCCACTGGAGGTTTTCGGCAGCGCCCCCGGATTGAGCAGCACCACCACGCTTGGCGCTTGCTGGCAGGCGTCGGCCACGGCTTGGCGAATGACGTTGATCAGCGCACGGGCCGGGATGATTTTTTGCACGCTGCGACTGATTTCTGCCGCGATGCCAATCCCCTCCTCGCCTTTGAGGGTGACCGCAAACGCCGCCACCCGGCCTTTGCGCACCCCTTCAACGTCGCGCTCGATGGTTTTTTCAATGTCTTGCGGGTACAGGTTGTGGCCGCGCACGATCAGCAGGTCTTTCAAGCGCCCGGTGATGTACACCTGAGCTTCGCGCACAAAGCCCAAATCGCCGGTGCGCAACCAAGTGCTGCCTTGCTGCTGGACAAAGGTCTCGGCACTGGCCTGGGGGTTGCGCCAATAACCGTGGGCGATGCTTGGGCCGCTGGCCCAGACTTCACCCACGCGATTTTCGGCCAACGGCTCAAGGGTCTGCGGGTCGACGATCAACACCGCGTGCTCAGGCGGGTGAGTGCCGCAGCTCATCACCGCGCTGCCCTCGCCCGGTTCGATGCGGTTGTTGGCCAGCGCCCGCTCATCCACGCGCAAGGCCGCAATGCCCTGCCCACGCTGCCCGCCCGCGACAAACAAGGTGGCTTCGGCCAGCCCGTAGGAGGCGAAGTAGCTGACGGGCGTAAAACCACACACGGCAAATTTTTCAGCGAACCGCGCAAGGGTGTCCTGGCGGATCGGTTCTGAGCCCGAATAAGCCACGCGCCAGCGGCTCAAGTCCAGGCCCGCCAGCGCGCTGTCGCTGACCCGCTCGCTGCACAACCGGTAGGCAAAATCAGGCCCGCCGCTGATGGTGCCGCCGAATTCGCTGATGGCTTGGAGCCAACGCAGCGGGCGGGTCAGAAAGTACGCGGGCGACATCAACACACACGGCACGCCACTGAAGATCGGCTGCAACAAACCGCCGATCAGGCCCATGTCGTGGTACAGCGGTAGCCAACTGACGATGACGTCATCGGGGTTGAGGTCAATACCGAAGCCGCGACGGATCAGCAACTCGTTGGCCACCAGGTTGCCGTGGGTGACTTGCACGCCCTTGGGCAGAGCAGTCGAGCCTGAGGTGTACTGCAAAAAAGCGATGTCGTCAGCCTGCACTGGCACCGGCTGCCAGGCGTGCGCAAGGCTCGGCGCAAGCGTGTCGACACACAGCCACTGCGGCGCATCGGCGCCAGACAGTTCGCTCATCGGCACCAAGGACTCATGCACATGGCTGTTCGTGAGCAGTAGGCGCGGTTCGGCGTCGGCCAGGATCGACAGCAAACGCTCCTGATGATGACGCCGCGCCGACTCAGGCGGATAGGCCGGAACAGCGATCACCCCAGCGTACAGGCAGGCAAAAAAGGCCACCACGTAATCGGGCCCACTGGGGAACAACAACACCGCGCGATCGCCCACCGAGGCATTGGCCTGCAAGGCAGCCGCGATGGCGCGTGCGCGCACATCCAGGTCGCGATAGGTCAGAACCTGACTGGCGCTCTGGTCATCGCCAAGAAAGCGCAAAGCCAATCGATCCGGGGTCTGGGCGGCACGTTGCTGCAGGGCTTGGGCCAATGTGCCAGGGAGTTCGAACGCGTCCATCATGGGGTTTCCTGCCTGAAGTCGGCTTGCAATGAATTCGGTGTGTTTGAGAGACGAGAAACCGCGGGGGCGCTTTACCCGTGGGTGAGCTGTCGGGTCTGTTGATTGCGCCAGTGCGCCAGATGCTCTTCGGCGTAGCGGCGCAGGCAACGCAGCAGCGGAGCTTCTTGCTGGAGCAGGAAAAAGTGATGGCCTTCGAACATATCCAGCGAAAAAGCGCTGCTGGTATCGGCCTGCCAATCGAGCAGTTGTTCGGCGCGCACGCTGTCTTGCTTGCCACCAAACACATGGATCGGCAGCGGCAATGGGGCACGCTGGCCGTGGCTGAAACTGGCGCATAACAGGAAGTCGGCGCGCAGGATCGGCAGCATCAATTGCATCAGCTCAGCATTGGCCAACACTTCTTCAGAGGTGCCTTTGAGTTCACGCAGGCGCTCAATCAGTTGCGCGTTGGTTTTGGCCACCGCGTAGTCACTGACGTCCCGGCGAGCGGGACCGGCGGTGGCCGAGACAAACAGCGCCAGCGGCTCAGGCAGACCGCGCTCGCGCAGGGCATGGGCCAGCTCAAACGCCAGCAGGCCGCCCAAGCTGTGGCCAAACACGGCGTAGGGGCGGTCCAGTTCGGCGCTGATTTCATTCGCCAACTGGTGGGCCAATGGCCGTATCTCGCGTTGCAGCGGCTCGTCCATGCGCATGCCGCGTCCCGGTAATTCCAGCGGCCGCACCTGCAACCATTCAGGCAGCGAACGGCGCCAGCGGCTATAAACCATGGCGCTGGCGCCGGAGTAAGGCAGGCAAAACAAACGCAGCTTGACCCCCTCACTCATGATCATTTCCACCGCTGTGAAGCACCGCCGGCCCACGTGCAAAAACCATATCGCCCTCCTTCGCCACCCGTTCATCGCCGGTCTGTATCACCGGCCTTTGTCCCTTGAGAACGACCGGCCCTAGCAAATAATTAGTCGATGCAGTGCTGGCCTTTTGCAGTCAATCGCGCGGGATGTGAGCCTCGTCGCAATCTCCTGCGCAGCGCGGTATTAATTATGTTTCTCAATTGACAATCATTATCATTCATCCTAATTTGTTGCCAACTGTGTAGCCGACTGCCGAGTAAGGGCCTGCACTTTTTCAACTGCCACAGGTGATCTCCATGACGGAACCAATGTCCACAAGCAGGTGCGACTCACCCTTACTTCAGGCCTTTGTCGATAATCGATTAATCCTGGTCAAAATCGCGGCGCGGATCACCGGCTGCCGATCCCGGGCCGAAGACGTGGTACAGGATGCTTTCTTCCGCTTGCAGTCAGCGCCGCAGATCACCTCCTCCTTCAAGGCACAGTTGAGCTACCTGTTTCAGATCGTGCGTAATTTGGCGATTGATCACTATCGCAAGCAGGCGCTGGAGCAGAAGTATTCCGGGCCGGAAGAGGAAGGCTTGAATGTGGTGATTCACGGCGCATCACCGGAAACCTCGCACATCAATTTCTCGACCCTGGAAAACATCGCCGAAGCCCTGACCGAGCTGCCAAGCCGAACGCGCTATGCGTTTGAGATGTACCGCTTGCACGGCGTTCAGCAAAAGGACATTGCCAAGGAGTTGGGGGTATCACCGACGCTGGTGAACTTCATGATTCGGGATGCGCTGATTCATTGCCGCAAAGTGTCGGGGACTCGAGCGGATACGTTTGCCCGGCGCTGAACCGAAAACACCGGCGCTTGGGCAGCAACTACGCACCCTGTAGTCGCTGCTGAAGGCTGCGGTGGGCCGCCAAGTATTTATGCCAACGCCTGGCGTTCAGCAAACCCCGCTCTGTCGAGCACCATCAACGCCGCCCGCTTGTGCGGGAAGTCGAACTCCTTGATCCGCGCGTAACCCTGCGCTTGCATGTAGCCAATCATTTTGGCGTTGTCGGCACGCGGCTCGGCCACCACGCGCTGGGTGCGCGGTTCATCTTCAAACAGGTAGTGGGTCAACGCCGATAGCCAGCTGGCAACCTTGTGCGGACCCCGATGCGCTTGTTCACCGACCAACATGTGGATACCGCGGTCATAGTCACCCACGTCATAAAACGGTGCGATGCGGTCTTCTTTGGCCCAGTAGGCCTCGTAATAAGCAAACGGCTGGTCGTCGAAACACCCGATCAGGGTCAGGGTGTGTGGGTCGGCTGCGAGCTTTTCCAGGTAGCGACGATGCTCTTCAAGGCTTCCTCCTTCATCCCAAAAAGCGACGACGCGCGGGGTGTTTTGCCAACGGCTGAAGCGTTCAAGATCAAGATCGATGTCCAAAGTGCGCAAGGAGATCCAGGCACCCAGTTGGGGGTCGAAGCGGCGGTACACTTCGCCCTGAGGTTTGGCCGGACGCTGCGGATGGGATTGCGGGGCGGTAGTGGTCATCTTGGGCTCACAATTTTCGTCAACAGATAGGCTGTGTGACGTAGCCCGCCAGGCGAAATTTAGGTTGTGTACGGCATGTCCTAGGGAACAACAGCAACCTGCTCGATGTGGTAGGGCGCAAAAATCGCTTCTAATTGGCCGCTGTCGCGCAATGTTTGCATCAACCGGCTAAATGCCTGGCTCTGGATCGGCCCCTGCGGTCGCAAGAAGGCGAAATGGTGATAGATCTGATCGGCACGCTCAGACACCATGATCTGGCTTTCGAACTGCGGGTTGTTGTTGAGTATTTCTCTGAGGTTGGAGCGGGTCATTAACGTGATGTCGACCCGACCCCGCAGAACCATCTGCAAGTTGCTTCGATGGGAGTACGTCAGGGTGGCGTTAAAGGTGCTGGTCAAGAATTTCGCGCGGGGGTTAAAACCGGCAAACGCGTAGTGATAGCCCGTGAACAGGGCCATTCGCTTGCCATCCAGATTGTCAAAATAGGTTTGCTCACGGCCCGGTTGGCGTCTCGTAACAAATACTTCCGCGTCTTCAAGGCCAAGGTCTACACGACTGTAGACCACATCGCGCCAGCCCCAGTCGGGGTTTTCAAACAACAGCATGTCCACTCGGCCCTGATCAAAGTCACGTATTCGTCGAGCAACGGAGGTGGGGACAATGATGAAGTGGTAGTCACTTTGCAGTTGATTGAGCGCCGTCAGCAATTGCGGCAGCAACCCGGTGTCGGCGCCTCGTTCTGGGCGCACGATATAGGGTGGAAAATGTGCTGCGCCGACTCTGATTTCCTGAGCCGCCCACGATGGCGTCTGCACAGCAGCACCCAGCGTCAGCAACACACAGTGGACCATCCACATTGGCAAACACTTCAACGCAGTGCACCTCGAGTGGCGCCATTAACTGGAACTTATTGGTAGGTACAAGACCTGAGATCAGGCAAGACCGTAATTTATGTGCGCTAGACTACCAAGCAGCGCGGGACTGGCCCACTACAAATTAAGTACTCTGTTGCAGCGCTTTAGCTACGCTGCATCTTCAACGCCGACGCTGTTAAAGGAAGCTGCACATGCCTCACTGGCTGGTAATTGACTTGGAAGCCACTACAGATGACGGCGGCTGGCCTCTGGAAGAAATGGAAGTGATTGAAATCGGTGCCAGCGTGGTCACCCGTGCCGGGCGCGAGGTGGATCATTTCCAACGCTTTATCCGACCGCAACGCCGCCCATTACTGACCCCTTTTTGCCGCCAGTTAACCCATATCACCCAAGCCAATATTGATAGCGCAAGCCCGACAAAGCAGGTCTGGGAACAGTTCGAGCGCTGGCTGGGTCAACACCTGCCAAAACTCGAAGGCTGGGCCAGTTGGGGCGATTACGACCGCCGACAGCTGGAACAGGAATGGCAGCAAAAGAGGCTGGACAGCGCGCTGGCGCGGTTGCCGCACATGAATCTCAAGCAGCAATTCGCTCAAGCACGCCAGTTGAAGAGCCCGCTGGGACTTAATAGCGCACTGCAACTGGCGGGCATGCAGTTCAGCGGGCAACAACACCGCGCACTCGAAGACGCCCGCAATACAGCGCGTTTGTTGCCGCTGGTATTCAAGGTTTAGGGCCGCGTAACGCTGTCATAAAAGGGCGTGACGGGATAAATCGGCTTCTGCATACTGGCCAGCCTTTTTAACCCATTCCGAGGAATCGCCATGTTTAAAGTCAACGAATACTTCGACGGTACCGTCAAGTCGATTGCTTTCACACAAGCTGAAGGCAACGCCACTATTGGCGTCATGGCCCCGGGTGAATATGAGTTCGGCACTGCCGAGCGTGAAATCATGCACGTCGTGTATGGCGAACTGAGCGTCAAGCTGCCGGGCAGCAGCGAATTTGAAACGTTCAAGACCGGCGACGAGTTCCACATCCCTGAAAACAGCAAGTTCCAGCTCAAGGTCGTGGTTGAAACCGCCTACCTGTGCGAGTACCGCTGAGTTACACCCCCGCGTAAAAACGTGGGCGCTGGCACAGCCTGCGATCTTTTAAAGATCAAAAGATCGCAGCCTTCGCCAGCGCCTACGGGTGGGGACTTCCCGTATTGAATTGCAACGCTGCCAACCGCGCATACAGCGGGTTGCTGGCGATTAACTGGGCGTGAGTGCCAACCGCAACCAGCTTGCCCTGATCCATCACGGCAATGCGGTCCGCATTCTGGACCGTCGCCAAGCGGTGGGCGATGACCAGCGTGGTGCGGCCTTGCATCAGGCTTGGCAAGGCTTGCTGGATCAAGTGTTCACTTTGCGCATCCAGGGCGCTGGTGGCTTCGTCCAGTAACAAGATCGGCGCATCCACCAATAGTGCCCGGGCAATCGCCAGGCGCTGGCGTTGACCGCCGGACAACCCCTGCCCGCCATCCCCCAAATGCGTTTTGTAGCCGTCAGGCATTTGCAGAATAAAGTCATGAGCATGCGCGATGCGCGCCGCCGCCTCGACCTGAGCGTCGGTCGCCAGGGCATTGCCATAGCGAATGTTGTCTTCGACCGAGCCGAAAAACAACGCAGGCGTTTGCGAGACCAAGGCAAAACAGCGCCGCAGATCATGCGGATCAAGCTGTTTGATCGGGTGACCTTCCAGCAGGATCTGGCCTTGCTGAGGGTCGTAAAAACGCAGCAGCAAGTCGAACAGTGTCGATTTGCCCGCCCCTGAAGGCCCGACCAGGGCCAGGGTTTCGCCTGCTTTAATCGTCAGACCAAGCCCGGCAATTGCGTAGCTTTCAGGCCGCGACGGGTAAGAAAAATACAGGTCTTGGAGCTGCAAATTGCCTGCTACCCGCTCCGGCAACACTTGCAAGCCACTCTCAGGCACTTCGATCTGACTTTTGGATTGCAGCAACTCAGCAATCCGCTCAGCCGCACCCGCCGCCTGTTGCAGCTCGCCAATCACTTCACTCAGGGTGCCAAAGGCACTGCCCACCACCAGGCTGTAAAACACAAACGCCGCCAGTTCACCGCCGGTGATTCTCCCGGCGATAACGTCCATGCCGCCGACCCACAGCATGACCCCCACCGCGCCCAGCACCAGCGAGATCACCAGGGTAATCAGCCATGAGCGCTGCAAGATCCGCTTGCGCGCCGTGGCAAATGCACCTTCAACGGTTTGCGCGAAGCGCTGCTGGTCTTGCTGCTGGTGGTTGTATGCCTGAACCGTTTTGATCTGGCCCAGGGCTTCGGCGACGTAACTGCCAACATCGGCAATCCGGTCCTGGCTTTGACGGGACAAGCTGCGCACCCGACGGCCGAAGATCAAAATCGGCGCCAGCACCAAGGGCAAGGCGACCACCACGATGCTGGTGAGTTTGGGGTTGGTGATAAACAGCAGTACCACGCCGCCGATCACCATCAGGCTGTTGCGCAAAAACAAGGACAGCGATGAGCCAATCACCGATTGCAGCAAGGTGGTATCGGTGGTCAGCCGCGACTGGATTTCCGAGCTGCGGTTGTTTTCATAAAAGCCCGGATGCAGCCCGATCAAGTGGTTAAACACTTGTCGGCGAATGTCAGCCACCACGCGTTCGCCAATCCACGACACCAGGTAGAAACGCACAAACGTGCCCACCGACAGCCCTAGAACCAACAGCAAAAACAAGCCTATGGACTGGTTGAGCATGTGCGGTGACTGGGTCATGAAACCTTTGTCGACCAGCAGGCGAATGCCCTGCCCCATCGACAGCGTGATACCCGCCGTGACGATCAAGGCCAGCAAGGCGCCAAGGGCCTGCCAGCGATAAGGGGCTACAAAATGGGCGGCCAGACGAATGGCACGTCGTTGACGGGAAGAAAGCATCGAGGGCATCCAGATGGTCAATCACTCAAGGGCAACGGCTAAAAACAAGACATAGCCTACATCGAACCCGGAATAAAACCGGTAAACCTTTCTCACTCGGTTTGAATATGACCCCGTGCCACAAGGTCTAGGCTTTAAAGTTCTAAGGTGAGGCTGGAAGTTTCCGGATATTTCTGTTGGACTGGATGCCGCCGCCAAGTTGTGTAACAGCTTGGTCATTTAACGGATCTAAAGTAGCGCTACACCCTGATGAGGAGACAGGCCATGGACTTACAACACAACGCTCAAGCAGTACCGGTAATCCGCACTCAGCCACAGGCTTCGCTAGGGTGCGCATTTATCGATGCTGAGGGTAAGGAAGTTCTGATCACTGAAGAGATGATTCAGAACGCCTGCCACGAACTGGAACAGCGTTTGGTTAAGCCTGCTCAGAAAGACTGAACCTCAACAGCCTGTTTCGCGATCTTTTATAAGATCAAAAGATCGCGAGACAGGCTCGCTCCTACACCAACTCGCCACCCAGCGCTTTGACCAGTTGCTTCAAGGCCACTGACTCGCCTTGGATATGCACCTGCAACCCTTCGATTTCGCGGCGCACCGGATAGTTTTTGCGCAGGGCATCGAACGCCAGTTTCTGTTCCTGAACATTGCCGATCAGGCTACGGCGAAAATCCGCATCATCGCGGCGTGGGTCGTAAACACCGCGACACAGCATGCCCAGAACCCAGGCCGGATCGCTCTCTGCACTCAGTTCGACCTTGGCCAGCCAGGGCGCGGGTAGTAGGTCCGCGAGCTTGATAGGCGCCTCCTGACCGAGAAAATCACAAAACGCCTGGTAAATCTGCGCGGTGCCGCGCTGTTTGCCGTCCAGGCTGTATCCGGCAATGTGCGGGGTGGCCAGCACGCACAACTCAGCCAGTTCGACGTCGACTTGCGGCTCGGCTTCCCACACATCCATGACCGCTTGCAGGTCTTCGCGCTGAGTCAGCACATCGCGCAAGGCGTTGTTGTCGATGACCGGACCCCGGCTGGCGTTGATCAGCCAAGTGCCGTGGTTGAGCTGATTCAAGCGCGGATGATCGAACAAATGCCAGGTCGGGCTTGCGCCGTTCTTGTCCAGAGGCGTGTGCAGGCTGATCACGTCGCAACGCTCGATGATCTGCTCAAGGCTGACGTAATCACCGCCTTCGACCGCCTGACGCGGCGGATCGCAGACCAGTACGTTGAAACCCAGGCCACGCAGGACGCTGACCAGCCGCCCCCCCACCTCACCAGCGCCCACCACACCGTAAGTACGCTGAGTCAGATCGACACCTTCGATCTCAGCCAGGGTCAGCAAGCTGCCGAGTACGTAATCGACCACTCCGCGTGCATTGCACCCAGGCGCACTGGACCACCGTATGCCTGCTTGCTGAAAGTAGTCGAGGTCCAGGTGATCGGTGCCGATGGTGCAAGTGCCGACAAAACGCACCGCGCTGCCTTCGAGCAGGTCGCGGTTGACTTTAGTCACCGAACGCACCAGCAAGACATCCGCATCGTGCACGTCGGCACGGGTGATCTGGCGCCCTGGCAAGCGGCGTATTTCACCGAACTCTGCAAAGAACGCTTCGATCAACGGAATATTTTCATCAGCAACAATCAACATGGCAGGCTCCTTTCGCGGAATGGCAGTGTAGGCGTTGTTGAGCGCAATGGGCCAGCGAGGCGTGGCATCTTGTGACATCGGCTACACGCTGCGTTTACAAAGCCACGACCACTCAGCATTTTGATGGCCACTTGTGCAGGCGTACACTTATCGGCTTTGCGCGTTAAACACTGTGGATGCACGCTTGTGAACTCTGTGACCCAACCCTCTTCTATGACTGTCAGCCGCCCGGCACGGGTTAGCACCGAAGTGCGGGCGCTGTTGGCGCTGGCGTTTCCCATCATCATTTCCCAGGTCGCCACCACAGCGATGGGCTTTGTTGATGCGGTGATGGCAGGCCGAGTCGGGCCTCGCGACCTGGCAGCCGTGGCACTCGGCAACTCGATCTGGGTGCCGGTGTTTTTGCTGATGTCGGGCATTCTGCTGGCCACCACCCCTAAAGTTGCCCAGCGTTTTGGCGCCAATGCCCATCCCGAAATTGGCCCGATTGTGCGCCAGGCGCTGTGGCTGGCCTTGTTCACCGGGCTGTGTGCGGCAGGGTTATTGATCGGCGCTGAACCCTTGCTGCGCTTGATGAGGGTCGACCCGGAGTTGATCGAGCCGAGCATGGGTTACTTGCACGGCATTGCCAGCGGCATGCCCGCGGTCGGGGTGTACTGCGTGCTGCGTTGCTTCAGCGATGGGCTGGGCAAGACCCGGCCCAGCATGATCCTGGGCTTGTCCGCCCTGGCGCTGAACATCCCGCTCAACTACGTGTTTATTTATGGCCATTTGGGCGTGCCGGCCATGGGCGGCGTGGGGTGCGGCTGGGCCACGGCGATTGTGATGTGGTTTATGGCGCTGGGCATGGTGGTCTGGACCTTTCGCGGCGCCCTCTACCAGTCGAGCCGGGTATACAGCCATTTTGAATGGCCCAAGTGGGCGATCATCAAGCGCCTGCTGAATGTGGGTGTGCCCATCGGTGTGGCGGTGTTTGCCGAGTCGAGCATTTTTGCGGTGATTGCCCTGCTGATCGGCAGCCTTGGCGCAACGGTAGTCGCGGGCCATCAGATTGCACTTAACTTCAGCTCGCTGGTGTTTATGATCCCGTATTCGCTGGGCATGGCGATTACGGTGCGCGTAGGCCAGGCGCTGGGGCGCCAGCAACCACGTGAAGCGCGGTTTGTCGCGGGCGTTGGCATGGGCACTGCACTGCTATGGGCGTGTATTTCGGCGAGTCTTATCTACGTGCTGCGCGGGCCGATTGCCACGGTGTACACCGCCGACCCGAGCGTGATTGAAGTCGCAACCATGCTGTTGATGTTTGCCGCGCTGTATCAGTTTTCGGATGTGATTCAAGTAACGGCAGCAGGCGCCCTGCGCGGTTATCAAGACACGCGGGTGACGATGATCCTGACGCTGTTCGCCTACTGGGGCGTCGGGTTGCCAGTGGGGTATGCGCTGGGATTGACCGACTGGTTGGGTAACGCCAGAGGCCCGAGCGGGCTGTGGCAAGGATTGATCGTGGGGCTGACCTGTGCGGCGCTGATGCTGGCGGTGCGCTTGATTCGCAGCGCGAAGAAACACATTCGTCGCGCCGCTTGATCTGTAGCCGCTGCCGAAGGCTGCGATAAGGGCCGCAGGACCTTGAGCAACGGGGATCGCTGGCGCCCCATCGCAGCCCCCGGCAGCGGCTACAGGTTTGAAGTCAGCCCCGGTTTTTACGTATCCAATACAGGTACGTGCCCGCCTCTTCTTTCTGGTCCAGCAGTTCGTGGTCCAGAAATACACAGAATTTGGGGATGTCGCGGCGGGTCGACGGGTCGGTGGCAATGACTTTCAGCACGCCGCCCGCCGCGAGGTCGCGAATATGTTGATGCAACATCATCACTGGCTCAGGGCAGTTCAAGCCTGTGGCATCCAGAATGCCGTCAAACGGCAGATCAACAACGCTCATCTTTTACTCCTGAATCAACGAGATTTAGGCTTTTTAACGTCCAATCGACGCAAATGGCAGGTCACTTCTTCACGGTCGTGGTACAGCTGCTTGCAGCCAATGTCCACTTGAATACCGCGAGCCTTGAAACCATCAGCAATACGGTCAAGCAAGCGACGCACTTCGGCGTAGCGCTGTTTCATCGGCAGTTTCAAGTTAACCACTGCTTCACTGCAATGCCCCTCACCGATCCACTCTTCCAGCATGGCCGCATTACGCGCCGGTTTTTCGACGATGTCGCACACCATCCAGTCCACCGGTTGCTTGGGCTTGAAGGTGAAACCATCGGCCATCAAGTGCTGCACCAGGCCGGTGTCCATCAGGCTTTCAGCCATTGGTCCGTTGTCGATGGCAGTCACGATCATGCCGCGATTGACCAGTTGCCAGGTCCAGCCACCGGGGGCGGCACCCAGGTCAACGCCGGTCATGTCACTGTGCAGGCGCTCATCCCACTGATCGCGAGGGATGAAGTGGTGCCAGGCTTCTTCCAGTTTCAGGGTCGAGCGGCTCGGGGCCTCACGCGGGAACTTGAGACGCGGGATGCCCATGGGCCACATGGCCGAGTTGTTGGACTCAGCCAGCCCCAGAAACACTTCGCGCCCACTTTTAAAAGTCAGCAGCAAGCGTGGTTTATGGTCGGCGTCTTCGACCAGCTTGCCCGCCTTGAGCAAGGCCTTGCGCAGATGCCCTTCGAACTTCTTGCAGAAGTTGGACAGTTCTTTGCCGTCGTTGGTGTCGACCACTTCCAGCCACAAGCTGCCACACACCGGGAAGTCAGCCATATGCTCAAGGATGACGCTGATACGGTCGGTTTCCGGTAAATCGACAAAGCTGCCGCGTGCCCATTGGCGCGGGAAAATCAGCTCGGCAAAGCGCAACCCCTTCATCAGCCGCTCGGCGCCGCCTTCTTCGGTGCACACAAACTCGGCGCAGGCGGTGCTAGGTTTGGCCTTGGCGTACCCGGACACATTCAGGCGGGCGGCATGCTCGGCGATTTCCGAGCACACTTCGCCTTCGAAACCGGGACGGCAATGCATAAAAACGGTGTTCATTGAATTACTCCTGGGCAGCAAGCGGAAATTAGCTCACTGCGCAACCTTGCTCTGGAGCAAGGACTGTCACAAAAAGGCGGGCATGATAACTGAGTTCGGAACCTAGAACCCGTATAGACAGTCCAGTTATTAGCCAGATCATTGAATCAGGGCTAGGTTAGTAGCTCTGCTCACCGCTTTGTTCGTACCACTCGATCCGTGCCGCGCGGATCAAAAGGAGTCATTTCATGTCCTCCCTCGATAGCCTGAAATCCCTCGCCACACTGAAAGTCGCCGATAAGACTTATCACTACTTCAGCCTTCCGCTCGCCGCCAAGGCCCTTGGTGATTTGAGCAAATTGCCGATGTCGCTCAAAGTGCTGCTGGAAAACCTGCTGCGTTGGGAGGACGGTAAAACCGTCACCGAGTCCGACCTTAAAGCCCTCGCCGCCTGGCTCAAGGAGCGACGCAGCGACCGGGAAATCCAGTACAGACCGGCCCGTGTGTTGATGCAGGACTTTACCGGAGTACCGGCGGTGGTCGATCTGGCCGCCATGCGCGCCGCGATGGCCAAGGCCGGCGGCGACCCACAGCGCATCAACCCGTTGTCGCCGGTGGACCTGGTGATTGACCACTCAGTGATGGTCGACAAGTTCGCCAGCGCCAGTGCCTTTGAGCAGAACGTCGACATTGAGATGGAACGTAACGGCGAACGCTATGCGTTTTTGCGCTGGGGCCAGGATGCATTCGATAACTTCAGCGTAGTGCCGCCAGGCACCGGGATTTGCCACCAGGTAAACCTGGAATATCTGGGCCGTACGGTCTGGACCAAAGACGAGGACGGGCGCACGTATGCGTTCCCCGACACGTTGGTCGGCACCGACTCACACACCACCATGATCAACGGCCTCGGCGTGTTGGGCTGGGGCGTCGGCGGTATCGAAGCCGAAGCCGCGATGCTCGGCCAGCCGGTGTCGATGCTGATCCCCGAAGTGGTGGGTTTCAAGCTCAGTGGCAAGCTGAAAGAAGGCATCACCGCCACAGACTTGGTGCTGACGGTCACGCAAATGCTGCGAAGCAAGGGGGTAGTGGGCAAGTTTGTCGAGTTCTACGGCGACGGCCTGGCTGATTTGCCATTGGCCGACCGCGCCACGATTGCCAACATGGCCCCTGAGTACGGCGCCACCTGCGGTTTTTTCCCGGTGGATGAGATCACCCTGGATTACCTGCGCCTGTCCGGGCGCCCCGACGCCACGGTCAAACTGGTGGAGGCTTACTGCAAGGCTCAGGGCCTGTGGCGTGAAGCCGGGCAGGAGCCGATCTTTACCGACACCCTGGCACTCGACATGGGCACTGTCGAAGCCAGCCTGGCAGGGCCCAAACGCCCGCAAGACCGGGTGGCACTGCCCCATGTTGCACAGGCGTTCAGCGATTTCTTGAGCCTGCAGTTTAAACCCACCAATAAAGAAGAAGGCCGCCTGGAAAGCGAAGGCGGTGGTGGCGTGGCCGTTGGCAATGCCGACCTGGTGGGCGAGGTGGAATACAACTATGAAGGGCAAACCTATCGCCTGAAAAACGGTGCCGTGGTGATTGCCGCGATTACCTCGTGCACCAACACCTCTAACCCGAGCGTGATGATGGCTGCCGGCCTGGTGGCGAAAAAGGCGATCGAAAAAGGCCTTAAAAGCCAGCCCTGGGTCAAAACGTCGCTGGCCCCCGGCTCCAAGGTGGTGACCGATTACTACAAGGCGGCAGGCCTCACGCACTACCTCGACCAACTGGGTTTTGCCTTGGTCGGTTATGGCTGCACCACCTGTATTGGCAACTCCGGGCCATTGCCCGAGCCGATTGAAAAAGCCATCACCCAATCCGATCTCACCGTGGCATCGGTGTTGTCGGGCAACCGCAACTTTGAAGGCCGTGTACACCCGCTGGTCAAAACCAACTGGCTGGCCTCGCCGCCGTTGGTGGTTGCCTATGCCTTGGCGGGCACAGTGCGCATTGACATCAGCAGTGAACCGCTGGGCGTGGGCACAGACGGCAAACCGGTTTACTTGCGTGACATCTGGCCCAGCCAGAAAGAAATCGCTGACGCGGTGGCGCAGGTCAGTACCGCTATGTTCCACAAGGAGTACGCCGAGGTATTTGCAGGTGACGAACAATGGCAAGCCATTGAAGTCCCACAGGCGGCCACTTATGTGTGGCAGGAAGACTCCACGTACATACAGCACCCGCCGTTCTTCGATGAGATTGGTGGCCCATTGCCAGTGATTGAAGACGTCAAACGCGCGAACATTCTGGCGTTGCTGGGTGATTCAGTGACCACCGACCACATCTCCCCTGCCGGCAACATCAAGGCCGATAGCCCGGCCGGTCGTTACTTGCGCGAGAAAGGCGTCGAACCACGTGATTTCAACTCGTACGGTTCGCGCCGTGGCAACCACGAAGTGATGATGCGCGGCACCTTCGCTAACATCCGCATTCGCAATGAAATGCTTGGCGGCGAAGAAGGCGGCAATACGATTTACATCCCAACCGGCGAAAAACTACCGATTTACGATGCCGCCATGCGTTATCAGGCCTCGGGCACGCCGCTGGTGGTGATTGCCGGTCAAGAATATGGCACAGGATCCAGCCGTGACTGGGCAGCCAAGGGCACCAATCTGCTGGGGGTCAAAGCGGTGATTGCCGAGAGCTTTGAGCGCATCCACCGTTCCAATCTGGTAGGCATGGGCGTCTTGCCCTTGCAGTTCAAGCTGGACCAGAACCGCAAGAGCCTGAAACTGACTGGCAAGGAAACCCTCGACATTCTGGGGCTGACCGGCGCCGCACTCCAACCCCGCATGAACCTGACACTGGTGATCACTCGTGAAAATGGCCAGCAGGAAAAAGTCGACGTGCTCTGCCGGATCGACACCCTCAATGAAGTGGAATACTTCAAGGCGGGCGGGATCTTGCACTACGTACTGCGTCAGCTGATTGCTTCCTAACCCCGTAGTCGCTGCCTAGGCACGAAGGCTGCAATCAGGCGTGAAGCGGCTGTAAAACCAGAGCCCTCGTTGTGTCAGACACACCGAGGGCTCTGAGTTTACTGGACGACTGCTGCGAGCAGCCTTCGTGCCTGGGCAGTGACGACCGGAACTGCCCGCAACGTCGTGCACCGAAATATAAATTAAACAATTCGCGCCCCATGCCGACAGCCTGTCAAAGTCTTGCGGATTGAAACGACATGCGTAACAACCAGCCCATCACTCAACGCGAACGCACATTCCCCGCGCAACAACGGTTGATTTCCACGACCGATGCCAAAGGTATGATCACCTACTGCAATGACGCCTTTGTTGAAATCAGCGGGTTTACGCGCGATGAGCTGGTTCGCGCCCCCCACAATCTTGTGCGCCATCCGGATGTCCCCCCGGCTGTTTTTGAACACATGTGGGGCACCCTGAAAAAGGGCATGCCGTGGATGGGCATCGTCAAGAACCGCTGCAAGTCCGGCGACCATTACTGGGTCAATGCCTACGTCACCCCGGTGTTTGAAAACGAACGCGTGGTGGGTTACGAATCGGTGCGAGTCAAGCCGACCGCTGAGCAAATCCGCCGAGCCGAGGCGCTGTACCTGCGGCTCAATCGCGGCAAACCCGCCGTTCCGCGCCGTGACAAATGGCTGCCGGTGCTGCAAGACTGGCTGCCGTTTATTTTGGTCAGCCAATTGAGTTTCATCATCGGCGCCCTGCTCAACTCCAGCTGGGGCTTTGCCTTGGCTGCACTGTTGTCGATCCCGCTGGGGCTGCTCGGCCTGACCTGGCAACAACGCGGGATCAAGCGCTTGTTGCGCCTGGCCGAGCAAACCACGTCCGATCCGCTGATTGCGCAAATGTACACCGACAGCCGCGGCCCGCAAGCACGCCTGGAAATGTCCATTCTGAGCCAGGAGGCACGCCTCAAAACCTGCCTGACCCGTCTGCAAGACACCGCTGAGCACCTGAGCGAGCAAGCCCGGCAATCGGATGCGTTGACGCACAAGAGCTCCAGCGGGCTGGAGCGCCAGCGCGTCGAGACCGAGCAGGTTGCCACTGCAATCAATCAAATGGCCGCGACCACGCAAGAAGTCGCCAGCCACGTGCAACGCACCGCCGACGCCACACAAGAAGCCAACCGCCTGACCAGCCGTGGTCGCGATATCGCGGGCGAAACCCGAGAAGCCATTGAGCGTTTGTCTGTGGTTGTGGGTGAAACCGGCGCCACCGTGACTCAACTGGCCAAGGACAGCGATGAGATCGGCGGCGTGGTCGATGTGATCAAAGGGATTGCCGATCAGACCAACCTGCTGGCGCTGAACGCGGCGATTGAAGCCGCACGAGCGGGAGAAATGGGCCGAGGCTTTGCGGTAGTGGCCGATGAAGTACGCCAATTGGCGCAACGCACCAGCCTGTCGACAGGGCAGATTCATGCGTTGATTGCCAAGCTGCAGCAGACAGCGGCGACTGCCGTGCAGACCATGAACGCCGGGCACCGCCAGGCCCAAGAAGGTGTGGCGCGGGTACTGGAAGCCGACGCAGCGCTGGTCGGGATCAGTGAAGCGGTGGCCAACATCACCGACATGACCACCCAGATTGCCGCTGCCACCGAGGAACAAAGTGCTGTGGCTGAAGAAGTCAGCCGCAACATCAGCACCATTGCCGACCTGGCCGACCAAACCTCAGAACAGGCACAGCATTCAGCGCGATTGAGCGAAGAACTGGCGCAAACCGTGAATATCCAGTATTCGCTGGTGGAGCGGTTTAACCGCTGAACGACTCCCCCTGTGGGAGCGGGCTTGCTCGCGATTGCATCGCGGGCAAGCCCGCCCTCAAAGGAAATCTCAGGCGGACTCAAGCCAGTTGGCAATGTTGTCTGCCGCTGCGTCCAAATGCTGCTCATGGGTCAAGCCCGAGGCTTTGAGCGGCTTCAAGTCGTGGTCCCCGGCCGTCAACCACAACACCTCAATGCTCGGCGCCAGCACGTAGGCTTCTACGGCCTCGCGGTTACCCAGCGCATCACGCTCGCCCTGCACGATCAGGGTGGGTGTGCGTAGCTCGGTCAGGTGCGCAACACGGGGTTTTTCCGGCTTGCCAACGGCATAGAACGGATAGCCTAGACACACCAGCCGCGACACTTGCAACTCATCCGCCACCAGGCTGGCCATGCGCCCCCCCATGGACTTGCCACCGATGGCCAATGGCCCAGCGACATGCCGTCGCACCTCGCTGTACACCTCGCGCCAGCATTCGAGCAATGTGGCCTGCGGATTAGGAGGCCTTTTGCCACCCTCCAGACGGCGCTGAGCCATGTACGGGAACTCGAAGCGCACGACGTTAATCCCGCGTGCAGCAAGGCGTTCAGCCATGCCGGTCATCCAGTCGCTGTCCATCGGCGCACCCGCGCCGTGCGCCAGGATCAAGGTCGACGATGACGGCGTTTGCGCACCGTTCCACAACCAGCCCCGTGCCTGCAGGCACTGCGCCCATTGATCCTCGTCAATACCGACTTTGCCGCCTACACCCATGCTTGCCTCGCTTTTAGTCTGCCTATAACTCCAGGCGTGCATTGAATTCGCCTGAACCGTGGATGGGGAACCATGAACACTTCTACAAGTACCGCCTACAACTACAAGGTGGTCCGCCAATTTGCCATTATGACGGTGGTTTGGGGCATCGTCGGTATGGGGCTCGGCGTTTTTCTCGCCGCGCAGTTGGTCTGGCCCGAACTTAACTTGGATTTGCCCTGGACCAGTTTTGGGCGCCTGCGCCCATTGCACACCAACGCAGTGATTTTCGCCTTTGGCGGTTGCGCTCTTTTTGCGTCCTCGTTCTACTCGGTGCAACGCACCTGTCAGACCACGCTGTTCGCACCCAAAGTCGCAACGTTTACCTTTTGGGGCTGGCAACTGGTCATTCTGCTGGCTGCGATCAGCTTGCCGCTGGGCTACACCAGCTCCAAGGAATACGCAGAGCTTGAATGGCCGATCGATATTTTGATCACCATCGTCTGGGTCGCATACGCCATCGTGTTCTTCGGCACGATCATGAAGCGCAACACCAAGCACATTTACGTGGGCAACTGGTTCTTCGGCGCGTTTATCGTGACCGTGGCTATTTTGCACATCGTTAACAACCTCGAAATCCCGGTCAGCCTCACCAAGTCCTACTCACTTTACGGTGGCGCCACTGACGCCATGGTGCAGTGGTGGTACGGCCACAACGCCGTGGGCTTTTTCCTGACGGCGGGCTTTTTGGGGATGATGTATTACTTCGTGCCGAAACAGGCCGAACGCCCGATCTATTCCTATCGCCTGTCTATCGTGCACTTCTGGGCGCTGATCACCCTGTACATCTGGGCGGGTCCGCACCACTTGCACTACACCGCGCTGCCGGACTGGGCGCAGTCACTGGGCATGGTGATGTCGCTGATTCTGCTGGCACCGAGCTGGGGCGGCATGATTAACGGCATGATGACGCTCTCGGGCGCCTGGCATAAGTTGCGCAGCGACCCGATCCTGCGCTTCCTCGTGGTCTCCCTGGCGTTCTACGGCATGTCGACTTTCGAAGGCCCGATGATGGCAATCAAGACCGTCAACGCCCTCTCCCACTACACCGACTGGACCATCGGCCACGTACACGCCGGGGCTCTGGGATGGGTGGCGATGATTTCGATTGGCGCGCTGTATCACATGATTCCCAAAGTCTTCGGCCGCCAGCAGATGTACAGCACCGGCCTGATCAACGCGCACTTCTGGCTGGCCACCATTGGCACCGTGCTTTATATCGCTTCGATGTGGGTCAACGGCATCGCTCAAGGCCTGATGTGGCGCGCAGTCAACGAAGACGGC
Source organism: Pseudomonas sp. NPDC096917 (assembly GCF_044762555.1). Classification (NCBI taxonomy): domain Bacteria; kingdom Pseudomonadati; phylum Pseudomonadota; class Gammaproteobacteria; order Pseudomonadales; family Pseudomonadaceae; genus Pseudomonas; species Pseudomonas sp. NPDC096917. The sequence continues at coordinate 56,526 of NZ_JBIWEO010000013.1, read as the reverse complement.
ACGCTGACTTACTCCTTCGTCGAAACCCTGGTGGCCAGCCATCCGGGCTATGTAGTACGACTGATCGGCGGGGCGATTTTCCTGAGCGGCATGTTCCTGATGGCTTACAACACCTGGCGCACAGTGCGTAATGCCGAGCCCGCCGAAGTTGTAGCCGCCGCGCAGATGGCTTAAGGAGTTCGCCATGAAACACGAGATTATTGAAAAAAATATCGGCCTCATGCTGTTGCTGATGATTCTGTGCGTGAGTGTCGGCGGCCTGACACAGATCGTGCCGCTGTTTTTTGAAGACGTGACCAACACCCCGGTCGAAGGCATGAAGCCGTACACCGCGCTGCAACTGGAAGGCCGCGATGTGTACATCCGCGAAGGGTGCGTGGGCTGCCACTCGCAGATGATCCGCCCGTTCCGCGCCGAAACCGAGCGTTATGGCCACTATTCGGTAGCCGGTGAAAGCGTATGGGATCACCCTTTTTTGTGGGGCTCCAAACGGACCGGGCCGGACCTGGCACGCGTTGGCAGCCGCTACTCGGATGACTGGCACCGCGCGCACTTGTACAACCCGCGCAACGTCGTGCCCGAGTCGAAAATGCCCGCCTACCCGTGGTTGGTGTCAACCCCGGTGGATAGCAGGCATACCGCCAAAAAACTCGAGGTGATGCGCACCCTGGGCGTGCCATACACCGATCAAGACATCGCCAATGCCAAGCAGTCGGTACAGGGCAAAACCGAAATGGACGCACTGGTGGCCTACCTGCAAGTGCTCGGCACTGCCATCAAGAGCAAGAGGTGAGCCATGGTGTTTGAGATGAGTAGTGGAATGATTCGCGGGCTGGGCACTGTGGTAGTTGCAGTGGCTTTTATCGGTCTGGCGCTGTGGGTGTTCAGTCCACGGCGCAAGTCGGAGTTCGAAGACGCAACCTTACTGCCATTCAAGGACGATCCAGAGGCCATAAAACACGTCGAGCAAGAGCAAGCGTCCAGGAGTAACAAACATGTCTGAGTTCTGGAGTATCTACATCAGCGTGCTGACCATTGGCACGTTGATCGGTCTGACCTGGCTGCTGTTCAGTACGCGCAAGGGCGAGAAAAAAGGCGAAACCGTCGAAACCATGGGGCACAGCTTCGATGGCATCGAGGAGTACGACAACCCGCTGCCGCGCTGGTGGTTCATGTTGTTCATCGGCACGCTGGTATTTGGGGTCTGCTATTTGATCCTCTACCCGGGCCTGGGCAACTGGAAAGGTTTGTTGCCCGGTTACGAGGATGGCTGGACCGGCGTCCACGAGTGGGAGAAGGAAATTGGCAAGGCCGACGCCAGGTTCGGCCCGATTTTCGCCAAGTATGCCGCCATGCCGGTCGAGCAGGTTGCGCAAGATCCGGCGGCCCTGAAAATGGGTGGCCGCCTGTTCGCTTCAAACTGCTCGGTGTGCCACGGTTCGGATGCCAAGGGCGCATTCGGCTTTCCTAACCTGGCTGACGCTTCCTGGCGCTGGGGCGGTGATGCCGACACCATTAAAGCGACGATCATGGGTGGGCGCATTGCGATGATGCCCGCCTGGGGTGAAGTGCTGGGTGAGGACGGGGTGAAAAACGTTTCGGCCTATGTGCGCCATAGCCTGGCGGGCCTGCCTCTGGCGCAGGGCACGACGTTCAACCTGGACGCAGGCAAGCAGGCGTACGACACCACCTGTGTGGCGTGCCACGGCGCAAACGGCAAAGGCAACCCGCTGATGGGTGCGCCGGACCTGACGACTCCTGCGGCCTTTATTTACGGCACCAGCCTGGCGCAATTGCAGCAAACCATTCGTCATGGCCGCCAGGGTCATATGCCTGCACAAAACGAGTTGTTGGGTAACGACAAGGTGCAATTGGTGGCCGCGTACGTATTCAGCTTGTCGCACGCCAATCAAGAGCAAAAAACAGCCGAGTAATGGCTGCAATATTGCTTACTTGAACCCACGCAATTCCTGCAGGCGCGAGGCAAGCTCGCGCCTGCAGCTTTTTTAATGCCCACGTTACAACCTTAAAGCGCGACCCAGTGTCGCATCGGTTTCCAGCCCCCTATCCCCCACTCCCTGCCCAGCGTTTCACCATTCAGGTCAAGTGCTAAGTCAACGGGCTTCATGCCAAGCCAAACTGACGGGTTTGCACCGGCTGTCGTTGATTACCATCTTGTAAGGTATGTTCCACGAGCCCACCTCCCTACCCTCCCGCCCTCTCTAACCCGCCCGACAGGGTGCCGGTCTACCCGACCTCACTTACCCTTACTCCGAGCATGGAAAGGCCGCAGAATAGGCGCTCCAACGCATTGACCCAGGTCAAGCTGCGTTGCAATAGCTAGACACATTACCCATACTCTCGACCGCTTTTTACTCCTAATAAAATATAAAACCGTGGAACCTTAGAATGAGCACAGCAATCAGTCCGACTGCTTATAACTATAAGGTCGTCCGCCAGTTCGCCATCATGACGGTGGTCTGGGGGATCCTTGGCATGGGACTCGGGGTTTTTATCGCGTCACAGCTTGTGTGGCCCGAACTGAACCTCGGCCTTGAATGGACGACCTTTGGCCGTCTGCGCCCCTTACACACCAACCTTGTGATTTTCGCCTTCGGCGGCTGCGCATTGTTTGGTACGTCTTACTACGTGGTGCAACGCACCTGCCAAACACGACTGATCTCCGACACCCTGGCCTCCTTTAGCTTTTGGGGCTGGCAAGCGGTCATCGTCGGCGCAATTATCACCTTGCCACTGGGCTACACCACCACCAAAGAATACGCAGAACTGGAATGGCCGCTGGCTATCCTGCTGGCCATCGTCTGGGTGGTGTACGGCATCGTGTTCTTCGGCACCATCACCCAGCGTAAAACCAAGCATATTTATGTGGGCAACTGGTTCTACGGCGCGTTCATTGTGGTGACGGCCATGCTGCACATCGTCAACCACGCGTCGCTGCCGGTGAGCTTCTTCAAGTCTTACTCCGCCTATGCGGGTGCGACAGACGCCATGATTCAGTGGTGGTACGGGCACAACGCAGTAGGGTTTTTCCTGACAACCGGCTTCCTGGGCATGATGTATTACTTTGTGCCAAAGCAGGCTGAGCGCCCGATTTACTCGTATCGCTTGTCTATCGTGCACTTTTGGGCGCTGATCACCCTGTACATCTGGGCCGGTCCGCACCACTTGCACTACACCGCACTGCCGGACTGGGCTCAGTCACTGGGCATGGCCATGTCGATCATTCTGCTGGCGCCAAGCTGGGGCGGCATGATCAACGGCATGATGACGTTGTCGGGCGCCTGGCATAAGTTGCGCACCGACCCGATCCTGCGCTTCCTCGTGGTGTCTTTGGCGTTCTATGGCATGTCGACCTTCGAGGGGCCGATGATGGCCATCAAGACAGTCAATGCGCTGTCGCACTACACCGACTGGACCATCGGCCACGTACACGCCGGGGCGCTGGGTTGGGTCGCGATGATTTCGATTGGTGCCATGTATCACATGATCCCGAAAATCTACGGCCAAAAGCAGATGTACAGCACCCCCCTGATCAACGTGCACTTCTGGCTGGCGACCATCGGCACTGTGCTTTACATCGCCTCGATGTGGGTCAACGGCATCACTCAAGGCCTGATGTGGCGCGCGATCAACGACGACGGCACCCTGACCTACTCGTTCGTCGAAGCCCTGCAAGCCAGCCACCCTGGCTATATCGTTCGCGCCCTTGGCGGGGCCATTTTCGCCAGCGGCATGCTGTTCATGGCCTACAACGTGTTACGCACGGTTATCGCCTCGAACCCGGTTGAAGCTGAAGCCGCGAGCAAGATCGCGGTAGTGGGAGCCCACTGATGTTTAAGCACGACACTATCGAGAAGAATATTGGCCTTATGGCCTTCTTAATGGTCATCGCCGTGAGCATCGGCGGCCTGACGCAAATCGTTCCGCTGTTCTTCCAGGACGTGACAAACACCCCGGTTGAGGGCATGAAGCCGCGCAGTGCGCTGGAACTCGAAGGCCGCGATATCTACATCGCCAATGGCTGTGTGGGCTGCCACTCGCAAATGATCCGCCCGTTCCGCGCCGAAACCGAACGTTACGGGCACTACTCGGTCGCCGGTGAAAGCGTCTGGGACCACCCGTTTCTGTGGGGCTCCAAACGCACAGGGCCGGACCTGGCCCGTGTGGGCGGTCGTTACTCCGATGACTGGCAACGTGCGCACTTGTACAACCCGCGCAACGTGGTGCCTGAATCGATCATGCCGGCTTACCCGTTTCTCGTAGAACGAAAACTGGACGGCAAAGACACGGCTAAAAAAATGGAAGTCTTGCGCACACTGGGCGTTCCTTACACCGATGCAGACATCGCCGGTGCCAAGGATGCAGTGAAGGGCAAAACCGAAATGGACGCACTGGTGGCTTACCTCCAGGGCTTGGGCACCATCATCAAAAGCAAACGGTGATCTGAATGGATATCGGGATGATTCGTGGCCTGGGCACTGTCGTGGTGATGGTGGCGTTTATCGGTTTGGCGCTGTGGGTGTTCAGCCCGCGACGCAAGTCAGAGTTTGACGACGCGACGATGCTGCCGTTCAAGGATGATCCCGAAGCCATCAAGCACGTCGAGCAAGAGCAAGCGTCTAGGAGTAACAAAGAATGACTACATTCTGGAGTCTGTACGTCACAGTCCTCACTCTGGGTACTATCTTCGCCTTGACCTGGCTGCTGCTGGCCACTCGCAAGGGCCAGCGCAGCGAGCAGACCGACGAGAAAGTCGGGCACGCTTTCGACGGGATCGAAGAGTACGACAACCCAATGCCCAAATGGTGGTTCATGCTGTTTGTGGGCACCATCGTGTTTGCCCTCGGCTACCTGGTGCTGTACCCGGGCCTGGGTAACTGGAAAGGCCTGCTGCCGGGCTATCAGTACCTGGACACCAAAGAGCAAACCCCGTTTGCCAATGGCCAGACCGGCTGGACCGGCGTGCATGAGTGGGAAAAGGAAATGGCCAAATCGGACGCCAAATTTGGACCGATCTTTGCCAAGTTCGCCGCCATGCCCATCGAAGAAGTCGCCAAGGACCCACAAGCACTGAAAATGGGCGGACGCCTTTTCGCCTCCAACTGCTCGGTGTGCCACGGCTCCGACGCCAAGGGCGCTTATGGCTTCCCCAACTTGACCGATGCCGACTGGCGCTGGGGCGGTTCACCCGCCGACATCAAGACCACCATCATGGCGGGGCGTCACGCCGTCATGCCAGGCTGGGCTGAAGTCATCGGTGAGCAAGGTGTCAGCGACGTAGCCGCTTACATACTGACCGCTCTGGACGGTCGAAAACTGCCAGAAGGTGCCAAGGTCGACCCGCTCAAGGGCAAGGAAATCTTCGCCACCAACTGCGCGGTGTGCCACGGCCCGCAAGGCCAAGGCAACCCATTGATGGGCGCGCCTAACCTGACTCACCCCGGCGCATTTATCTACGGTTCGAGCTTCGCTCAACTGCAGCAGACCATCCGTTACGGTCGTCAGGGCCAGATGCCTGCCCAGGCTGACCTGCAAGGCAACGACAAGGTGCACTTGCTGGCGGCTTACGTGTACAGCCTGTCCCATGGCGATGAAGCCAACAAAGAGGAATAAACCCCTCGCGTAATCGCTACAAAAACCGGCCTCGCCCGCGAAATTGGCGGGGCCGTTTTGTTTCATCGTGTTTTCGCGGTTGTCGCAAGAGCCAAAAGTAGTAACGCCACTCCATTCGTTTTTTGGGAGGAAATCCCCATGACCCTCACCACCCTGTCGAGTCGTGGATCGCGGCGACGGCCCAGGTCCACGGCTTGACCGTCGTGACCCGCAACACCCAGGATTTCGCCCTCAGCGGCGCGCCCTTGCTCACCCCTTGGGCGCTTTGATTCAGAGGCTTTCACACCTGACTCCACGCCTTAAGTCAATTGATCCAGGTCATGACTTGTTATATCTCCTATACCAACTTTGGGCTTTTCGGAACGCGACCAAAGGTCGCACCCTTGGGCTAGAGTCACAGGGGTATCATTGCGCCATCGCAACACCTTCTGACCCCGGTTGGCACGTACTGACCGAGGCATTTTCCACTGCCGTGGGACGCACTAATGAGCAATAAGATTCCGGTTCAAAACGTTACGCCACCTGCCAAGACAACCACCGAAAGCGTCGACCTGTACGCCGCCCGAAAAAAGATCTACACCCGCGCCTTCAGCGGCTTTTTCCGCAACCTGCGAATCGCCGGTGGCGCCGCGCTGTTCTTGCTGTATTTCGGCACGGTGTGGCTCAACTGGGGTGGCCACCAAGCCGTCTGGTGGAACCTTCCCGAGCGTAAATTCTTTATTTTTGGCGCCACCTTCTGGCCACAGGATTTCATCCTGCTCTCGGGTCTGTTGATCGTCGCAGCCTTTGGCCTGTTCTTTATTACAGTGTACGCAGGCCGCGTGTGGTGTGGTTACACCTGCCCGCAAAGCGTATGGACCTGGGTGTTCATGTGGTGCGAGAAAGTCACCGAAGGTGATCGCAACCAGCGCATCAAGCTCGACAAGGCGCCAATGAGCGCCAACAAGTTCGTGCGCAAGCTCAGCAAACACACACTGTGGCTGCTGATTGGCTTTATCACCGGCATGACCTTTGTCGGTTACTTCTCCCCCATCCGAGAATTGGTCTTTGATTTTTTCACCGGCCAGGCCAATGGCTGGGCCTACTTCTGGGTCGGCTTTTTCACCCTTGCCACCTACGGCAATGCCGGCTGGCTGCGCGAGCAAGTGTGCATTTACATGTGCCCATATGCGCGCTTCCAGAGCGTGATGTTCGACAAAGACACGCTGATTGTTTCCTACGATCCGCGTCGCGGCGAAATGCGCGGCCCGCGTAAAAAAGAGGCTGATTACAAGGCTCAGGGCCTGGGCGACTGCATCGACTGCACCCTGTGCGTTCAAGTGTGCCCGACCGGCATCGACATCCGCGACGGCTTGCAGATTGAATGCATTGGCTGCGCCGCGTGTATCGATGCCTGCGACAGCATCATGGACAAGATGAACTACCCGCGCGGTCTGATCAGCTACACCACCGAGCACAATCTTTCAGGCCAGAAGACCCATAAACTGCGTCCGCGCCTGATTGGCTATGCACTGGTCTTGGTGACCATGATGGGCCTGTTGGCAGCCGCCTTTTTCACCCGCTCTCTGGTTGGTTTTGATGTCAGCAAAGACCGCGTGCTGTATCGCGAAAACGCCGAAGGCCGGATCGAAAACGTTTACAGCCTGAAGATCATGAACAAAGATCAGCGCGACCATACATACGTGCTGGAAGCCAGCGGCTTGCCTGACTTGAAACTGCAAGGCAAACGCGAGATCACAGTCGCGGCGGGTGACATTGTCAGTCTGCCTGTCGAGTTGTCGAGTGCACCGGAACAATTGCCGTCCAGCACCAACGAAGTGTTCTTCATCCTTAAAGATGCCGATAACAGCGACATCAACGTTAAAGCCAAGAGCCGTTTCATCGGCCCCCACATCAGATAAGAGAAACTGTCCATGCCCGCAGCAAACGCCCACAGCCCTTGGTACAAACACATATGGCCGTGGATCATCATTGCCATTCTCGCCTGCTCTGTGACGCTGACCCTGTCGATGGTGACCATTGCTGTAAAAAACCCGGACAACCTGGTTAACGACAATTACTACGAAGCAGGCAAAGGGATTAACCGTTCGCTGGACCGTGAGTTGCTGGGCCAGACCTTGCAACTGAATGCCAAGCTGCGTTTGGACGAAGTGACCGGCGAAGTGGTGCTGCTGCTTCAAGGCAACAGTCAGCCGCAAACCCTGGAGCTGAACCTGATCTCACCGACCCAACCGGAGAAGGACCGCCGAGTCAGCCTGACCCAAAGCCCAACAGAGCCGGGCCGTTACACCGGCCAGTTGGATGACAAGGTGCAAGGCCGTCGTTTCGTGGAGCTGCTGGGCGTTGAAGACGGCAAGACCTGGCGCCTGTTTGAAGAAGAACGGGTCGACCATGACAAAGACCTGATGCTGGGCGACGAGCCGATTCAGGGCGCGGAAGACCGTAAGCAGTGATGCAACGCTTGTAGCCTCATTCCTCGACAGCGGCTACAGGCTCTCGATAGCTGCACAAGGTGTGTTCCATGAGTTCTCCCGTTCCCTGCTACCACTGCGCCCTGCCCGTTCCACCCGGCAGCCGCTTCACCGCCGAGGTTCTGGGCCAGCCCCATGAATTCTGCTGCCCTGGCTGCCAGGCGGTGGCGCAAGCAATCGTCGCCGGTGGCCTGGAAAGCTACTACCAACATCGCAGTGAGGCGTCGGCCAATCCACAGGCTCTGCCGCTGCAACAGGTGGAAGAACTGGCGCTGTATGACCGGCCTGACGTGCAAAAACCCTTTGTTCGGCACGAGGGCCAGCAGGCCGAAACCACGCTGCTGATCGAGGGCATCAGTTGTGCCGCCTGTGGCTGGCTGATTGAGAAACACCTGCTGCACCTACCCGCTGTGAGTGAAGCCAGGCTCAACCTGTCCAACCACCGCTTGCACATCCGCTGGGCCGACAACCAACTGCCACTGAGCGAAGTGCTGAGCGAGCTGCGACATATCGGTTACGCAGCCCACCCGTATCAGGCGGATCGTGCGACTGAGCAATTGGCCAGCGAAAACCGCCTGGCCTTGCGCCAACTGGGCGTCGCAGGCTTGCTGTGGTTTCAGGCGATGATGGCGACCATGGCCACCTGGCCCGAATTCAACATCGACCTCAGCCCCGAGATGCATACCATCCTGCGCTGGGTCGCGCTGTTTCTGACCACGCCTATCGTGTTTTACAGTTGCGCCCCGTTTTTCAAAGGTGCAATGCGTGACCTGCGCACACGTCACCTGACCATGGACGTGTCTGTGTCTCTGGCCATTGGCGGCGCCTATGTGGCCGGCATCTGGACCACCATCACTGGCGTTGGCGAGCTGTATTTCGATGCCGTCGGCATGTTCGCCCTGTTCTTGCTGGCTGGGCGCTACCTCGAGCGTCGCGCCCGTGAGCGTACGGCGGCGGCCACGGCGCAACTGGTCAATTTGCTGCCCGCTTCGTGCTTGCGCTTGAGTGGCGATGGCCAGAGTGAGCGCATCCTGCTGAGCGAACTCACGGTAGGCGACAAGGTCTTGGTGCACCCCGGCGCCATTGTGCCTGCCGACGGCAAGATCCTTGACGGCCAATCGAGCATCGACGAATCACTCCTGACCGGCGAATACCTGCCCCAACCCCGCAACGTGGGCGATGCCGTGACGGCGGGCACCTTGAATGTCGAGGGGGCACTGACCGTCGAGGTCTTGGCATTGGGCCAAGACACGCGTCTGTCGGCCATTGTGCGATTGTTGGACCGCGCCCAAAACGAAAAACCGCGCCTGGCCGAAATCGCCGACAAGGCGGCGCAATGGTTCCTGCTGTTCTCGCTGATAGCGGCTGTTGCGATTGGCCTGCTGTGGTGGCAACTCGACCCTTCTCGAGCCTTCTGGATCGTGCTGGCAATGCTGGTGGCCACGTGCCCATGCGCACTGTCACTGGCGACTCCGACGGCCTTGACCGCCGCGACCGGCACCTTGCACAAACTAGGATTGCTGCTGACCCGGGGCCACGTGATTGAAGGGCTGAACCAGATCGACACGGTGATTTTCGACAAGACTGGCACCTTGACCGAAGGCAGGCTGGCATTGCGGGCCATTCGCCCCTTGCGCAATCTGGACAGCGATCAGTGTCTGGCCCTCGCCGCCGCACTCGAACATCGCTCCGAACACCCTATTGCCCGCGCCTTCGGTCGCGCCCCGCAAGCCGCCGATGAAGTGCACAGCACGCCGGGGCTGGGCCTTGAAGGACGAGTCGGCGAACAACGGTTACGGATTGGCGAGCCCACATTCGTCTGCGCGCTGAGCCTGTGCGCCACCCCGGACATGCCGAACGAAGCCGGGCAATGGCTATTGCTGGGCGATACCGAGGGAGCGCTGGCCTGGTTTGTACTCGACGACCGCCTGCGCGCCGACGCCCCCGCCTTGTTGGCGGCCTGTAAGGCGCGCGGCTGGCACACGTTGCTGCTGTCGGGAGACAGCTCGCCGATGGTTGCCAGCGTGGCTGCCGAACTGGGAATCGATGCCGCTCAAGGCGGCTTGCGACCCGACGACAAACTGCGAGTGCTACAACAATTGCACGCTCAGGGACGCAAGGTGTTGATGCTGGGCGATGGGGTTAACGACGTGCCGGTGCTGGCCGCCGCCGACATCAGCGTGGCGATGGGCTCGGCCACCGACCTGGCCAAAACCAGCGCGGACGCGGTGTTGCTGTCCAATCGCCTGGAGGCACTGGTGCAAGCCTTTAGCTTGGCTCGACGCACGCGCCGGGTGATCATCGAAAATCTGCTGTGGGCCGGTTTGTACAATGGCCTTATGCTGCCTTTTGCCGCGCTGGGATGGATCACGCCGATCTGGGCCGCGGTCGGCATGTCGATCAGTTCATTGACTGTGGTGCTTAACGCCCTGCGCCTGACCCGCATGCCGCGTCAGGCGCAGACCCAGCCTGCGCCAAACACTCGCCCGCTACCGGCTTGAGCCGGTCGCCTGGAGCCTTTATGCCAGCGCTTTACATCATGATTCCTGCGGCCCTGCTGATTGTTGCAATCGCCGTCTACATCTTCTTCTGGGCCGTGGACAGTGGCCAGTACGATGACCTGGACAGCCCGGCCCACAGCATCCTGTTTGACGACCAGGACCCACAGCACACGGCGGCCGTCGAACAAGCCAGAGGGACTCAGGCGCACGTAGCCAAAGACGCCAGCGACAAGGCCCCACCCCATGCTTGAGCTCGCACCGCTGCTGGTGTCCGCGGTCATCCTGGGCCTGCTCGGCGGCGGGCATTGCCTGGGCATGTGCGGGGGTTTGATGGGCGCCTTGACCTTTGCCATTCCCAAGGAGCAACGCAGACGACGCTTCAAACTGTTGCTGGCTTACAACCTGGGTCGAGTTCTCAGCTACGCCACCGCAGGTTTGCTGCTGGGGCTCGCAGGCTGGGCCGTCGCCAACAGCCCGGCGGCGATGGCTATGCGGGTGCTGGCCGGGGTGTTGTTGATCTGCATGGGCTTGTACCTGGCGGGTTGGTGGAGCGGCCTGACCCGCATCGAAAGCCTGGGACGCGGCCTGTGGCGGCATATTCAACCCGTCGCGAGCCGCTTGCTGCCAGTCTCGAGCCTGCCCCGCGCCTTGCTGTTGGGCGCGCTGTGGGGCTGGCTGCCATGCGGATTGGTTTACAGCACCTTGATCTGGTCAGCCAGTCAAGGCAGCGCCCTGGACAGCGCCTTGTTGATGCTGGCATTCGGCTTGGGTACCTGGCCCGTGCTGCTGGCCACAGGCTTGGCGGCCGAGCGCATGACGGCGGTACTGCGTAAACGCAGCGTGCGCATGGCCGGTGGATTGCTGGTGATGCTGTTCGGCATCTGGACCCTGCCCGGCCCGCATCAGCATTGGTTGATGGGGCATTGATCGCCCCCCCTCTGTAGCCGTTGCGGGCGTTGATGCAAATCAAGGTGTTGCAAATCCGCAGCCCCTAGACTCCGCAGCATTGCTAGCCATCCCAGAGGAATGCCCGCATGCTCGACACCATTCGTTGGGACTCAGATTTAATTCGCCGTTATGACCTCGCCGGGCCGCGCTACACCTCGTATCCGACGGCGCTGCAGTTTCATGACCAGGTCAGTCCATTCGACTTGCTGCACGCCCTGCGTGACAGCCGCAAAGCCATGCGCCCACTGTCGCTGTACGTGCACGTGCCGTTTTGCGCCAACATTTGCTACTACTGCGCCTGCAACAAAGTCATCACCAAAGACCGCGGCCGCGCACAGCCGTACTTGAAGCGGCTGGAGCAGGAAATCCGTCTGATCGCCTGCCATCTGGACCCCAGGCAAACAGTGGAACAACTGCACTTTGGCGGTGGCACACCGACCTTTTTAAGCCACGATGAGTTGCGCCAGTTGATGGGCCATCTGCGCGAGCATTTCAATCTGCTCGACGATGACTCTGGCGACTACGGCATCGAAATCGACCCCCGGGAAGCCGACTGGTCGACCATGGGATTGCTCCGTGAACTGGGGTTCAATCGCGTGAGCATTGGCCTGCAGGACCTCGACCCCGACGTGCAACGCGCCGTCAATCGCCTGCAAAGCCTGGAAGAGACCCGCGCAGTGATCGATGCTGCGCGCACCTTGCAGTTTCGCTCGATCAACATCGACCTGATTTACGGCTTGCCCAAACAAACCCCGCAGGCTTTCGCCCGGACCATTGAAGAAGTGATCAGCCTGCAGCCGGATCGCTTGTCGGTGTTCAATTACGCGCACTTGCCAGAGCGCTTCATGCCGCAGCGCCGGATCAACACCAGCGACCTGCCCTCGCCTGCCGAGAAGCTGAACATGCTTGAGCGCACTATCGAGCAACTGACGGGCGCCGGTTATCGCTACATCGGCATGGACCATTTCGCTCTGCCAGACGATGAGCTGGCGATTGCCCAGGAAGAGTCGACCCTGCAGCGCAACTTTCAGGGCTATACCACCCACGGTCATTGCGACCTGATCGGGTTGGGCGTATCGGCCATCAGCCAAATCGGTGACCTGTACTGTCAAAACAACAGCGATATTACGCACTACCAGCATACGCTCGGCAGTGAACAACTCGCGACCCACCGCGGCTTGTTGTGCAATCAGGATGACCGAATACGCCGCGAGGTGATTCAGCAAATCATCTGCAACCTGCACTTGCCGTTCGCGCGTATCGAGCAGGCGTTCAACATTGACTTCAGGGGGTATTTTTCAAACCAGTGGCCGGCACTGGAAACGATGGCGGCAGACGGTTTGATTGCACTGGACAACGAACAACTGACGGTACTGCCCGCAGGGCGCTTATTGGTGCGCTCAATCTGCATGGTGTTCGATGCATACCTTGCACAGCAAAGCCGTCAGCGTTACTCACGGGTTATCTAGCGCCAACTACGGCGAAAGTCCTATAGATATTGACTAAGGCGCTTTTTACGGACTCAAAACACACCTGGAGGGATCGATCAGTGCTGGAATTAAATGCACTGTATTGGCGCGCTGGCCTCGACCCACTCACTGGGGTACCCTTGCGTCTTATGTGTGTTTTCCCACAAGGATTGAAGAAATGTCCGAGCCAGTAAAAGTGCGCGCTCATACCCAGGCTCACTGCAAGGATTGCAGCCTTGCTCCTCTTTGCTTGCCTCTTTCGTTGAATTTGGAAGACATGGATGCGTTAGAGGAAATCGTAAAGCGCGGGCGCCCTCTAAAGAAAGGCGAGTTTTTGTTTCGTCAGGGCGACGTATTTGGCTCGGTCTATGCCGTACGCTCTGGCGCACTTAAAACATTCAGCTTGAGTGACAGCGGCGAAGAACAAATTACCGGCTTCCACCTGCCCAGCGAGCTGGTTGGCCTGTCAGGCATGGGCACTGAAGCCTACCCTGTGTCAGCTCAAGCGCTCGAAACGACGCCTGTTTGCGAAATTCCTTTCGAACGCCTGGACGAACTCTCAGTTCAACTGCCCCAATTGCGTCGCCAATTGATGCGCATCATGAGCCGAGAGATTCGTGACGATCAGCAAATGATGCTGCTGCTGTCAAAAAAGACGGCCGATGAGCGGATCGCGACATTCCTTGTGAACCTGTCTGCACGTTTCCGCGCTCGAGGCTTCTCGGCCAACCAGTTCCGCCTGAGCATGTCGCGCAACGAGATTGGTAATTATCTGGGCCTGGCGGTCGAAACGGTTTCTCGCGTGTTCACTCGCCTGCAAGATAGCCAACTGATCACGGCTGAAGGCAAAGAAGTGCACATTCTTGATCCCATCAATCTGTGCGCGCTGGCCGGCGGCTCGGTAGAGGCCTGACACAACTGTTTGAGCGCTATACTGGCGGCCTCAACGCCGCCAGGACATCCAAAAGATGGTCAACGACTTCAACCTCAAATCCCTGATCCGTCCAGTGCTCGATTTTCCCAAGCCAGGCGTGATCTTTCGTGACATCACCCCGCTTTACCAGTCACCTCGCGCCATGCGGGTGATCGCCGATACCTTTATCGAACGCTATGTCGAAGCTGAGTTCAGCCACATCGGGGCGATGGACGCTCGTGGCTTTTTGATTGGCTCAGTGCTTGCCCATCAACTCAACAAGCCGCTGGTCCTGTTTCGCAAGCAAGGCAAGTTGCCGGCTGACGTCTTGGCCGAAGGCTATCAGACGGAATATGGCGAAGCGTTTCTGGAAGTGCACGCCGACAGCTTGTGCGAGGGCGATTCGTTGCTGATAGTCGACGATTTGATTGCCACGGGCGGGACGTTGATCGCCGCAGTGAATCTGGTACGCCGCCTGGGCGCCCAGGTGCTGGAAGCGGCGGCGATTATTGACCTGCCAGAACTGGGCGGCTCAAAGCGCCTGCAGGACCTGGGCGTACCGACTTTTAGCCTGACCGAGTTTTCGCTGACGGAGTAACTGTTCAGAGTGGGAGCTGCCGCAGACTGCGATCGTACAAGATCAACAGATCGCAGCCTGCGGCAGCTCCCACACAGTTGGGTGGGTTACAACGCGATAGGTTTGCGCCCGGCAAACGAGTGCGCCAAGGTGCCGCCATCCACCAATTCCAACTCCCCCCCCAACGGCACGCCGTGGGCGATGCGCGAAGCGATCAGGCCTTTGCTGCTCAGCAATTGGGCAATGTAATGCGCTGTAGCCTCGCCTTCGACCGTCGGGTTAGTCGCCAGAATCACTTCTTTGAAAGTGCCCTGCTCGGCAATGCGCGTCATCAATTGCGGAATACCAATCGCCTCGGGGCCCAAGCCATCCAACGGCGACAAATGCCCCTTGAGCACAAAGTAACGCCCGCGATAGCCGGTCTGCTCAACGGCATACACGTCCATTGGCCCCTCAACCACGCATAGCAAAGTGTCATCGCGGCGCAAGTCAGCGCACTGCGGGCACAAGTCATCTTCGGTCAGGGTTCTGCACAAGCGGCAATGACCCACACCGTCCATCGCCTGACTCAAAGCCAGCGCCAGGCGCGAACCGCCACTGCGATCACGCTCTAGCAATTGCAGGGCCATGCGCTGCGCAGTCTTTTGACCCACACCCGGCAAAGTGCGCAGGGCGTCGATCAGTTGGCGAATAAGGGGGCTGAAACTCATAGAGAAAGGTCCGACAAAACAACGAGAGGCGGTTTATACCCGTGGGCCGGGCCAGCGTCAAATACCCATCAAACAGGCAAAAAAATACCGGGCTCAAGGCCCGGCATTTTTGAGCGCCTTAGAATGGCAGCTTCATGCCCGGTGGCAGTTGCATGCCAGCGGTCACGCCAGACATTTTGTCCTGGCTGTTGGCTTCGATCTTGCGCACGGCGTCATTGACGGCAGCGGCGAACAGATCTTCCAGCACTTCGCGGTCGTCTTCGCTTACGCCTTCGAGAAGAGTGGGGTCAATGCTCACGCGCTTGACGTCATGACGGCCGGTCATGACCACCGTCACCATGTCGCCACCTGCTTTACCGGTGACTTCAGCATTGGCCAGTTCTTCCTGCATCTTGGCCATTTTTTCCTGCATCTGCTGTGCCTGCTTCATCAGGCCGGCCATGCCACCTTTCATCATGGGAATCACCTCAAACGTTATTTGGACAAAGCACCCGCAATCACAATGACTTCGGGCTGTAAGTGCTTACCCTGCCGTTACGAAGCCTGAGCCTCTTCAACATCGACAGGTTGAATCGTATCGTCACGGACTGCCGCGCCGAACTGTTGAATCATTTGCTGGACCAGCGGGTCTGCGTAAATCGACTCTTCGGCCAGACGCTGGCGCTCGGCACGCAAACGCGAGGCCGCCTGGGCCGGAGTTTCCTGCTCGGGCTTGACCAGCTCTATTGTGACTTTGAGTGTGCGCTGATGAAACTGGTTCAACGCATCGTTAAGTCGACGTTGCTGGGTCGCGTTAAACAGCGCGCTGTGAGCCGGGTCCAGGTGCAACAACCAGTCATCACCGTCAACGGCGACCAAGGTGCAGTTGGCGCCAATGCTCGCCGTCATGCCCGACACCGGTAATTGGGGGAACATGTTCAACCATTCAAGGGCAAGCCCCGTGGCAGGCATCGCTGCCGGCAAGGGTTCGGGCTCTGGCTCAGGGTCGACCGCATGCTCACTGGCCAATTCATCCAGGTAGCTGTACGCCACAGAATCCATGTCTGGTTCGATGTAGTCTTCATCCAGAGGTGGCTCGTCGTCGCGATCCATGCCCGGCACCGCGGCGTCTACCTGTTCGACGGTTGGCTCAACGATGGGCGCCGCCACCCACTCCGGTGCGTCCGGCACAACGCTGTCGGGTGTCGGCAACGGCATGGGCGGCAAATCGGGCTGCTCGCTGACCGTATCGAGCATCGGCTCGGGCACGATGTCGTCTTCGATTGCAGGTGCTGGCCGGTCATTCCATGGCAAATCTTTTTCAGGCAGCGCAGGCGCCAGTACAGCGGCGACCGGCTCGGGCACAGGAGCGACCACCTCAGCGACCGGCGCAGAAACGGCTACGGGAGTTGGCTCTACACGCGGCGCCACGGCTGGCGCAACAGCGGTCGCGCCAGCCA
Organism: Pseudomonas sp. NPDC096917; assembly: GCF_044762555.1. Classification (NCBI taxonomy): domain Bacteria; kingdom Pseudomonadati; phylum Pseudomonadota; class Gammaproteobacteria; order Pseudomonadales; family Pseudomonadaceae; genus Pseudomonas; species Pseudomonas sp. NPDC096917. Next base: position 39,864 of record NZ_JBIWEO010000013.1, on the reverse strand, counting down.
CGGTGTTGGCGGAATCAACTGTGGCCTGGCTGATCCCCACTGGCTTTAGCGGCTGACTCGGCGCATCGCCGGTATCGGCTGGGCGGAAGGCCAGCATCCGCAGCAGGACCATTTCAAAACCGCCTCGCGGGTCTGGCGCCAGCGGCAGATCGCGTCGACCGATCAGGCCCATCTGGTAATAAAACTGTACGTCTTCGGCCGGCAGCGCCTGCGCCAGGGCCAATACGCGGTCGCGGTCGCCGTGCCCGTTGTCGACGCCTTCAGGCAGCGCCTGGGCAATCGCAACACGGTGAAACACGTTTAAGATCTCGGAGAGCACGCCATTCCAGTCCGGGCCTTGCTCGGCCAAATGCCGCACCGCCTCAAGCAGCGCCCGCGCATCACCCTGAATCAAGGCGTGCAGCAGGTCAAACACCTGACCGTGGTCGAGAGTACCCAGCATCGCCCGCACATCGGCAGCCAGCACCTTGCCTTCGCCGAACGCAATCGCCTGATCGGTGAGGCTCATGGCATCACGCATCGAGCCATCAGCCGCACGGCCAAGCAGCCATAAAGCATCGTCTTCGAACGGTACGTTTTCGACACTCAACACGTGGGTCAAGTGCTCAACGACGCGCTCGGGCGTCATGTTTTTTAGCGAGAACTGCAGGCAGCGAGACAGAATCGTCGCCGGCAGTTTTTGCGGATCCGTGGTCGCCAAAATGAATTTGACGTAGGGCGGCGGCTCTTCGAGGGTTTTCAACAGCGCATTGAAAGAATGGCTGGAAAGCATGTGCACTTCGTCGATCAGATAGACCTTGAAGCGCCCGCGGCTGGGCGCGTACTGCACGTTGTCAAGCAGCTCACGCGTGTCCTCAACCTTGGTCCGGCTCGCGGCGTCGATCTCGATCAGGTCGACAAAACGCCCTTCATCGATCTCGCGACACACCGAGCACTCGCCGCAAGGGGTCGAGGTGATACCTGTTTCACAGTTCAGGCATTTGGCAATAATCCGCGCAATGGTGGTCTTGCCGACGCCACGGGTACCGGTAAACAGGTAGGCGTGGTGCAGGCGCTGACTGTCCAGGGCGTTGATCAGAGCCTTGAGCACATGGGTCTGGCCGACCATTTCGCGGAACGAGCGCGGACGCCATTTACGTGCAAGAACCTGATAACTCATTGATAACCGTCGCGTCTAAAAAGCGGAGGGGGCTAATGCTAGCGGAGCAGGGGCAAAATTGCATCCGATGCGCGCTTTTAACTGCTCAGGCGCTCGTGGCCGGGTATTTTAGGCGTACACGAAAAGACGTCGACAGAGCATGCTGCAATCGAAAATTTTAAAGGAGAGAAATAGATTTTTCCGGACTAAAAACCCTGCGAATTGAGGGTTTTTAAAATGGAGGCAACCCCACCAGCCACACCCCGGCACACAATGTTCCCGCTGTGGCTGCTTCCTTCCGGATCTGACCAGGTTCACGGGTAATCGTTGCGGAGGGACCGATAGGGTCACCATAACAACATCCGCCTAGCAGCGAACGGCGCCATTGTACCTGTCTGACGAAAAGTTACAACCGCTGCTGCAAGAATAAAAAAATGAATAGGCTCAAGCACTTGGATTCGAGCCGGGGCGCGCTGCAATCTGATTTCCCAGCAGTCGCCTCGCAGGCTCGGCTACTGCTACAAGATTTGCGCGCTGCGGCTGTCAGGCAATTGAGATGCCCTGCTCTTTCAGGAACGCGACAAACGCTTCTTCATCCAGCACTTTGAGGCCCAGTTCGTTGGCCTTGACCAATTTTGAGCCCGCCCCCGGCCCCGCCACTACGCAGTGGGTTTTGCCAGAGACGGAACCCGAGACCTTGGCCCCCAGGCTTTCAAGTTTGTCTTTGGCCACGTCACGGCTCATTAACTCCAGCGAACCGGTCAGCACCCAGGTCTGTCCAGCAAGCGGCAGGCCTTCTACGGCTTTTTTCTCGCTCTGCCAGTGCATGCCGAAGTCACGCAACTGCGCTTGGACTTCAAGCGCCAGACGGGCATTGTCCGGGTTATCGAAGAATTCGCGCACCGCCTTGGCTTGCTTCTCGGGAAGAGCCTGACGCATGTCCAGCCAGTCGGCGTGTATCACGCCTTCCAGGGTGCCAAATTTGTCTGCCAGTTTTTGCGCCCCGCCCGGCCCTACGGATGGAATGTGCAGTTTGTCGATGAGCCCGCCCAAGGTGGCACTGGCGGCAAACTCGGCACCCAGTTCGCCCTGATCCTGCAATTGCAGTCCTCGCGCCAGCAATTGGGCAATCACCTGCTGGTTGTGGTCATCACTGAAGAAGCTGTGAATCTCGTGAGCCACTTCCAGGCCCACATCCGGCAAGTAGGTGAGCACTTGCGGCAGAGCACGCTGTACGCGCTCCAGGGACGCCAATGAGCGCGCCAGCACCTTGGCTGTCTCTTCTCCTACATCGGGAATACCCAAGGCATAGATAAAACGAGCCAATGTCGGACGCTTGCTATCGGCAATGGCCTCCAGCAAGTTCTTGCTGGACAGCTCGGCAAAGCCTTCCAGGTCGACAATTTGCTCAAACGAAAGGATGTACAGGTCGGCAGGTGAACTGACCAGGCCTTCATCGACCAACTGCTCGACGCTCTTTTCACCCAGGCCTTCAATGTCCATCGCACGTCGCGAGACGAAATGGATGATGGCCTGTTTGAGCTGAGCACCACAGGCCAGCCGTCCGACGCAGCGATACACGGCACCTTCGCTGATGGTTTCACGGCCCTTGCTGCGTTTGATCAACTGCGTACGCTCAACGTGCGAACCGCACACCGGGCAGTTTTCAGGAATGCGTACCGCACGCGCATCGTCGGGACGACGATCAAGCACCACTTGCACCACCTGCGGAATGACATCGCCAGCGCGACGAATAATCACTGTGTCGCCAATCATCAGGCCCAAACGCGCCACTTCATCCATGTTGTGCAACGTGGCATTGGACACGGTAACGCCCGCCACCTTGACCGGCTTAAGGCGCGCCACCGGAGTTACTGCACCTGTACGCCCCACTTGAAACTCGACATCCAGCAGTTCAGTCAGCTCTTCCATGGCCGGGAATTTATGGGCGATGGCCCAACGCGGCTCGCGCGCACGAAAACCCAGTTCGCGTTGAGAGGCCAGGCTGTTGACCTTAAACACCACGCCGTCGATTTCGTAAGGCAAAGCGGCCCGGCGCTCGCCGATGTCGCGGTAGTAGTCCAAGCACTCGGCAATGCCTTTGGCCAGTTTAAGCTCGTGGCTGATGGGCATCCCCCATTGCTGCAACTGCTTAAGGTTGCCGATGTGGGTGCCTGAAAACTCCTCAGAAACTTGCCCCAGACCATAGCAGCAGAATTCCAGCGGGCGGCTGGCAGTGATTTTCGAGTCCAACTGACGCAAGCTACCGGCCGCCGCGTTACGCGGATTGGCGAAGGTCTTGCCGCCCGTCGCGAGCTGGGCTTCATTGAGGCGCTCGAAACCGGCCTTGGACATAAAGACCTCGCCGCGCACTTCAAGCACCGCAGGCCAGCCACTGCCCTGCAACTTGAGCGGAATATTGCGCACGGTGCGCACGTTGACGCTGATGTCTTCACCGGTGGCGCCATCACCCCGCGTAGCACCGCGCACCAGAACGCCATTCTGGTACAGCAGACTGACCGCCAGACCGTCCAGCTTGGGCTCGCAGCTGTATTCCACTTCGGCGCCGCCGCCAAACAGATCACCTGAAGGCAGATCCAGGCCTTCGCTGACACGCCGATCAAACTCGCGCATATCGACTTCATCAAAAGCATTACCCAAACTGAGCATGGGCACTTCGTGACGCACTTGAGTGAAAGCAGACAAGGCCGCACTGCCGACCCGCTGAGTCGGCGAATCTGGCGTTACCAGTTCAGGGTGTTCCGCTTCCAGCGCTTTCAACTCACGAAACAGGCGGTCGTACTCAGCGTCCGGAATGCTCGGCTCGTCGAGCACATGGTAACGGTAGTTGTGCTGATCCAGTTCAGCGCGCAGCTCTAGAATGCGGGTGTTGGCGGCGGTCATGGGGTGTTCTCTCACAAAGCAAAAGAGCAGCCGAGGCTGCTCAAGTGTTAATTCATTTTGCATTCAGCGGGAGCACACACGTTGCCCCCCCTGTTTTTAGCGTTTTTGAGTCAGGGCACGGCGCTCGAATTCGACGATGCGCTGGCGGTAATGCTCGATGGTCTGAGCCGTCAGCACACTGCGCTGATCGTCTTTGAGCTCGCCATTGAGCTCTTGGGACAGCTTGCGTGCAGCGGCCACCATGACATCAAACGCCTGCTTGGGATGACGCGGCCCCGGCAGACCGAGGAAGAAGCTCACCGCCGGGGTGCTGAACAGATCGATGTCGTCCAGATCGAATACGCCCGGCTTGACAGCGTTTGCCATCGAGAACAGCACTTCGCCATTACCGGCCATGCTTTCATGACGGTGGAAAATATCCATCTCGCCAAAGCGCAAGCCACTTTCAAGAATGTTTTGCAACAGTGCCGGGCCCTTGAAGCCCGCAGGGTCACGACAGATAACGCTGATCACCAGCACTTCTTCAGCGGGCTGGGCAGGCTCTTTGCTTTCTACGGCAGAAACGGTTGGCGCAGCACGCCCACGCGGCTTGGTTTCAGCAGGGAAATCGTCATCACGGGCACTGAGGCTTGGACCATCATCGTCAAGGTCGAGATTGAGGTTCAAGTCACCCTGGCTTGGCTCCCCGCCACGCTTGGAGCCCTTCTCGCGAGCCGGCATGCTCACCGATGGCAAGTCCTGCTCATCGAGCTGCGGCTCTTTGTGATTAGGTGTATCCAGGACCCGTGCAGGACCCAGCAATTCAGCGCTGGTCTCCTCATCAGGGACGTTGGAAAAACTGCGATCAAGGCGAAATTTGAGCTTGCCCTTACCGCCACGCATACGGCGCCAGCCATCAAAAAGAATACCGGCTATGACCACTATGCCGATGACTATCAGCCACTCGCGCAGACCGATTTCCATGTAATCCCGTGCCCCTAAAAAATGATTCTATGAAGAAGAGCCTAAAGCCCTTTAAAACGTGGCGCCAAGTCTATGTTCTGAATGGCGTTTTCCCACGTACAAAAAAATTAGACGCTAAATTAACACGACCAAAGATAACTTTACACCGTCTGTCGCCTTGAGTTAGACACATGTGTTGACTGATGAACCAACCAGATCAGCCAATTATTAGGATTTTTCTTACGCGAAAAATTCTTTAGCCATACATGCTTATAGCTCAAGCATCGACCATTGCCATTGCCTCCTCAACATCAACCGCAACAAGACGTGAACATCCAGGCTCATGCATCGTCACACCCATCAACTGATCAGCCATTTCCATGGCAATTTTGTTATGCGTGATGTAGATGAATTGCACGGTCTGCGACATCTCTTTAACCAAGCGCGCATAGCGGCCCACGTTAGCGTCATCAAGCGGTGCATCAACTTCGTCAAGCATGCAAAACGGCGCCGGGTTGAGTTTGAAAATGGCAAAAACCAATGCCAAAGCCGTCAACGCTTTCTCGCCACCGGACAGCAAATGAATCGTGCTGTTCTTCTTGCCCGGCGGCCGCGCCATGATCGTTACCCCTGTATCGAGTAAATCTTCGCCCGTCAGTTCCAAATAAGCGCTGCCGCCACCGAAAACTTTTGGGAAAAGTGCCTGTAATCCACCATTTATCTGATCAAAGGTGTCTTTGAAGCGACTACGGGTTTCTTTGTCGATCTTGCGAATAACGTTTTCCAGGGTGTCCAATGCCTCGACCAAATCAGCATCTTGAGCATCCAGATAACGTTTACGCTCGGATTGCTGCTGGTATTCATCAATGGCCGCGAGGTTGATAGCGCCCAAACGCTGAATACGCGCTGCAATACGTTCAAGCTCTTCTTCGGCCTGTTGCTCATTGACCTCATTGCTCAACGTGGCCAGCACCCCGTGCAGATCATAGCCATCTGCCAGCAACTGATCCTGCAACGCGGTGCGCCGAACGGTGAGCGCCTGCCACTCCATGCGCTGCTGTTCGAGCTGGCCTCGAATCAACTGGGACTGTTGTTCAGCCTGATTACGACGTTTTTCAGCGTCTCGCAGTTCACGATCGGCATCTTCAAGCGCCAGTTGCGCAATTTTAAGTTCTTCGTCCACGCTCAAGCGTTTGTCGAGCAACTCTTCAAGTTTGAGGCGCAGCTCTTCAAGCGGTGCCTCGCCCTCCTCCAGATTGAGTGTGAGCTGCTCGCGCTTTTCAGCCAGCCGCTCAGACTGCAGCTCCAGACGCTCAAGCGCTTGCCGGGTCGAATCGTGCTGCGCCCTGAGCGAACCCAGGCGAACCGCCAACTGATGCGCGTGATCTTTGTGCTGGCGCGCCTCCTGGCGCACTCGATCCAGCCGCTCGCGCAAGCTGTCGCGCTGAGCCAACAGCAACTCGCGCTGCTCGGTATCGGTGGCCATGGCGTCCAGCGCTTCCTGCAATTGCAGACGCGCTTCGCCGACTTGCTCATGTTCCAGCGCACGCTGCTCGCCCAGCTCCGCCAGTTCTTCGTCCAAGCGCCTACGGCGCAAGGTCAATTGCTCGACCTTGGCTTTGCTGGCAGACAGCCTGGCCTTGACCTCACCTTGTTGCCGGGCTTCGTCCTGCAAGCGGCGGCGAACCTGCTCACGGGCGTCTTCTTGTGCGACTTGTTGTTCGCGCAAGCGTTGCAATTGTTCTTCAAGGCAAGCAAGGGTCGCTTCACGCTCTTCGCACTCAACGCCCAGTCGCAGGATTTCCTGACCGCGGGCCAGCACACCGCTTTCAGCTTCGCTGGCACGTCGAACCCGCAAGAAGTGACGCCCGACCCAGTAGCCGTCACGGCTGATCAGGCTTTGCCCATCGCTCAGTTGCCCGCGCAGGGCCAGCGCCTGCTCAAGGGTTTCAACCGGCTTGACCTGCCCCAGCCACGGCGCCAGATCAAAATCGGCCTCGACTTTGTCCAGCAAGCTGCCGGACACACGGCCGACCTGAACGTCGGCGCTGAAGAGGCGCAAATCGCCTTGGGCAAAGCCCGCCAGATCAAGCTGCGAAAAGTCATCCACCAGCACCGCTTGCAAGTCAGCACCTAGCACGGTTTCGACGGCAAGCTCCCAACCCGCTTCTACCCGCAGCCCTTCGGCCAAACGCGGGCGCTCAGCCAGTTGCTGCTCGCGTAGCCATTCGCCAGCACCGGTGCCAGGATCAAGTGCGGCTTGTTGCAGCGCTTCAAGGGAAGCCAGGCGGCCGTTGAGCCGCTGCAACTCACCCTGAGCCTGCTGCTGGTTTTGCGTGGCCTGGTGCAACTCGTGGCGCACTTGCTCCAGTCGCTCGATGACCTGCTCTTCACTGACCTGAAGTGCTTGTTGCGTCAGTTCACTGGTTGCCAGTTGCTCACTCAGTTCAAGGATCGCAGCATCTTCCGGGTCTGCGGCCAGCAAGGCACGCTCTTCGGCCATTCGGCGCTGGCGCTCCGCCACCCGCTCCATGCTGGTTTCCAACTGCTGAATGCGCGCCTGCAACACTTCGGACTGGCGTTGCGGCTCGGCCGAGCGCAGGTTGAAGGCATCCCACTGCTCTTGCCAGCCGTGCATGGTGTGTTCGGATTCTTCGAGCGCTGCGGCCGCTTCTTCGGCCGCAGCGCTGGTCAGTTCTTGCTCGGGCACAAGCATGTCGAGCTCTTCGCCCAAGGTCGCGAGCATTGTGCGGTCATGGCCCAGGTGCGATTCGGTTTCAAGCCGCGCACGCTCGGCTTCACGCAGGTCATCTTGCAACTGACGCAACCGCTGCTGGCCGTGCTGAATGCTTTGCTCAACCCGGGCGATGTCACCCCCGACCGAATAGAAGCGCCCCTGCACCAAATTGAAGCGCTCTGACAGATCATGGTGCCCGTCACGCAGGCGCTCAATGCTGGCATCCGCGTTACGCTGGTCTGCAACCAGGGCTTCAAAGCTGACTTCCTGATTGCCAATGACGGCTTCGCGCTGACCCACTTGCTCGTTCAGGGCTTGCCAGCGCAACGCTGATAGCTGCGCCTTGAGCTGACGCTCTTCAGCCTTGTATTCCTGATACTTCTCGGCCGCCTGAGCCTGACGGTGCAGACGCTCAAGCTGACGCCCCAGCTCGTCCCGCAAGTCGGTCAGACGCGCCAGGTTTTCGTGGGTGCGGCGAATACGGTTTTCGGTCTCGCGGCGGCGCTCCTTGTACTTGGAGATGCCGGCCGCCTCTTCGATAAAGTTACGCAGGTCTTCGGGCTTGGACTCGATCAATTTCGAGATCATGCCCTGCTCTATGATTGAGTAGCTGCGCGGCCCCAGGCCAGTGCCCAGGAAGATATCGGTGATGTCTCGGCGTCGGCACTTGGTGCCGTTGAGGTAGTACGTAGTCTGGCTGTCGCGGGTTACTTTACGGCGAATGGAGATCTCGGCGTAGGCCGCGTACTCACCCAGCAGCGTGCCGTCGGAGTTATCAAAGACCAGCTCGATACTGGCCTGACTCACGGGTTTGCGGCTGGTGGAGCCGTTAAAGATGACATCGGTCATCGACTCGCCGCGCAGGTTCTTGGCCGAGCTTTCGCCCATTACCCAGCGCACGGCGTCGATAATATTCGACTTGCCGCAACCGTTAGGGCCGACAACAGCCGCCATGTTGCTCGGAAAGTTAACCGTCGTGGGGTCAACGAAAGACTTGAAACCCGCCAGTTTGATGCACTTGAGGCGCACGCTTAGGCAACCGTCAAGGCTGACAACACCAGGTCACAACTGCGCTGAGCATATCGGCTCAGTACTACACGAATTTGCGAAAAATCACGCGCCAAAACGGCTTCAAGCAACTGCGCAAACAGCTCCAGAAACTCGCTCATCTCAGCCTTGCGTTGTTCCAGTGCCAAGTAATAGGCACGGCTCATGGCCGGGTGCAGGTTTTCGACGGTTTCCTGCAGGTACGGGTTGTCGGCAAATGGGTAAGCCGCACGCATCACGTTGAAGCTCTCTTCAACAAAGGCGCTGATGTCCTGACGCTCATAGCTGTCAGTCAGGCGTTGTTGAATTTGCAGGAAGGGCCCCAGGTCAGCCGGGACGGTCCAGCGCTGCGCAACGGCATTGCCGAGCAAAATGTACATCTCGCTCATCAAAGTGCAGAGGCTCTGCACCTTGTGCGCAGTCAGCTCGGTGACATGGGCGCCACGCCGCGCAAGGATGGCAATCAAATGCCGGCGCTCAAGGATCAACAACGCCTCACGAACAGAACCACGACTGACATTGAGCGCCAGCGTTACCTTCTGTTCTTGAATGCGTTCCCCAGGCTTGAGTTCGCCACGAATAATACGTTCGGCGAGGTGGTGAGCAATTTGCTCGGCGAGGCTATCCGGCGCCTTGAACGTCATGTTTTACCTTCAAAATCTTAGATCAGTGCAGGCGGCGAAGTGTAACCCACTTGCGAGGTGCTCGCAGAGTGTCTCGGCCGTTGAAATTGGCACGATATAAGCAAATAAACCTTCCAGCGATCAAGCATCGGGATGACCGAGCCTCATTTCTTGACCCTCAGGTCAACAATGACTAGATTCAGCTCATCCCGCCCGATAAAAACAATGATGTTGCGAGGCCACCCGTGATCCAGTTTTTACTCAATCAGACCCTACGCACTGAGCACACACTGGACCCCAATCTGACGGTGCTCAATTACCTGCGCCAGCACCTGCACAAACCCGGGACCAAGGAAGGTTGCGCCAGCGGTGACTGCGGCGCTTGCACCGTGGTCGTGGGCGAGTTGCATGTCGATGAACACGGTATTGAAGGCCTGCGTTATCGCAGCCTCAACTCATGCCTGACGTTCGTGCCTGCCCTGCATGGCAAGCAGTTGATCAGCGTCGAAGACCTCAAGCATCAAGGTCGGTTGCACAGCGTGCAACAGGCGATGGTCGACTGCCACGGCTCACAGTGCGGTTTTTGTACGCCTGGCTTTGTGATGTCGCTGTTTGCACTGCAAAAAAACAGCCTGGACGCCGACCGTCATCAGGTCCATGAAGCGCTGGCGGGCAATCTGTGCCGCTGCACCGGCTATCGACCGATTGTGGCCGCCGCCGAACAAGCTTGCCACTCCCCTCACGCAGACCAATTTGATGCCCTGCAGGCTGCGACCCTCGCCAAGCTCAAGGCCATTGCGCCCAGCGGGACCGCCGAGTTGAAAAGCGGCGACAAGCGCTGCCTGCTACCCGTGAACGTCGATCAGGTGGCAAACCTGTACGAGGTCCACCCTCAGGCTCGCCTGCTGGCGGGCGGCACCGATCTGGCGCTGGAGGTCACGCAGCTCCATCGGCCGTTGCCGGTGATGATTTACCTGGGACAGGTTGCCGAGATGAAGCGCATCGAACGCTTCGCTGATCGCCTTGAAATCGGCGCAACGGTGTCACTGACGGATGCCTATAGCACGCTCAAGGCTGAATACCCGGACTTCGGCGCACTGTTGCTGCGCTTCGCCTCGCTGCAAATTCGTAATCAGGGCACGCTGGGCGGAAACATCGGCAACGCTTCGCCTATTGGTGATTCGCCGCCGTTACTGATTGCCCTTGGCTCACACCTGATACTGCGCAAAGGCCAGACACGCCGCACGTTGGCGCTTGAGGATTACTTCATTGACTACCGAGTGACTGCCCGCGAAGAGGGCGAATTTATCGAAAAAATCGTCATCCCACGCGCCAGGAAAAGTCATCTGTTTCACGCCTATAAAGTCTCCAAACGCCTGGATGACGACATCAGCGCCGTGTGTGCTGCCTTCAATCTGCACATTGACAACGGCGTGGTGATCGAAGCCCGAGTGGCTTACGGCGGCATGGCGGCCACGCCCAAACGCGCCAGGGCCTGCGAAGCCGCATTGCACGGCTCGCCCTGGAACACAGCAACCGTGGAACGAGCCTGCACCGCTTTGGCGCAGGATTTCAGCCCACTCTCGGACTTTCGCGCCAGCAAGGAATATCGCTTGTTGAGTGCGCAAAACCTGCTGCGTAAATACTTTATCGAACAGCAAAACCCCCATCTTCAAACACGGGTGAGCGCTTATGTCTAATCATCACCCGATCGAACCCTCGCAGGCCGAGTTGAGCGCCCTGTTTGTGCAGGACCTGAAAACCGGTGTCGGACGCAGCGTCAAACATGACAGCGCCGAAAAGCACGTATCTGGCGAAGCCCAGTACATTGATGACCGGCTGGAGTTTCCTAATCAGCTGCATGTTTATGCACGCTTGTCTGACCGAGCTCACGCCCGAATCATTCGCGTCGACACCACCCCGTGCTACGCGCTTGCCGGCGTGCGCCTGGTCATCACCCACGAAGACATCCCTGGCCTCAAAGACATCGGCCCGCTGCTACCCGGCGACCCGTTACTGGCTATCGATAAAGTGGAGTTTGTCGGGCAGCCGGTGCTGGCCGTGGCCGCCTGTGATCTGGAGACCGCGCGCCAGGCGGCGATGGCGGCAATCATTGAATACGAAGACCTCGAACCGGTGCTGGATGTGGTTGAGGCGCTGCGCAAGAAGCACTTCGTGCTCGATAGCCATACCCACCAACGCGGCGATGCTGCCGCGGCGTTGAGCAAAGCGACACATCGATTGCAAGGCAGCCTGCATATCGGCGGGCAAGAACACTTTTACCTTGAGACCCAGATCTCTTCGGTCATGCCCACCGAAGACGGCGGCATGATCGTCTACAGTTCGACCCAACACCCAACTGAAATTCAGAAACTGGTTGCCCAAGTGCTCGGTGTGTCGATGAACAAAATCGTCGTCGACATGCGCCGCATGGGCGGGGGCTTCGGTGGCAAGGAAACCCAGGCTGCCAGCCCGGCCTGTTTATGTGCCGTGGTGGCGCACCTGACCGGTCAACCGACCAAAATGCGTCTGCCACGGGTCGAAGACATGCAGATGACGGGCAAGCGCCACCCGTTTTATATCGAGTACGACGTCGGCTTCGATGACAACGGCCAGTTGCAAGGCATCCAATTGGATCTGGCAGGTAACTGCGGCTATTCACCTGACTTGTCCGGGTCAATTGTCGACCGCGCCATGTTTCACGCAGACAACGCATATTACTTGGGCGACGTCACCATCCATGGCCATCGCTGCAAAACCAATACAGCCTCGAACACAGCCTATCGAGGCTTCGGCGGCCCCCAAGGAATGGTTGCCATCGAAGAAGTCATGGACCGGATTGCTCGTCACTTGCAGCTCGACCCGCTGCAAGTGCGCAGAACTAATTACTACGGCAAAACCAACCGTAACGTGACCCACTATTACCAAACCGTGGAGCACAACTTGCTTCACGAAATGACCGAGGAACTGCAAGCCAGCAGCCAGTACACAGAACGTCGCGCTGCCATCCAGGCCTTCAACGCCAACAGCCCGGTTCTGAAAAAGGGCCTGGCTCTGACACCGGTCAAGTTCGGCATTTCGTTCACAGCCAGCTTTCTCAACCAGGCCGGGGCGCTGATCCATATCTACACTGACGGCAGCATCCATTTGAACCACGGTGGCACAGAAATGGGTCAGGGCCTGAACATCAAGGTCGCGCAAGTGGTGGCCGAAGTGTTTCAGGTCGAGATCAGCCGCGTGCAGATCACCGCCACTCACACCGACAAAGTGCCCAACACCTCGCCGACCGCGGCTTCCAGCGGTACCGACCTGAATGGCAAAGCGGCGCAGAACGCAGCGCAGATCATCAAGCAGCGACTCATTGAATTTGCCGCCAGTCAGTATCAGGTCACTGCGCAGGAGGTGCATTTTCATAACGGCCTGGTACGCGTTGGCGAGCAGATCCTGAGCTTTGAAGCACTGATACAGCAGGCCTATTTCGGCCAGGTTTCACTGTCGAGTACCGGTTACTACAAAACGCCGAAGATTTTTTACGACCGCAGTCAGGCGCGCGGTCGCCCGTTTTACTACTACGCGTTTGGTGCCGCTTGCGCGGAAGTGATCGTCGACACCCTGACCGGCGAATACAAAATGTTGCGCACCGACATCCTGCATGACGTGGGTGCATCGCTGAACCCGGCCATCGACATCGGCCAGGTTGAAGGCGGCTACATTCAGGGCGCTGGCTGGTTGACCATGGAAGAATTGGTGTGGAACACCAAAGGCAAGCTGATGACCCATGGCCCGGCCAGCTACAAGATCCCGACCGTCGCCGATATGCCCCTGGATCTGCGGGTCACGCTGGTAGAAAACCGCAAGAACCCGGAAGACACGGTCTTTCACTCCAAAGCCGTGGGCGAACCGCCCTTTATGCTCGGCATTGCCGCATGGTGCGCCATTAAAGACGCCGTCGCGAGCCTGGCCGACTATCGCGTGCAGCCCACTATCGACGCCCCCGCCACTCCGGAACGGGTGCTCTGGGGCTGTGAGCAGATGCGTAACTGCGTAGCCACTGCTGAAGGCTGCGATGGGTTGCGTAGCAGCCCGGAAAACCTGAAGCACCTGCGGCCCTTATCGACGCGTGCGGCAGCGGCTACAAAGGAGCGAGGGGAAGACCATGAATAACTGGATCAGCGCGCTGGCCTGTTTACAGCAACAAGGTGAACCCTGTGTGTTGGTGACAATCATCGAAGAGCAAGGCTCGACCCCACGCAATGCCGGCTCCAAAATGGTCATCAGCGCCAGTCAGATATTCGACACCATCGGTGGCGGGCATCTGGAATTCAAGGCCATGACCATTGCCCGCGAAATGCTCAACGCCCACAAGCAAGGGCCGCAGTTACAGCGTTTTAGTCTGGGTGCCAGCCTCGGCCAATGCTGTGGCGGTGTCGCGGTGCTGCTATTCGAGCCTATGTGCCAGGTGCAGGCGCAGATCGCCGTGTTCGGCGCCGGTCATGTCGCTCGCGCACTGGTGCCGCTGCTGGCCAGCCTGCCGTGCCGCGTCCGCTGGATCGACTCGCGGGAACAGGAGTTCCCTGCGCTCATCCCGGACGGCGTGCATAAAATCGTGACCGAAGACCCGGTCGATGAGATCAATGAGCTGCCTACGGGTTGCTACTGCATCGTCATGACGCATAATCACGCCCTGGATCTGGAACTCTGCGCCGCCCTGCTCAAACGCAATGACTTTACCTACTTCGGCCTGATTGGGTCTAAAACCAAGCGCATGAAGTTTGAACATCGCCTGCACGAGCGAGGCATCAGCGCCGCCCATGTCCAGCGCATGCGCTGCCCAATGGGCTTAAATGAAGTCAAAGGCAAGTTGCCGATTGAAATTGCGATCGCTATCGCCGGCGAAGTCATCGCCACGTATAACGCCCATTTTGGCCAGCACACCGCCTGCGCCGCCCCTGTCGGGCTTGAACCGATTAAACAATTGCTGGCGTCTTCACGACGCAGCCATGCCACGCACTGAGAGTTGTTATGACCTGTAAAGCCTATCGCGCCGCCATCCTGCACAGCATCGCCGACCCCGCCGAAGTCGGGATCGAGGCCTCCTACGAGTATTTTGAAGATGGCTTGCTGGTGGTCGAAGACGGCAAAATCAAAGCGCTGGGTCATGCCAGTGAATTGCTCGCCACATTGGAGGCCGATACCGACATCACCTTCTTCAGCGATGCGCTGATTACACCGGGCTTTATCGACACCCATATTCACTTCCCACAAACCGGGATGATCGGGGCTTACGGCGAACAGCTACTCGATTGGCTGAACACCTACACCTTCCCCTGCGAAAACCAGTTCGCCGACAAGGTACACGCTGAAAAAGTGGCGGATATCTTCCTTAAGGAACTGTTGCGCAATGGCACAACAACCGCCTTGGTGTTCGCCAGTGTGCACCCGCAATCGGTGGACGCTTTGTTCGAGGCTGCACAGCGCCTGGATCTGCGTCTGATTGCGGGTAAAGTGATGATGGACCGCAACGCTCCAGACTATCTGACAGATACGCCAGAAACGGGCTACAACGACAGCAAGGCGCTGATCGAACGCTGGCATGGCAAAGGCCGCTTGCATTACGCCGTGACCCCACGTTTCGCACCGACCAGTACCCCGGAACAATTAACCCTGGCGGGCAAATTGCTGAGCGAATACCCGGACGTGTACCTGCATACCCATATCAGCGAAAACCTCCAGGAAATCGAGTGGGTGAAATCGCTGTTCCCGGAACGTAAGGGCTATCTGGACGTGTACGACCATTACCAGCTATTGGGCGAACGCTCGGTATTTGCCCATGGCGTGCATTTGTGTGACGAAGAATGCGCGCGCCTAGCTGAAACAGGCTCGGCGGTGGCTTTCTGTCCAACATCCAACCTGTTTCTGGGCAGCGGCCTGTTTAACTTGCCAATGGCTGAAAAGCACAAACTCAATGTTGGATTGGGCACCGACGTAGGCGCAGGCACCAGCTTCTCGCTGCTCAACACGTTGAACGAAGCCTACAAGGTGATGCAGCTACAGGGCGCACGCCTCAATCCATTCAAATCACTGTATTTAGCCACCTTGGGCGGCGCGCGCGCTCTGCGTCTGGAAGACAAGATCGGCAACCTGGCACCTGGCAGCGACGCAGACTTTGTGGTGCTGGATTACAACGCCACCCCGCTGATGAGCTATCGCCTCCAGCAATCCAAAAACATCGCCGACACGTTGTTTGTGTTGATGACCCTGGGCGACGATCGCACGGTTGAGCAGACGTATGCAGCAGGGAACCTGGTGCATCAGCGTTAAGGGACTGGGTAAAACTGTGTAGGAGCGTGCTTGCTCGCGATCTTTTGATATTGAAAAGATCGCAGCCTGCGGCAGCTCCTACAGATTAACGGTGGCTTTTGCCTTTGGTTTGCAGCAAGTGCGAGAACACCGCATGCAGATCGTCCGAGGCGCCTTCTTCGTCGAGGTTGAGCTTGCTGTCAATGTGGTCCATGTGGTGCATCATCAGGTCCACTGCCAACGCAGCATCGCGCGCTTCAATCGCATCGATCAGTTGCATGTGCTCGTCATAGGAGCAGTGTGAGCGATTGCCACTCTCGTATTGGGCAATAATCAGCGACGTTTGCGACACCAGACTGCGCTGGAAGCTGATGAGCGGCGCATTCTTTGCCGCTTCCGCCAGCTTCAAGTGGAATTCGCCAGACAGTCGAATGCCAGCACCACGATCACCGCGCGAAAAGCTGTCGCGCTCGTCTTGCACCATCTTGCGCAACTCAGCCAGATCATCTGCCGTCGAGTGGTTAACGGCCAATTCAGTGATGGCTTTTTCCACCATGCGCCGGGCAAAAAATACCTGACGCGCTTCCTCGATACTCGGACTCGCCACCACCGCACCGCGATTAGGGCGCAACAGCACAACACCTTCATGGGCCAGGCGCGACAGCGCTCGACGAATGATGGTGCGGCTCACCCCAAAAATTTCACCCAGTGCTTCTTCGCTCAATTTGGTGCCCGGCGCCAGGCGCTGTTCGAGAATCGCCTCAAAGATGTGCGCGTAGACAATATCGTCCTGGGTTCCACTGCGGCCGGCCTTGCCTGCGCGGGAGGGTTTCTTGAGAGGCTGCAACTGTTCGTTCATGGGCACTCGAATGGGAAAGCGGCGGCGAATAAGGCGTTACGTTAATACGTAAACGGGCGTCGCTGGCAATGAATTAATGCAAAAAAACAGGCCGCATTGTACACAAGCCCGAGTGCGAGCACGACTGTACGGTCATTTGCGCCCCCGGCTGTATTGCAATGAAATGTTACTTTTGCGTTTAGGCTTGCGCTCTGTTCGAACTCTATTGAAGAACACTCTGTTCAGTACAAGGAATTGCGTTTTATGAACGACGCCACTCAGCCGCGCTTGCATCCTTTGGCCGACACCTCACCTTCTGCCATGGTCGCAGGCTTCATTGCGATGATGACCGGCTACACCAGTTCATTGGTGCTGATGTTTCAAGCTGGCCAGGCAGCAGGTTTGACCACGGGGCAAATCTCTTCATGGATTTGGGCGCTGTCAATTGGCATGGCCGTTTGCAGCATAGGCTTATCCTTGCGTTATCGCACCCCGATTACGGTCGCCTGGTCAACGCCGGGAGCGGCACTGCTGATTACCAGCTTGGGCGGCGTTAGTTACCACGAAGCAATCGGTGCCTACATCACCTGTGCAGTGCTGGTCATCATCTGCGGCGTGACCGGCAGTTTTGAGCGTTTGGTCAAACGAATCCCGTCCTCTCTGGCTGCGGCGTTGCTGGCAGGCATCTTGTTCAAGATCGGCAGCGAGATTTTCGTTGCTGTGCAACATCGCACCGGTTTGGTTATCGGGATGTTTTTCACCTATCTCATCGTCAAACGCCTGTCACCGCGCTACGCCGTGCTGGCCGCGCTGGTGATTGGCACCCTGATCTCGAGCGTGTTCGGACTTCTGGATTTCAGCGGCTTTGCGCTCGAAGTCGCAGTACCGGTATGGACCACGCCTTCATTCTCGCTGGCGGCCACCATCAGTATTGGTATACCGCTGTTTGTGGTGGCCATGACGTCGCAAAACATGCCGGGAGTCGCGGTATTGCGGGCCGATGGCTATACCGTGCCAGCCTCCCCCCTGATTAGCGCTACCGGCGTAGCCTCATTGCTCCTCGCCCCGTTCGGTTCCCACGGCGTTAACCTGGCCGCCATCAGCGCCGCGATCTGTACCGGGCCGCATGCCCACGAAGACCCAAAGAAGCGTTACACGGCGGCCATGTGGTGCGGAATCTTCTACGGTATTGCCGGCACGTTTGGTGCCACGCTGGCCGCCCTGTTTGCCGCGCTGCCCAAAGAACTGGTGTTGTCGATTGCAGCACTGGCCTTGTTCGGCTCAATCATCAATGGCCTGACGATCGCCATGAGTGAATCGAGAGAGCGTGAAGCGGCACTGGTGACATTTATGGTCACCGCATCGGGGATGAGCCTGTTTTCGGTCGGCTCGGCTTTCTGGGGCATTGTGGCAGGCGTGTTGACCCTGATGATCTTGAACTGGAAAACCCGCTGATCAAGCACATGTACAATCTGTAGCCACTGTCGCGAGTCTGCGCTGGGGTTCAAGGCCTTCGGACCTTATCGCAGCCTTCGGCAGCGGCTACAGTGCCAACCTCTTAAATCGCCATCGCCCCGCCATCAATCGCCAAGGCATGGCCCGTGGTAAACGCAGCGCCGTCCGAGCACAGATAAAGCACGGCACTCGCCACCTCTTCAACCTTACCAATACGCCCCATAGGGTGAACGGCCGCAGCGTATTCAGCCTTTTTAGGGTCTGCCTCATAGGCGCGACGGAACATATCGGTATCGATCACCGCTGGGCACACCGCATTCACGCGGATTTTTTTCTTGGCATATTCAATGGCTGCCGACTTGGTCAGGCCAATCACTGCATGTTTGGACGCCGAGTAAATACTCATTTTGGGGGCTGCGCCCAGACCCG
Source organism: Pseudomonas sp. NPDC096917 (assembly GCF_044762555.1). Classification (NCBI taxonomy): domain Bacteria; kingdom Pseudomonadati; phylum Pseudomonadota; class Gammaproteobacteria; order Pseudomonadales; family Pseudomonadaceae; genus Pseudomonas; species Pseudomonas sp. NPDC096917. The sequence continues at coordinate 21,451 of NZ_JBIWEO010000013.1, read as the reverse complement.
CCACCGAGGCGGTATTGACGATGGCACCACCGCCCTGATTGAGCATCAGCGGCAACTGATATTTCATACACAACCAGACACCTTTGACGTTAACACCCATGATCGCGTCAAACTCGTCCTGCGTCCCATCAGCCAAGCGTCCGTGTTCAATCTCAATACCGGCATTGTTGAAGGCGTAGTCCAAACGGCCGTAAGTGTTAATGGTCTGTTCCATCAAGTGCTTGACCTCACTCTCAAGGGTGACATTGCAACGCACAAATACGGCAATCCCACCGCCAGCCTTGATCTGTTCAACCGTCGCCTCCCCGCTTGCGGCATGCAGATCAGCCACGACGACTTTCAAGCCCTCAGCCGCAAAAGCCTGCGCGGTGGCTCGTCCAATACCCGCACCACCTCCCGTGACCAGCGCCACTTGACCGGAAAACGTCATGCTCATTGTTTTTATCCTCGAAGGGGAAAGACGTGTTCAGTGTAGGCACGCGCTAACAGATGCTTATTATTCGAAGGGATAAAAACCTGCCTACTAAAATCACTCCAACGGATAGAAAACCATTCGTAAAGCCACATTAACTTGCTGTGACGCCCAAGAAGGTCTATCAACAGAGTTTGCCTTAATGATGAGCACCTACGATGACCGCCGAGACTAACCGCCAATTCCTTCTCGCCAAACGCCCCGTCGGAGCAGCCACCCGCGATACCTTCACCTATCAACAAGTCCCGCTTGCCGAGCCCGGTGATGGACAGATCGTGGTTAAAAATGAATACCTGTCCCTTGACCCGGCGATGCGCGGCTGGATGAATGAAGGCAAGTCCTACATTGCGCCTGTGGGTTTGGGTGAGGTAATGCGCGCACTGGGTGTCGGCAAAGTGATTGCTTCAAAGCATCCAGGTTTTGCCGTCGGCGACTACGTAAACGGTGCACTGGGAGTGCAGGATTACTACGTCGGTGAGCCGCGCGGCTTCTACAAAGTAGACCCGAAACTGGCGCCACTGCCTGTGTACTTATCGGCGCTAGGCATGACGGGCATGACCGCCTATTTCGCTTTACTCGAAGTCGGCGCGCCCAAAGCCGGGGACACCGTGGTTATTTCGGGTGCGGCGGGTGCCGTTGGCAGCATTGCCGGACAGATTGCCAAGCTCAAGGGCTGCCGCGTGGTGGGTATCGCAGGCGGAAAAGAAAAGTGCGCCTATCTGGTTGAACAGCTGGGCTTTGACGGCGTCATTGACTACAAGAACGAAGAAGTTCTCGCTGGCCTAAAACGCGAATGCCCTAAAGGTGTCGATGTGTACTTCGACAACGTAGGCGGCGATATTCTTGATGCCGTACTCAGTCGTCTGAACTACAAAGCCCGCGTCATCATCTGCGGCGCGATCAGTCAGTACAACAATAAGGAAGCGGTCAAAGGCCCGACAAACTATCTGTCGCTGCTGGTCAACCGTGCACGAATGGAAGGCTTTGTGGTGATGGACTATGCCGACCGTTATGTTGCGGCCGGGCAAGAAATGGCAAGTTGGCTGGCCAAAGGCCAACTGACAAGCAAAGAGGATATTGTCGAGGGGCTGGAAACCTTTCCAGAAAGCCTACTGAAGCTGTTCAGCGGTGAGAACTTCGGCAAGTTGATTTTGAAGGTCTAAAAACTGCTGTCGCCGCAGCCCAGGCTGCGGCGACATCGCAGGCACGCTTAAGCTATTTCGGCAACAACAGCAGCCAATGCTTTGGCCGGATCAGCCGCTTGGCTGATTGGCCGGCCAATGACCAGGTAATCAGAACCCGCATCCAGCGCCTGGCGCGGAGTCAGAATGCGACGCTGGTCATCCAATGCGCTGCCAGCAGGACGAATCCCCGGCGTTACGAGTTGTAGCGATGGATGCGCGGTCTTGAGCGCTTGGGCTTCCAGAGCCGAGCACACCAGCCCATCCATCCCGGCCTTTTGGGCCAGAGCAGCCAAACGCAAGACTTGCTCTTGAGGCTCGATGTCCAGGCCGATTGCAGCGAGGTCTTCACGCTCCATGCTGGTCAATACAGTCACACCAATCAGCAGCGGCTGAGGCCCGGAACGCTTGTCCAACTCCTCACGGCACGCGGCCATCATCCGCAGGCCGCCCGAGCAGTGAACGTTGACCATCCACACGCCCATCTCGGCAGCTGCCTTGACGGCCATTGCCGTGGTGTTTGGGATGTCATGGAATTTAAGATCCAGGAACACCTCAAAACCTTTATCACGCAGGGTGCCGACAATTTCCGCTGCACAGCTGGTAAACAGCTCTTTGCCTACTTTCACACGGCACAGTTTAGGGTCCAACTGATCAGCCAATTTCAGTGCGGCGTCACGCGTCGGGAAATCCAGGGCGACGATGATAGGAGTCTGGCAGTCGGACATTAGCGGGTTCTCAGGCTGGTCGAAATCGGCGCGCATTGTAGCGGAAGCGGTCGTCTACCGGCACCCGATGATCGTATTTTCATGACTTTAATCATCTTCAGGCGAACCATCGCGCGCAAAAAGATAACCGGCCTACAATGAAACCAGTGGCTGCTCACACACTCAATAGGATAGACAGCAACACGCCGCGCAAATTTTTTGCTCAGCATCTTGCTCATCAAGGAGAAAACGATGCCCTGGTATGCCTGGTTAATTCTCATCGTAGCCATCGGCGCCATTGTTGGCGGCCTGATGACCTTACGCGAAACTGCCAACAAAGTTGAACTGACCGACGAAGAACGCAAGCGTGTTGCTGAACGCAATGCCGAGATGGATGCAAAGGAATCAAGGGACAAATAACACAGAGGTCGCTCTCAGTGTGGAATCAAGAAATTGAGTTCTGAGAGCAATTCTCAAAACACCAAAAGCTAAACAAACGTGTAAAGCCTTGATACTCAACACGATGATGCTTTTATTGGATTAAAGAGACAACTGCCATGCGGTACTCTGAAAATCATAAGCCCTACCCCATCAGCGCATCATCAAAGAAGCCGCAGGGCTTTTTCGCATAGACGGGATTGGGGCGACAGGCTTGCAGCCCCTCATGAAAGCCAAAGGCCTCACACACAGTCGTTCTATGCTCGCTTTGCTTGCGAAAACGAAGGGGTAGAAGAAGCATTGAGCAAGCTGCCGGCGAAATAAACGGTTTTTGCACGGACATATTCAACTCAACCCAACCGCTGAACGCCTTTATCAATACCTACCTGTCGAAGTGGCACGTGACGTCGCCGCACGAAGGCTGCCCACTGCCGACCATGTCTGCTGAAATGGCAAGACAAGGGATTGCCAGCCCAATCACCGACTCTGCGCTCAACGCTCGACTCAAACAAATCGAAAACACGTTGCAAGGGCCTGATACAGAAAATCAAAGCATTATGAACTTCGCGCCCCCTGGTAGGGCGCTGGTGCTTGCTCGTAGCGCAGAGAATGATGCGTTAAGAGAGAAAATATTGGATGTGACGCGCAACACGTTGAAGCAACCGGTGGAATAAACCCAATCGTAACAATCAAAAGGCCAGTCATTGACTGGCCTTGTGCGTTCAAGCGCTTAATTTAGTTAACCGAGACCCTGTCGCGATTCTTCTCAAAAATAGCCTTGCCGATTCCTTTGACTTCCAGAAGCTCATCCGCCGAGGCAAAGTCACCGTTAGCCTCACGATAAGCGACAATTGCTTTTGCCTTGGCAGAGCCTATACCAGAAAGCTCACGCTGAAGTGTCGCCTCATCTGCTGTATTAAGGTTGATTGTCATAACTTGGGTATCAGGCGAAGCAATCGTAGCTACAACCGGTTGAGCCGCATCTGTCGTAGGCGTCGCGTGAACCGCGCTGGACATACCGACCATTAGAGCAAGAAACATAGAAGGGAGAAAGGCAATACGCATAAGTGACACTCCAATACATCGTTAAGTGGAAACAGCTTTCCTGAGCTGTATTCCAAACATAGGCGATGAGGGAGGCGTGTCAAAAATGTGTCAATTGCAAGGTGTGTACGCCAAAACAACAGCGCACTAATTTAATACCTTGCGCAGTGAAAAAACGGCTGGAGACAGGTAAATATTGATCATTTTTATTGAAATAGAGCTTTACGGCCAAAACACCTCCAGGAAAATGAGGTGTTTGCATCGATGAGAAAAATCATTATTAGCGAGTATGTCTAGTAGCCTTGAGCAAAGGCATAGATTATTCTGCCTGCAGGTTAATCAAGTTCCATCGGAGCTGACAACCCACACCCTCAAGGTGAATGACGTCGGTAAAATCATGAACGAGGTGGTCATCACTGACCATAAGAGCTCCGCCACTAGTAACAGGCCCTCACAACCGAATGAATACAGAATACACAGCAGAGTCCATAGCCATATCGCTTTCAATAGTGGCGATCTTCTTGCTTTTCTCGACATTATTCAAAGAGAAAATCGAAAAAGCCGAGATAAAACATGATTATAAATTCATTAATGGCCTTAGAGGTTTAGCCGCTGTTTTTGTATTTATCAATCACGCACCGTTTATCCTTACCAACCTAGGAATCACAAACAATACATTCTCGTCTTGGGGGTGGATCTATCCAAACCTCGGGTCATTCGGTGTTCAAATATTTTTCTGCATTACCGGCTTTTTGTTTTTTGACAAGCTGATGAAAACACCCAATATGCAATGGGATAATTTTTTTGAAGGCCGAGTACGAAGAGTCGCCCCTTTATATTACTTCTCTTCAGCCATTGTTTTCTTGATAGCCTGTTTTTTTTCAAGCTTTGAAATATTCAATAAAGACACACTGCTTACACTTGCAAGCATGCTGACGTTCAACTTCCTCGATGGTCCATCTAAAATTGGCCACATCATTTTAACCCCACTCAACTCTGTCACTTGGACACTGGTACATGAATGGCGATTCTATGCCGTATTACCCCTGATCGCTCTGGCCTACAGATCAAAATATAACAAGCTGATACTGGCCACTGCAGTGGTATTAACAGCCATAGACCTAAGTGTCAGCGCTGTTGTCTGCTGGTCCTATTTTCTGACGGGAATCGTGGCGGCCGTTCTTCATAAAAAAATCCAATGCTCGAAGCTTAACGCCGGAATCTTATCAACACTGGCGCTGGGCATATTTATTTACACGTGTGGTGTCAAAGAGGCACAAGGATATGGCTCATTAAGATTCGTATTGACATCCTGCTTTTTTCTATGCATCACATTGGCAAATCCTAAAGTACTGCACGCCCAATGCTTAAATCGATTGAGCGATATCAGCTACAGCATCTACCTCATGCATCTACCTGTACTTTATCTGACGTTCCAGACCGCTTCATTATTCCTGGATTTATCCGCGATCTCCAAAACCACATTTTGGTCGATCAACATGCTTGCTATTCCCTTGGTAACCTCTATTTCGACACTCACGTTTATCCATATAGAAAAGCGATACATGAGAAAAAAGTAACGACAACGTGAGCAGCAAACTACAGAGCGTTATTTCAAGATAAAAAAAGCCAGTCAATGACTGGCTTGGCTCTACTAGGCCCAAAGGCCATGAATCAGTGACACCGGACCCTGCAACCATCGCAGAATAATGACATTTAAGAACGGCTCTGCTGATGAACCCAGTCAACAATTTCGCCCTCGGGCGAATAACCACTCACGGTATTACACAGTATCTGCCGGACTTGCACATAGTCATCTTGGTGAACGGCATGCATCAACTGTGTCAATCTATCTTTCAGCTCATCCCAAGACAACATATCTTCGTTTGCACGCATAATCATGGGGTGCTGGGTAGCTGCGACGTTATCACCGATAAGCAACTCTTCATAAAGCTTTTCACCAGGACGCAGGCCGCTGAATTCGATGGTGATATCACCATGCAAATTCTTTTCCGAGCGCACACTCAAGCCTGAAAGGTGAATCATCTTCTCGGCCAATTCAACAATGCGTACAGGCTCCCCCATGTCGAGAACAAACACATCACCGCCCTGGCCCATTGAGCCTGCCTGAATAACCAACTGCGCAGCTTCAGGGATCGTCATGAAGTAACGAGTAATCTTGGGGTGAGTCACAGTCAATGGCCCACCGGCTTTGATTTGTTTATGAAACAGAGGAATCACTGAGCCCGAAGAACCCAACACATTACCAAAACGAACCATGGTAAATCGGGTTTTATTGACTCGTGACACATTGGACGAGTCACCAAACAAAGCGGGAGCTATTTCTTGGCTCAGCGCCTGCAACGTCATTTCAGCCAAACGCTTGGTACTCCCCATCACATTGGTCGGGCGTACCGCCTTGTCAGTAGAGATCAATACAAAGTTGGCAACACCCGACTGCAAAGCTGCCTGTGCGGTATAAAGAGTGCCCATAACATTATTCTGCACACCCTCAGCCACATTATGCTCAACCATAGGCACATGCTTATAGGCCGCGGCGTGATAGACAGTGTCAACATGCCAGGTTCGCATCACATCCAGCAATTTCTGAGGGTTACGTACAGAGCCCAAAATCGGCAAAACACGCACCATCAGTGACTCACATTTAACGCGCTGCTCCAGCTCACTGAGAATGCTGTAAAGATTAAACTCCCCGTGCTCGAACAAAAGCAATGTAGTGGGCTTCAGGCTCAGAATCTGTCGACACAGTTCGGACCCGATGGAGCCACCTGCCCCTGTGACCAGAACACACTTGCCTTTAATGCAGTGTTCCAACAGTTCTGCTTGTGCTGGAACAGCATCACGGCCTAGCAAATCAGCGACATCCACTTCCTGGATATCATCAACCTTCACTCGGCCGCTGGCCAAGTCCATGAAGCCTGGAACACTGCGCACGTGAAGTGGGAAGCCTTCTAGCAACCCCAAAATCTCACGACGTCGAGCACGTGATGATGAAGGAATGGCCAGCAGCAACTCTTGAGCGCCAGTCCGGTCGATCATTCTCTGCATATCTTCAGGCTTGAAAACCTGCAAGCCAGAAATAACCCGATCAGCAATGCTGTCATCATCGTCAACAAATGCCACAGGACGCATAAGGCGGCCCATCCGAAGCGCGGCGACCAGTTGGTTACCTGCAGCGCCGGCCCCGTAAATAGCGACACGTGGCAACCCGTCATCTCGGCTGGTAAATGGCACGTGCTGTGCGGCGGAGAACCAGTCGCCCAAGAAGTATTGCCGCATGGCCAGGCGTAAACCACCGAGCATGATCAAACTCAACCACCAATAGTTGAAAATGATCGAGCGCGGCACGACGTTGTCGTGGTTGCTGTACCAGTACACAACAACAGCAAGAATCAGCGCGGACAGGCTGACCGCTTTGATAATGGCTATCAGGGCATCATTGCCAAAATAGCGCATGACGGCGCGGTACATCCCGAAGCGAACGAAGAGAGGGATAGCAATGAGAGGAGCGACTACAAATAGCCAAACATGTGCTTTGACAGGATTGATCATGTCGTCGAGACCCAAGCGAACGACAAACGCCAGCCACAAGGCAAACCAAACGAGGATGACGTCTGTAAGTACTTGAATAAAGCGCTTTTGTCGCCGAGACAAATTTAATAAATATGATCGAATTATATCCATAACATCTTTGAACACCTGTGCCGCTCCAAAATCAATCCGCAATCTTTTGCTCAATGCAATCGTAGTATTTATACGGTAGCACCAGCTTCCAATGATGCTTCCTGCATAACGCTACTCAGTGTCTGACAGCTGAAGTCTACCTCTTGTTCAGTAAGTGTTGGATGAACTAGAAACATCAGGCTGGTTTCACCCAGCTCTTTTGCGTGTTCAAGGCGCTGCGTCGGGCGCCAGCCGGTGTTGTCAAAGGCTTTCTCAAGATAGACCTCGGAACACGACCCGGAAAAGGCAGGTACCCCTCGAGCGACTATTTCAGTGAGAATGCGATCACGGGACCAGTCAGATTTAAGTTTTTCGGGGCGCACAAACACATAGCACTTGTAAGCCGCATGCACATCATCGGCTGGCAAGACAGGTACACGAAGGGCCGGCAATTGCTGGGCGGCGCTCCAAATCCGCTGGGCATTTCTCAGGCGAGCAGACTGCCAGTCATGCATACGCCGCAATTGAATGCGACCTATAACAGCTTGCACCTCAAGCATGCGCCAGTTAGTCCCAAAACTTTCATGCAACCAGCGAAACCCCGGAGCATGCTCGCGCTCATAGACAGCTTCCCAACTCTTGCCATGATCTTTGTAGGCCCACATGTCAGCCCAGAGCTGGCGATCATTGGTCGTGACCATTCCCCCTTCTCCGCCCGTGGTCATGATTTTGTCCTGACAAAAGGACCAGGCGCCAATATGCCCGATAGAGCCTACGGGGCGGCCTTTATACAAGGCGCCATGAGCTTGAGCACAATCCTCAATGACTTTGAGCCCATGTTCTTCAGCTAAAGCCATTATCGGGTCCATATCACATGGCCAGCCCGCCAAATGAACGCAGATCAGCGCCTTGGTGCGAGGACTCAAAACCTTGCGAATAGACTCAGCGGTAACGTTTTGCGAGTCCAAATCCACGTCAGCAAATACAGGCACCGCACCTGCATTGACAATACTTGAAACCGAAGCAAGGAAAGTACGTGATGTCACGATCACTTCATCGCCCGCTCCAATGCCTAGCGCTTGCAACGCCAAATCCAGTGCCACAGTACCGTTGGCTAAAGCGACGGCGTATTCAGTGCCGGACCACTTCGCGAACTCTTTCTCAAAAGTACGTGCTTCCTGACCGGTCCAATAGTTGACCTTGTTAGAAAGGATTACATCCCGGACAGCGTCGGCCTCTTCTTCTGTGAAGGACGGCCAAGGAGAAAACTGTACATTACTCACTAATCACCACCCATAACCTCAATATTAAAAAATACCAGTGCACATCAGAAAAACGATAAACCCTACTTGGAACCAATATCAGTCATCACCAGATCTTAAAACTCTGGCAGGTACACCGACAACAGTCAAATCGTCAGCTGTATCCTCAACAACTACGGCTCCTGCGCCAACCTTTACATTCGAGCCGATGTGAATTGACTGTCGGATACTCGCACCAATACCAACCCAGCTCAACCGGCCGATTTTAACCCCTCCTGCTAATCTAGCACCTGGACTGATATGAACATAATCCGCTAGGCAGCAATCATGATCAATACTGCACCCGGTATTAAGAATCGAGCCAACTCCAATGGTCGCATATGAATTAACTACAACCCCTGCAAAAACAACTCCACCCTTGCCAATACTGGCGTATCGACTAATGGTTGCAGCGGGATGAATCAAAGAAACAAGCGGAGCTTGTGCGGCAAGCAGTTCAGTAATTTTCGAATACCTGATTTCGTTACTGCCGATAGCCACTATAACGCCATCAAACTCGTGCAAGCGCATCAGGAGTTGCTGGCTATCTCCCGAAACATACCAGTGTTCAACCTTCTCTATCGCAGGCCAGCGATCATCAAAGAACTCTATATCGTTCCAACCGCAAACTTCTGCGGTGTCGGCTACTACTTTACCGTGCCCTCCAGTGCCCAAAATCGCCAGTTTTTTTGCAGGCTTATCCCCTGCAAACTTAGACATGGTTGCCTCACCTGTGGCATTGATGCCTTCACGAACAAATACTTTTTTAATAGTGAGCGCAATGATCTTCAAGTCTAACCAAAAAGACTTATTATCGACGTACCAGGTATCGTACTGAAATTTCTGCTCCCAACTAATTGCATTTCTACCGTTGACTTGCGCCCATCCGGTAATACCAGGCTTAACATCATGGCGACGACTCTGCTCAGCACTGTAAAGAGGCAAATATTCCATCAACAGAGGCCTAGGCCCCACTAAACTCATATCACCTTTAAGTACATTCCATAGCCCCGGTAGTTCATCCAGACTACTAGAACGTAGAAATGATCCAAAAGGCGTCATTCGCTCAGAATCAGGTAACGGGTCACCACGATCATCGACAGAATCTTTCATGCTCCGAAACTTCAACATCTCGAAGGGAACACCCTTAAGACCTGGACGGGTTTGCCTAAATAATACTGGACTGCCTAATTTGCGTCGTACCGCAAAAGCAAGATAAGCAATAATTGGCGACAACAGCAACAAGCCCAAAAGCGAAGCTGTAAAGTCAAAAGAACGCTTAATCAATGTTCAATTCCTGTAGATAGAATGCATTCATTCGCCCCCAATGAACCGCTTGATCGTAACGTTCCGCGATTCGAGATCGAGCAAATGCCCCCATTTTCAAAAGTTCTGTTTTAGGTGTGTTGACAGCTTGACTCATTGCGATCTGCAAACTGGAAACATCCCGCGGCTTAGCGACCCACCCATTCAAACCAGGCTCAATAATTTCGTTGCTACCGTTTATGTCTGTTACAACGGCCGGCTTACTCATAGCGCCCGCCTGCAGAACAACATTAGGAAAGCCTTCACGGTAACTCGGAAGAACCAGAGCATCACACGCTTCAAGCGCATCACGTATATCCGGTTTAAAACCTAACGCATGAATTCGTTGGTGCTCCTTAAAAAGAGTTAGGGTTGCACTGTCTACAGGTGCCTCAGCATCCAGTTCTCCGACCACTATCAAATGCACAAAATCAGGCAACTCCAAAAAAGCCTGACCTAACTCTCTCAATCCTTTATCTCTATTGAGACGGCCAATATAGCAGAATACGAAATCCTCATCCGCAATACCCAAAGACTTTTTCAGCAGCTCTGCCTTAGAGCTAATAGCCTCAATACCAGGCTGAAAAAAACCTAAATCAACGCCCGCAATATTGCCATAACCAATCACCGACATATTCTTGCGAGTCACTCCGAAAGACAGTAAATCCCGCCTTACTCCCTCTCCTTCCGGAACGATTCGAGTCGCGAGCATGCAAATAATACGGTCAATATTGACAAGCAGTATTTTTTTTAAGCCTGTTTGAGTAGGAAATATAAGCCCGGTAAAGGTATGTATTCTTACAGGAACACCGCATATGAAAGCGGCGATCATTGAAACCAATCCAGCCTTGGGTGTGTAGGAGTGAACCACTGATGGCTTTAACTTAAACAGCAGCCTACACATATTAAAAATCGACAAGAGATCTGACAAAGGACTTATGCCACGTTTCATAGGAACCACATGAAACGGAACACCTTCTTTAGCAGAAAGCGTTTCCTCGGCACCTTCAGCCGAACTAGCCAAATGAACGGAAAAATTGCGATTAAGAAAGCGCGGCTGAAGAGACAGTATTGTCTTAAGGGTTTCAGGCACTGTTGTAACTATTAACATCTTCGCTTCTTTCATAATCAAGCCTTAAATTTCAACACGAAACAGCTATCAATCACGATGTGTAGATGCGCGCCCAAACATCAACTATTTCATTGATAGAGTAATTTTCGACTATTCTTTCTCTTGCTGAGGCCGATAATTTCCGGCTATCTTCGGGGGAAAGATCGAGAGCGGCAGACATCGCCTGCGCAAGTGCAGTTGGGTCTTTGCGAGAAACCAAGTATCCACACCCGCCCAATACTTCTTTAACACCGCCGCAATCGGTAGCCACAACTACTTTTTCTGATGCCATCGCTTCAGCGACCACTAGCCCAAAGCCTTCCCATGCGGAAGACAGTGTGTATAAATCTGCGGCATTATAGATTTTATTGACATCTGATCTTACGCCCAAAAATCTAACATACTGTGAAAGGCCCAATAACTTCACTGAACCGGCTAACTTTTCTCTTTCAGGACCGTCGCCCACAATCCACAGTTTAACGTTCGATCTTTTCTGACAAAGCTCACTAAAAGCGCTTAACAAATTCCCATAGTCTTTTGCATCAACTAACCGCCCGACTGCGACGATAAGCTTTTCGTCCTCACCCACATGCTCAGAAGTTCTTATCTCTTCTCTGGCTAATAAGTCAGGCTTAAAAATATCGGTATCAATACCGTTAGGTATCGCTTGCATAGTTCCTACGGGGCATGCTTTTTTTTGCTCAAAGACATGAACCGCCTCGAGCGTAACGTTAGTGGTTACATCGGCCAAGGAATGAGTTAACCGGTATGCCAGCATTCTGGCACGGCCTCCCTCATTAGTATTATGTGCCGTATTGATCAATTTCTTGATAGCACAAAAAGGTCTAACTATACGCGTAAACAAATTAGCATGAACCATGTGCGCATGGACAACATCGGGCACAAAGTCTTTTATTATCTTTCTAAGCTTAATGATGCCAACCATAAACCCTGGCATCGTTTTTTTAAGATTTAACGGCAGGAGTTCAATATCATTTGACTTAGGACGTAACAAGGCCGGCCCTGTAAGATAACAAATCTTGACCTCATGCCCTTGACTACTAAATCGATCAGCCAGATCGAGAACTTGCCGCTCTGCGCCGCCAACACCTAACCCAGTGATAACATAAAGGATCTTCATCTTAGTGCCCTTTCCTACCTAGAAGGTGATATAAACGGCACTGAGCATACCGAACAGCACATTTGATTTTTCGTGATAAAGTTTTTTCCCGCGAAATTTGCTGACTATAATAGCAACCAAATCCTAACGGATTCCGACGCAAGTTAGCGTTGAAGTTTGCAGAATATCCATCTTCTAAATACTCACACACATAGAGCACTTTATTTCCAAAAAATTTAATCACACCTTCATCTGATACTCTGTTCCAAACCAATAACTCCGGCACAAATTTCTCACCCTCAAACACTGGAAATGGGTGTTTGATAAGCGCCTGACGCTGGAATATATAAGCCAGGTCGCCTTGATAATAATTTCCGGCTGCTGTCGGAGTCATGATCGTAAACTCTGTCGGTAAACCCTCACAAGGTCGTCCTATGATGCCTCCAGAAAAATTTTGTTTCCTAAAGCAATAACCAATTGTAGTTTCACCTGCATCTTTAATAAGAGTATCCGTAAAAACGGCCACAGCATCCGCAGGAAGGGCATCATCGCTGTCAACAAAATAAATCCACTCACCACTACTTACGCTAACCCCCGAGTTAATAGCGACATGTTTACCTGAGTTTTTTTGCTTGACAATTTTCATGGGAAAAGAAGCTCTGACTTGGAAATCCTTTAAAAGGCTCTCGGTCTCATCAGCACTCCCATCATCTACCACCACCCACTCAAAATTCAATTTAGTTTGCTTTTGCAAACTCTCAAATAATCGGGGAAGCGTGTAAGCCCTATTATAAGTGGCCGTAACAACTGTCAACATGCGCTACTCTCTACCCGCTTAATATTTATCGCAAACGCCACTAACGACGCTGAAAAAACAATCTCCGACAACACCAACCCGTAGACAACACCTTTCAAGTCAAATTCATACGAAAGCAACGCAGCTAGAATCAATGAAAAAAACGAGAAAAATATCAGCAGAAAACTTAAAATCCGATCCTTGCCCAGAGGCATGAATATCGTTAGCCCCATCGCTTGATTCATCATTCTGAAAGGAATAACAAAAACAAAAATACGCAGGATCACAATTGCTTCTTCAAACCCAGGGCCCAACATCAAGCTGACTAAATAATCACCCAAAACAAATATGATACCCGCCCCTACAACGCCTAAAAAAAACAAACCCGCGACAATAAAAGTAGAAAACTTCAAATTTAGAGATGTGGACTGCAATAACTTCCTGCTCAAGTAAGGGTACAAGCCTATTAATACTGGCCCTACCAAGCCTACAGAAGCCTTTATTATTTTCTCGGCAGGAGCAAATTTCGCAACGGCTGCTTGGCCGCACATCACACCGACTAAAGCAGGCCCGGCACTCATCATTATATTATTTGAGCTTTTATATAAGAAACTGTGAAAACCGTCTTTTATCTGTTTAACTCCACCTTTGGCCACAAACGAAAAACCACCGACTACTCTATACACAAGATAAAAGCCAACTGCGGTATTTAGCAAAGCAAATGACGACATAATCATCAGCGCGTTACGTGCATCTTCAGGTTGAGAGACAAATATAAACAGCACGAACAACCCTACAAATCTCAAACACACCTCAAAGACTACCGGAAATGTTATTTTTTCTAAACCTTGAAATAACCAAATACTGCTAAATCCGTATGCAAAAAAATACAAGTAGCCCCACACAGCAGCTTGCGGCTTGATATCGACTGTGGCGATAGACATGATCAAAAGTGAAGTGACTACCATCCCCGCAGTCAACATTATTTTTGCAGAAGTTATTTCATTATAAATTTTCGACAGCAGCGGTTTCTCACCAACACATAGTGCGACTTGCCTCGATCCGCTTAAGGAAAATCCATATTCCACAACCAAAGAGCACAACAATGCAGTTGTTTGAATAAGCAATATATGCCCATACTCGTCAACCCCTAAAGCTCTGGCTAAAATTGGAATTTCTAGAATAGGGATCAGATAGCTCACTAACTGCGCAACAAACAGCAAACCTACATTCTTAAATTGCAGAATCATGTTATGCCTCTACCTGATCTTCATTTTCACTGGCAACTATTCGCTGAGAAAATGCAGACAACATAGAGACCATCAAAATCCATATCCCCCACTCAGAGAGCTCTGTGCTGAAGGGGTGAAGCATCATTATAAGGGCATAGCCTAATACCCCGCCAAATGCAGCAATTGAATAAGCCAGGTTTTCAGGAGACTTGATAGATAAAGATTTTAAACTGATAAGCCTTCCAAGAAAGAACATAATAGGCGAAAACATAAGTACAACCATACCTATAAAACCTAAAATACCTAGATCACCTAATGATGAAAGGTATGCATTGTGTACTACCATATTCTCACCATCGACCAAGGACGTGGCTGTACCAAACCCGCACCCTAAAGGAAAACATTGCTGAGCATGCATGACGCCATCGGCGAGCATTTGTGTGCGTGTGGGATCCCCCGCTGCAAGTCTATTTAATACAAGCGGCTCTTCTGCATGGCTGATAAAAACATACCCGCCACTGTAAAGCATCAACAACCCTATACCGCCCAGACACATTACTAAAGAACATACCAAAGCTGTTTTCGGCTTCAAATAAGCACATAACAAAACAAACAGCAGTACCACCATCGCCAGGATTAAAAACCCCGTTCGACTCGAGTCGGCTTTCAGCAAGAAAAGGCCGCCAATTAAAGCAACTAAAGAGAGAATCCTACTCCCTGCGCCAAATACCAGTCCAGCAATGACAAAACCTATAAAAAACGCTGGTGTTTTCCATAAGACCCCAGGGTATGCAAACTGACTACCTTGCCGCCCATCCCCTAGTTCAACATATAGTTCTCGCAGGGAATATTTAGATATCAAGAATAAAAACAGGCCAACCATTATTGATATCAAACTTATCTTGTAGACATCTGCCCCAACCAAGTCACGAGCATTAACAAATACACAGAAAAATGCCAATGCGATAAAAAAAATCTTAACACCTTGATATAAGGTATAGGCATTTTGATTAGCAACACCACTCAACACAAAAGACACCAGTACCAGCATAAACCCTACCAGGTACACAAATAACTCAGCACTTACAGTCCGGATATACAGGCAAGAAGATAAAAACAACCCCATACATATAACAACACACCACAATACCCAGTAACCCGCAGAGCCTATAATAAATCTCACATCACCCAGCACTATCAATAAACACGCGCACAACACAACACATACTGAAATCTTATTACTCTTCAACTTCATCCCTCCGAGCCTGCACACAAAAATTTTGACCCAGCGTGCCTAGTACCCAAAGAGACTTCTTACCCGGGGAGCTTCACAAATACTGGTGCGGCCTTATCTTTATCACTTAAATAATACTCACTTAATACTGGCCACCGAATCCCCAGACACGTATCGTTCCACAACACGCTCCGCTCTGAATCCTTGTTGTAATATTCGGTAACTTTATAGCTCACTCGTGTGTCGTCCTCTAACGCTAAAAAGCCATGTGCAAAACCTGCAGGAACCCAGAGCATTTTTTTATTCGCGTCACTCAACTCGAGTGCAAACCATTCACCATAGGTAGATGACTCTACGCGCAGATCTACTGCCACATCAAAGACTGCACCATGAGACACACTTACCAGTTTTCCTTGAGCAAAAGGCGCCAATTGGTAATGCAATCCCCTGACAACTCCCTTTTTCGAACTTGATACATTATCCTGAACAAAGCACTCCGGGGCCTCTAATTTCAGTGACTGTAAACCCATCCGAAACCGCTTTAAGTTAAAGCTCTCTGAAAACCAGCCACGATCATCCTTGAAAGTATCAGGCTCAACAATAACCAACCCTGAAATAGGTGTCGTAATAAATTTCATATATCACGCTTTTCTGACATCAGACGCAACAGGTAGTGCCCATAACCTGTTTTTTTAAACTTCTCTGCTTGCTGAGCCAACTGCTCTGATGTGATCCAGCCAAAATTGAATGCAATCTCTTCCAGGCAAGCAATTTTCAAACCTTGTCGTTGCTCAATCGTTCGAACAAAACAACTTGCCTCAAGTAATGATTCATGTGTACCTGTATCGAGCCACGCGAAACCACGCCCTAACACTTCAACCGTCAAACTATTTTGTTGAAGGTACATACAGTTGATATCAGTTATCTCGAGTTCGCCACGCAAAGAGGGCTTAATATTTCTGGCAAAATCAACAACCTTATTGTCATAGAAATACAGACCTGCCACGACATAGTTGGATTTTGGTATTTCCGGTTTTTCCTCAATGCTGACCACACGCCCGAAGCTGTCGAATTCAACCACACCGAAGTTTTCAGGATCAGAAACATGATAGCCGAATACCGTGGCTCCAGAGGTTTTTGACATTGCAGCTTTTAAGTTCTCTGAAAAGTAATGCCCATAAAAAATATTATCACCCAGGATCATGCACACTGGATGACTGCCAATGAATGCCTCACCAATGATAAAGGCCTGCGCCAAACCTCCTGGCGTCGGCTGCTGCGCATAACTCAGGTCAATACCGTACTGGCTACCATCACCCAATAATTTTCGGAAGCTGGGTAAATCTTCAGGCGTTGAAATAATTAATATTTCACGAATACCCGCCAGCATGAGAACAGACAGCGGATAGAAAATCATGGGCTTGTCATAAATAGGTAACATCTGCTTGGACACCCCAAGTGTAAGGGGGTGCAAACGTGTACCCGCACCGCCAGCGAGGATGATGCCTTTACGTTGGAGGGTGGTCATGTCGCGAGTACGTCCTTAATTTTCCTGCCAACTCCTCCTGCCCCAACTAGCACAGGGGGAAGTTCTGCGTTAAAAACACGCTACCGCCCCAGGATTATTCGTCAATTCCCTGAGAACGGTTTTCATTATTGACTGTTCAGACCGCAGCCACAGCCTCAGCCTGCTTTATCGAGTCGTGATACTCGCTAATGGCAAACTGATCTGTTGCTGGCGGTTCATTAGGTTGATAAGCAGAATGACTCTTTCTTCGCCGTCCATGGACATGAATATGGACTCAATGCCTGGGAAGCCTTGATCAAGGATGGTGACTTTGTCACCCGAGTTAAACGTCGAGATGATATGCGTGTCGGCACGCAATTGCAGCTGAAGGATCAACTCGTGACTGACCGCCAATGGCCGACCTCCAAAAGCAACCACCCGTGCAACTCCGCGCGTTGAACGCAAGGGAGCCCAGTTGGCTCCTTCCGGCATATGAATAAATAGGTAGCCTGGAAACAACGACTCTTGGACACAGCTCATTTGGCCACGTTGCACCTTTTCACGCCTGCAAACCGGACGTGAACATTCATAGCCCTGTCGCTCGAGGTTTTCCTCTGCACGTTCGTCTTGTCTGGGCTTGCATTGCACCAGGTACCAGTCGCCTGATTCCGGCACGACAGGGTCGCGGGGGACTGTGGTGTTTGTTATGTGCATGGGCAATTCATTAAGGGGTTCGTCCGTGTTTTACCATTGTGCGGCGCATGTGCAAATGACAAGCAACTGGTTCTTTTCATCACTGCGACTGGAATCCCAGTGGCGGCTTCAAATTCGTCGGAATGTGTAGATCGACAATTTTGTTTTGAGCCTGATACAGGCCCAACAGTTCCTTCGCCAATGCATTCCTTGCCGGCTCATCGCCATGGACCAAGTGTATTTCTTCGGGCCATTGCTGCATACCTGAAACAAAATCCAGCAAGCCTTGCTGATCGGCATGCGCAGAATACCCGCCCAAGGTACTAATGCCAGCACGGATAATACAGCGCTTACCCTCCAATTCAACAAAACCACCTGACGGGCCATGTTTTTGTATCAACGCACCCGGCGTCCCCCCAGCTTGATAGCCCGTAAAAAGCACATTGTGCCTTGGGTCAGCCAACATGGCTTTCAGATAGTTCACTATGCGACCGCTGGAGCACATGCCACTGGCTGCAATTACGATCGCAGGGCGGCCAGTGTTGGCCAGAAAGTTGACTGCTTGCACGTGTTGGGCGTGACTGTCGATCATGATCAGTTGCTTGAAATGCAAGGGCTTACGCCCTCCTGCAAGTCGCTTTTGTGCTTCAACATCCCAATAGCTGTCCAGCTCACGATAGACCCTGGTTAGCCGGCTTGCCAAGGGTGAGTCGAGAATGACCGGTAATTGAGGCCAAGTGACAGGTAGAAACTGATCCGGCACAGGAACGGGCAGACCAGGATCCAATAGGGCTCTTCGATGCAGAATATCTTCGATTTCGTAGAGCAGTTCTTGAGTACGTCCAATGCTGAACGCTGGAATCAATAGTGTGCCGTGATCAGCCAGCGCTCTATTAATAGCACTTTCCAGTCGCTCCTGACGTTTTGAGCGATTTTCATGCACGCGGTCGCCATAAGTGCTCTCAAGAATCAGCACATCAGCACGACTTGGGGAGCGAGGGCCCTGCAAAAGCGGTGTGTGGGGTGCTCCCAAGTCGCCCGAGAACACGATCCGGCGTTGCAAACCGGTATTCGGGTACACAAGGTCGCACTCGACATAGACGGATCCGAGTATGTGTCCTGCTCTTTGCAGGCGGATCCTTGCGTGCAGGGCCTCTGCTTGCTCAATGCTGAACCAATGGCCATAGGGTAGCGCGATGATTTGTTGCTGTAGACGCTGTAGGTACCGCTCAACTTTTTTTGGCTCGCGGCTAAATTCAAGCCTGAATGCGTCTTCAAGGACTAGCGGGAGCAATTTGGCCGAAGGTTCACTGCACAGAATAGGCCCTGTAAAACCCGCGGCCAGCAAATAAGGAATACGTCCTACATGATCAGCATGAACATGAGTGATGAGCAGGGCTTTTATACCCTCGAGCGAAAAATTTATAGGTGGATGTTGTACGTTGCCATCCAGTGCGACTCGCTCATCCCCCCCTTGAAATAGTCCGCAGTCAATTAGAAGACTGCTGTGGGCGTTCATTTCAAGTTGATGACAAGAGCCTGTGACGCCGTCGATCGCGCCGTGATGCCTAATAGTGGGATACGGCATGTGTTTGCCCTCACTAAAGCCTCACACAGAGGCAACTTCCTCACAAAATAAGACTGAGGGCCAGACCACCTGCGGCATCCATCAGCCCCTGACAATTGCGAATTTTTTGCACTGCCATTAGCATTTTTCAGGGTAATCGCAAGTACCGATGCAGTGCTTTGAAGAGGTTCTACTCTGTGCATCGCTGCCAAACGCCAGACTAGAACAGCCAAAACAACGAACAGACCTCCAAGCCCCTCCATAAAATAAAGCGACCGTTAGCAGACAAGCGCAGGCAAAAGCAGAAAGCCCCCAAAAGAGCCTTGGTAGCCAAAATAAGGGGATCTTGATGCCAGACCACCTTAAATAAGCCGAAAACATCGACTTCAGAGGCTGAGTTGGAGCCTGGAGTGTGGAAGAGACCGCTCATCAATATAGGCGCCTGCCATCAAACAGAAATGGCTGGCTCGTATACGCAGATATTCATAGATGCTTATGCCTATGTAGAACCTGGCACATCCCGAA
This sequence comes from Pseudomonas sp. NPDC096917, assembly GCF_044762555.1. NCBI lineage: Bacteria > Pseudomonadati > Pseudomonadota > Gammaproteobacteria > Pseudomonadales > Pseudomonadaceae > Pseudomonas > Pseudomonas sp. NPDC096917. The sequence continues at coordinate 1,534 of NZ_JBIWEO010000013.1, read as the reverse complement.
AATGCGCATAAAAAGCACGGAATTAGCTAACAATCGAGAACTGCGCGCATCTTAACGGCATCGTAAAACTATAAGCAGAAGACAAAGCTTGGCAGCATGTAGGAAACCTCCTAGCTCATTACTTCCCGTCCCCCCACACTTCTCAATCAATCAGCCAACCGCACGGCTTGTTCAGGGTCCCCTTATGCAATTCAGCAGAAAGGTCAGTCACATACTCTTATGACTTCAACAGATTGCGCTTCAACTTGGCAGCCTTGCGCTTATAAGCAATGAAGCCCATTGCAGGCCCAATCGCCATACCCAGCAACAACGCGCCGATAAAGATCAGCGATGCGGGCAGTTCAGGTGAACTCCACCCGAGAAAAACCAATGAAGTGGGTTGCTGGTTTTCGAGGATAAAAATCATCGTCGCGAAAACTACGACCAATGCAAACGCCACCAGAACTGCACGCTTAAAGCTACTCATGGGTAACCCCTGCCTCCCTAAGGATTAAATATCGTCTTCCTCGTCTTCGTTCACTCGATCCCGAAGCTCCTTGCCCGGCTTGAAATGAGGAACAAATTTACCGTCGAGACTTACAGATTGACCGGTCTTTGGGTTGCGACCAACCCTGGGCGCTCGGTAGTGCAGCGAAAAACTACCAAAGCCACGGATCTCGATTCGATCTCCGGTCGCCAGGCACTGTGACATTTGTTCAAGCATGGTCTTGATAGCCAACTCCACATCTTTGGATGAGAGCAGCCCTTGATGGGTGACAATTCGTTCGATCAACTCCGACTTCGTCATATTTTTCCCTTCTTTTTCAAGCAGCTAGATCAGCGCTTCAAAGGTTTTAGCATGATCGAAAGAATTTGAACAGCCCAGCGCTTGACTTATCTTGGCCAATCTCTCAGCAATGGCGCGGGCAAGCCCAAAACAAATAAACACCATCACCACCAAGCACTACCCGCCTAAAACCTAGCGCGAACCCGCGCAGAGCGGCATTGTCTTAGTGGCGCACCAACCCAAGGGTTTTAAATAAAAGCCTCTCACCCCCCTACAGAGGAGCGCAGGCTGGCCTCTGACACTGGCAGCGATCCAAAGCATGTTCTCGCGACAGTTAATGCTTAAATCGCAGACACAAAAAAGGGCGACCGAAGTCGCCCTTTTTTATGGTCAATCAGAACTTAGTTCTGCTTTTCCATTTGTGCACGCAACAGGTCGCCCAAAGTGGTCGGACCAGCAGCGATCTCAGAGGTAGCTGGCTTGTCGCGCAGGCTCTGGATTGCTTCCTTCTCGTCTTCAACGTCTTTCGACTTGATGGACAGTTGGATTACGCGGCTTTTACGATCAACGCTGATGATCTTGGCTTCTACTTCTTCGCCTTCTTTCAGAACGTTGCGCGCATCTTCGATGCGGTCACGGCTGATTTCGGAGGCTTTCAGAGTCGCTTCGATATCGTTGGCCAGAGTGATGATGGCGCCTTTAGCGTCAACTTCTTTCACGATGCCCTTAACGATTGCGCCTTTGTCGTTCTCTTGTACGTACTCGGAG
>NZ_JBIWEO010000012.1:0-179791 GCF_044762555.1 Pseudomonas sp. NPDC096917 | reverse complement strand
CGGCCACATCTGGCATTGAAATACAAAACGCCCGATGCGGTGCATCGGGCGTTTTGAGACTGAAATGGGTGTAAACCTATTTCAGGACTAGACACGCTTACCTCAGAAGAACCAAAACGAGCGGCGGCCTTTCTCCAGCTCATCACGGCACTGGTTAAGTTGCGCGCCGTAGGTTTGCGATTGCTGCTGGACTTTATTCGCCACCTGCATCAGCCAGGGTTTGGCACGGTAGGTGTTACGACTGTAACCACCTCGCCCTTCGTGATAGGCCAGATACTGGTTATAAGCATCCCACTTGGAAATCCCCAACTGCTGCTGGGTACCCGCTGTGTACCAACCAATGAACATGATGGCATCGGCATAGTTATCGCGAGCCCCCGAACGGCCCATGCTTCTTTCAAAGTCTTTCCAGGCAGGAGGCTGGGCTTGGGCGTACCCATAGGAGGGGCTTACCCGCCCCCACGGGATGACCCACAACACGTAAGCGCGGGGCGGAAGCGCGTCGGCAACAAAGCTGCTCTCTTGCTTCATGATCGCCATTGCCACGTTGGGCGGCGTACCCCAGCGACTCTGCATCGCCACCGAGTCCTTGTACCAGGCCGGGTATTGACGATAGATGTTGCAGAGGTTGTTCTGGTCTCTGGGCGGGGCAGTCGTGCAGCCGGTCAACGCCACCAGAGTTATCGCTAACGCACAGAGCGGTAGTTGTTTCATTGATCATCCCGTGGGCGTTAAAACCGCAAGCAGCGCCAAACCCTTAATAGACGTTGGGTTCCATCTCCAACTGCACTGCAAACCGTTGCTCGATATCCGCCTGAATCCGCTGCGCCAACGCCAGTAACTGCATGCCCGTGGCCGAGCCATAGTTAACCAGCACCAGCGACTGCAAACGATGCACACCGGCATCCAGCTCACGATAGCCTTTCCAGCCTGCGGCTTCGATCAACCAGCCTGCCGCCAGCTTGACCTGACCATCGGCCTGCGGGTAGCCAATCAGTTCGGGGTACATACGTTTTAACTCGTCAGCCAGCACCGCCGAGACCAGCGGATTTTTAAAGAAGCTCCCGGCATTGCCCAGCACCGCCGGGTCCGGCAATTTTTCGCTGCGAATACTGCTGATCGCGCGACTCACATCACTGGCCGTCGGCTGTTCAATGCCCTGCTCGGTCAGACGTTGACGCACGGGGCCGTATTCCAGATGCAGACGCGCCATCCGGCTCAGGGCAAATCTCACTCGCAGAATCAACCAGCGCCCCGGCTGCTGCTTGAAGACGCTGTCACGATAGCCAAATGTGCACTCTGCCAAGGTGAAATCACGCAGCTCACCGGTTTGCCGATCCAGCGCCGTCAGGCCAGCAAAGACATCTTTGATCTCAACCCCATAAGCACCAATGTTCTGCATTGGCGCAGCGCCCACTGTTCCAGGGATCAAGCTCAGGTTTTCAAGGCCTGACATGCCTTGCGCCAAGGTCCACAACACAAAAGCGTGCCAAACCTCCCCCGCTTCCGCTTCGACCACGACCCGCTCACCATCATCCTCAAGCACCCGAATGCCGCGACTGGCCATGCGCAATACCAATGCGTGAACATCGCCGGTGAGCAGCAAATTGCTGCCACCACCGATGACCAGCAACGGCAACTGTTGATCGACCGAATACTGCAACGCTTCGCGCACGTCAAAGTCGTTGTGTGCCTCAGCAAACAGGCTCGCCCGTACCTCCACGCCAAAGCTGTTGAACGACTTCAGTGACGCATCAACTTGCAACTGCAAACTCATAAACGTCCCTTCAACTCAATCACCAGCAGATCGCAGGCTCGGTCGACCAGATCCAGCACTTCTTCAAAACCGTGGTCGCCATCGTAATAAGGGTCAGGCACTTCGTCCTTGACCCCGGCATAACGGCGTAAAAACAAATCAAGCTCAGCGAGCGCTCCCGCTGGCTGCAACGCCTTAAGGTCACGTAGATTGCTTTGGTCCATCGCCAGAATCAGATCGTAGCGATTAAAGTCCATCGCCGTGACCTGCTGGGCGCGCTGGGCCGACAGGTCATAGCCACGACGCTTGGCCGCCCGCTGGCTGCGCGCATCGGGCGGCTTGCCAACATGCCAGTTGCCCGTCCCCGCAGAGGCGACCTCGATGCGCTCAGCCAGACCGGCTGCACGTAACTTTTGGCGCAATACGCCTTCTGCGGTGGGTGAACGGCAAATATTGCCCAGGCAAACAAACAGAACGCGCATTACGCCTCCAGCAAACGCCGAACGCGCTCAAGGTCTTCAAGGGTATCCACTCCGGCGGGTGGCGCTTCAAGCGCATCGGCGACGTGAATCCGCACGCCATGCCAAAGGGCGCGCAACTGCTCAAGACGCTCGGTGTTTTCGAGCCAGCACGGCCCCCAACTGACGAAGTCATGCAGCAAGCCTGCACGGTAGGCGTAGATGCCGATATGGCGACGGTACGGCACACCGGCTGGCAGCACGTCCGGCTGCTGGGCAAAGTCATCACGGGCCCACGGCAATGTGGCGCGGCTGAATGTCAGCGCCAGTCCGTTGATGTCACTGACCACCTTGACCACGTTCGGATTAAACAGCTGTTCAATGGCTTCAATCGGCTCAGCCAGAGTGGCCATGCTCGCTTCGCTGTGAGCAGCCAGGTTGATTGCCACCTGATCGATCACCTGCGGCGGGATCAGCGGCTCGTCACCCTGGACATTGACCACGATGGCATCGTGGGCCAAGCCCAGTTGCGTCGCGACTTCGGCCAGACGGTCGGTGCCCGACTCATGGTCAGTTCGGGTCATCAAGACTTCAGCGCCAAACGCCTTGCACGCCTCAACAATGCGCACATCGTCGGTGGCAACCACCACTCGCTGCGCACTGCTTTTACAGGCCTGCTCCCAGACGTGCTGAACCATCGGCTTGCCGGCAATCAGTTGCAACGGCTTACCTGGCAAGCGGGTCGACGCATAGCGCGCCGGAATCACCACTGTAAAAACCGGGATCATTTATCCAGACGCTCATCAGTGCTCAGGGTACGGGCTTCGGTTTCCAGCATCACTGGAATGCCATCACGGATCGGATAGGCCAGACCGGCACCTTTGCTGATCAGTTCAGTTTTGTCGGCACTGAGTTTGAGCGGGCCTTTGCACACGGGGCAAGCGAGAATGTCGAGCAGTTTGGTGTCCATAAGGGTTCCCTGAAATTAAAGATGAATTAGGGCAAAAGACGCTGTAACTGTTGATCCAACCAAAGGGCAAACGCCTCTGACGGAACAGCGTCAACCGCCAGGTACCACCATTGCGGTGACGCAAAGTCGCGGCATTTCACGGCGTCCTTTTCGGTCATGACCAATGGCAGTGACGGCGTAAAACTCAAGACCTCGGCGCTGTAGGGCGCATGGTCTGCAAAAGCGTGGGCGACTGGCCGCCAGTGTAGCGCTTCAAGGGTAGTGAAGAAACGCTGCGGATTGCCGATCCCGGCCACCGCGTGCAGCGCTTGACCCGGCGCAAAGAAGTCCAGCGGCTGGCGCTCACCGCTGCGCAGATTGATCAGCGCAGAGGGTTGCAACTTGAAGGCAAAACCTGCCTGCGGGTCGCAGTCTGCGCCGTTGTACAACACCGCATCGACGCTCTCCAAACGCTCGACAGGCTCACGCAGCGGTCCGGCAGGCAGGCAATGACCGTTGCCCAGACCTCTGGCATTGTCGATCAGCACCAGTTCCAGGTCACGGGCCAGCCGGTAATGCTGCAAACCATCGTCAGACAGGATCAAGTCCAGCGGTTCGCTGGCCAGCAAGGCTTTGACCGCACGGCTGCGATCCGGATCAATCATCAACGGCACGCCGGTGCGCTGCACGATCAGCAAAGGCTCGTCACCCGCCTGCGCAGCGCTTTGCTGCGCCGTGACGCGCCACGGTAAGGATGGCGGATTGGCGCCATAGCCACGACTCACCACGCCGACCCGCAAGCCTTTGCGCTGGCAGTGCTCGATCAACCATAAAATCAATGGCGTTTTGCCGGTTCCCCCCACCGTGATATTGCCGACCACAATCAGCGGCACAGGCGGACGATAAATATCGCCCTCACCCGCCACAAACCGTGCACGCTTGCGTTCAACAACGCGCCGATACAGACATTCCAGAGGGCTCAACAATCTGAGCAACGGGTGGCCGTTGTACCAGGCACGCAACAAACGATCGGACATGGCCATCAGGGAGTCGCCTGCGTCTCAACAGTGGTCATGCGCAAATGACTGAAACCGAGCTTGCCAGCTGCGTCCATCGCCGTGATTACGAACTGATGCTGAGCCTTGCCATCTGCACTGATCGACACCGGCAGACTGGTGTCGCCCCCCGAGGCGGTTCGCAAAGCGTCCATCAAGCTCACCAGATCGTTTTTCGCCAGTAACTGATTGTTCACCGAAACCCCCCCCTCGGCACTGATGGCGATATCCAGTGGCTGGGTGTTCTGGTCTTCGCTTGGCGTGCCGCTGACGGCCTCCGGCAAATCGACGCGCATCTGCGTTTCACGGGTAAACGTGGTGGTCACGACGAAGAACAGCAGCAGGATAAACACCACGTCGATCAGCGACGCGAGGTTAATGTCGACCGTTTCTCGTGGCTTGCGGCGAAACTTCACGCTTTGCTCCCAACCATGTCGACTTCGCGGTCGCCCTGAACCACTTCAACCAGCTTGATCGCTTCTTGCTCCATGCCGACAACCAGCTCGTCCACTCGACGCTGCAGGAAGCGATGGAAGAACACGGCAGGGATCCCCACCATCAAGCCTGCCGCCGTGGTGATCAGCGCCTTGGAAATACCGCCCGCCAGCACCGCCGCATTCGTGGTCATGCCCGACCCCATGAAAGAGCTGAAAATATCGATCATGCCCAATACGGTGCCCAACAGGCCCAGCAAGGGCGCCATCGCAGCAATCGTGCCCAAGGCATTGAGATAGCGTTCAAGCTCATGGATAACCCGGGCGGCGGCTTCCTCGATGCACTCTTTCATGATCTCGCGACCGTGCCTGGAGTTCGCCAGGCCAGCGGCCAGAATTTCACCCAACGGAGAATCAGCGCGCAGTAGCTTGAGTTTTTCTTTGTCCAGCTGTTTGTCCTTGATCCAGACCCAGACCTGCCCGAGCAGGTGCGGCGGGGTCACGCGGCTGGCGCGCAGGGTCCACAGACGCTCGACAATAATGCCCAGCGCGGCAACAGAACTCAGAATGATCGGCAGCATCATCCAGCCGCCGGATTTGACCAGTTCCCACACAGTGACAATCCCCTCGAAAAAGTGCACCACTTTACCATAGGGGCGTTTTTAAAACCCTGCGGCTTGGGCGGTAACGGCTGCGCAGGGTTGCGACCTGATGCACTCACCCTAGACATCATTGCGTGGGCTCGCCGCGATCGGCCGGCGTGGTTAAGATCAAAAGCCAGATCAAAACACGGGGGGTGAACACGGCACCTGTAGCAGCGCGCTTGTCTCACGATCTTTTTAATCCCGCCAAAACCGCCGCTGGTCGCGCCGGCTTTCGGCCACACCATAAGTACCCAGCCGAAAACGGATTGCCCCCTGCTCGGCGCTGTCCAGGATTGCCATGCCCAGTGCTTCATAGCGCGCCATCACCTGTGGATGCGGGTGGCCAAAGGTATTGCCGTACCCCCGAGAGATCAAGACCGTGGCCGGTGACAGTTTTTTTAGAAAAACCGCCGAAGAAGAGGTGCGACTGCCATGATGCGGCGCCTGCAGCCATTGCGTGGGCACGGCCAGCGGGCTGGCCATAAAGGCACGTTCTGCCTGGATGTCTATATCGCCAGTCAAAAGTAACCGTTCGTCGCTGGCCTCCACCTGCAGCACGCAGGATCTTTGATTGCCATCGGTCGCACCGGGCCATTGCCATAACGAAAACCTCACCCCGTCCCACTCCCAACGGCTCCCGCTCGCACAGGGTTGGGCCTGCAGTGACTCAGGCAGTCCAGGCACATCGCCACTCACTACTCGCTTCACCTTGATGGCGCGCTGCACCGCCAGCGCACCGCCCGCGTGATCCGCGTCGGCGTGGCTGAGCAGCATCATATCCAGCGTGCCAATGCCCATTGATCGCAGCGCCGGGACCACTACCCGCTCGCCTTGATCGAAGTCCCTGACTTTAGGGCCCGCGTCATACAACAGCGTGTGATGCCGCGTACGCAAGACCATCGCCAAGCCCTGCCCGACATCCAGCTGCACGACCTCGGCCTGGCCATGAGGGATCTGTTCACGCGCGGCGAATACCGCCAGCAACACCAAGGGCCAACCCAACGGTCTGAGCACCATTCCGGCGGGCAGCAGCAGGATGACCGTACCCGCCGCACACAGCAGCCATACGCCGATCGGGACCGTGGCGGGAGACCAAGGCGAGACGGTGTCGGCCAGCAACGTCAGCCCCTGGATAAGCCCATTGAGTAAACCGCCCGAGACCCAGAGCAGCCCGTCACCTAACCAGGGCACCGGCAATAGAAAGGTGCCCAACAAGGCGGTGGGCAGCACCACCAGACTGATCCAGGGCACGGCCAGCAGGTTGGCCAGCGGCCCGCTCAGGCTGATGGGCAAACCCAGAATCCATAACATCGGGAACAACCCCACGGCGATCAAGCCCTGAGGCCGCAGCCACACAGCCTTCCAGCCCCACGGGCCCAGACGCCCGCCAAAGGTAAAGATCAGTACCGCAACCGCCGCGAAAGACAACCAAAACCCAGGCATCAAGCTCGCCAGCGGCTCAGCGATCAACACCGCATTGAGCGCCACTAAAAAAGGCAGCCATGCCCCCAAGTGGCGGAACCGCAAACGCCATATCAGCACCATCCCGAGCATCACGCAGGCACGCTGAACCGGCACCTCAAAACCGGCCAGCAAGCCGTAGCCCAACGCCCCTGCAAAGGCCAGACCGCAGGCCCAAGGCAGCCATGGCAGACGCCGCGGCCACAGACCGTAACGCGCCAGCAAAGCGACCAGACCGTAAATCAACCCGGCAAACAGACCGATATGCTGGCCCGATATCACCAGTAAATGCACCGTGCCGGTCGCTTGCAGCAGCGCCCAGTCCTCGCGACTCAAGCCCGAGCCGTCGCCCATGACCAGCGCCGCCAGCCAAGGTGCTCGGCCATTGGCATCGCTGCGCAGCAACCGCTGACGCAAGCCGTCACGCCAGGCATGACGGGCTGGCGCCAATAGCTGGCCATCTTTGATGGTGCCTGTGGCACCCACTCGTTGCGCCAATAACCAGGCCTGAACATCAAAACCTTGAGGATTCAACAGCCCTTTGGCACGTTTGAGACTGACCGCCAGTCGCCAACGCTCGCCACTGTTGACCGGTGGCCCGCCGTACCAGCTCAGGCGCAGCGTAGAGGGCAGTTCAGCATGCCGTGATTGCGCGCCTTGTAACTCAAAGCGCACGGACATCCCTGAGCGCTGCGGCAAGCCGACAACCCGCCCCTCAACCCACAGCGTTCGACCATCCAGCGCGGGTGCCAAACGCTCATCCAGCGCCCACTGCCCCGAAACACAGGCCCACCCCAGCCCCAACAGAAACAATCCGGCCGGGTAAATGCGCAAGCCCAACAGCAGCAGTCCCGCTCCCAGCACCAACAGCACCCACTCAACGGCGGGTATCACCGGTAAAAAGCGCAACGCAATCAAACCCGACGCCAGCGCCAACATCCCTGTGTGCATAACTCGATCCAAAGTCATCCTTGCTTTCGGATTAGTCGTGAATACGCATCGCAGACTAAAAAATTGTCACAAAGTCTGAATAGTCACCCTGCAAAATTTGGGCATACTGCCCCCTTGCTCCGAGCGAGAAGCCTATGCCACGGCGGTTAATCAAACGTTTCATGCCAGATCCGGCCCGCATAAGGGAACACAAATCCTTACGCTTCTTGGGCACCCTGCTCCATGACCCTAACCTCTGGCACCTCAATCGCCATTCGGCCTCACGGGCGATGGCTGTGGGTATTTTTGCAGCCTTTATCCCCATCCCCTTCCAAATGCTGCTGGCCGCCTGCCTGGCGATCACGGTGCGCAGCAACATGCCGATATCGGTCAGCCTGGTGTGGCTGACCAACCCAATTACCATGCCCCCGGTTTTTTATTGCACCTACCAACTCGGCGCTTGGCTGATGGACGTCCCCCCGCGCAGCTTGCCCGATGAACTGACGTGGGAATGGATCAGCAGCCAGCTTTCGACCGTATGGCAGCCGTTTTTGTTGGGTTCAGTGGTGTGCGGCGTGGTGCTGGGAGGGGGGGCTTACGGCCTCACCATGCTGTACTGGCGATGGTGGGTGAATCGGCAATGGAAACGCCGGAAAAACAATCGAAAAGGTTAATGCGTCTGTAGCCGGTAGGAGCGAGCTGGCTTCGCGATCTTTAAAAGGATCAAAAGCTCGCTCCTACTGGTTTAATCCCCGGTTACTGACGCATCCCGCGACCGCTGACCAGCAGCTTCGCGCAAGCGATGTACAACACGACAGTCGCCACGACCATAAAGGTCAGTGCCACGCTGATCTTGATGTCCGAGACACCCAAAATGCCGTAGCGGAAGGCGTTGACCATATGCAGCACCGGGTTGGCCAGCGACACGGTTTGCCAAAACGGCGGCAGCAGGGTAATCGAGTAAAACACCCCGCCCAAGTAGGTCAATGGCGTCAGCACGAACGTCGGAATAATCGAAATATCGTCGAAGTTGCGGGCAAAGACGGCGTTAATGAAGCCCAGCAACGAGAAAATGGTCGCCGTCAGCACCACGACCACAATGGTCAGGCCCAAGTGATGCACTTGCAAATGGGTGAAAAACAGCGACAGCAGTGTCACGATCACCCCGACCATCAAACCGCGCAGAATACCGCCCACGGTAAAACCGATCAGAATGGTGTGCGGCGACACCGGCGATACCATCAACTCCTCAATGGAGCGCTGGAATTTGGCGCCGAAGAAGCTCGAGACCACATTACCGTAGGAGTTGGTGATGACTGACATCATGATCAAACCCGGCACGATGTACTCCATATAGGTGAAACCACCCATATCACCGATTTGTCGACCGATCAGGTTACCGAAGATGACAAAGTACAAAACCATGGTGATCGCAGGTGGCAGCAAGGTTTGCGGCCAAATGCGGGTAAAGCGGCGTACTTCACGATAAATGATGGTGTTTAACGCAATCAGGTTGGGGCGCAGCTCCGAGCTCATATCGCCACCTTCGTCAGGTTTTTCTCGACCAACGACACGAACAACTCCTCAAGGCGATTGGTTTTATTGCGCAGACTCACCACTTCGATGTGTTGCGCGGCCAATTGAGTGAACAAACCGGTAATGCCGACGACTTTGTCGACTTGTACTTCCAGTGTGGTGCCATCCAGCAATTGGCTCGGGTAACCGATCAAGTGCGGAGCGACCGCCAATGGATTTTTCAAATCAAGCAAGAAGGTCTCGACATGCAGCTGCCCCAGCAACTGGCGCATGCTGGTGTTTTCAACAATGGTGCCGTGGTCGATGATGCCGATGTTGCGGCACAACTGCTCAGCCTCTTCCAGGTAATGCGTGGTGAGGATGATGGTGGTGCCCTGCTCATTCAACTCAGTGAGAAAGGTCCACATCGAGCGACGCAGCTCAATGTCTACACCCGCCGTCGGCTCATCGAGAATCAGCAGACGCGGCTCATGCACCAGTGCACGGGCAATCATCAGACGGCGCTTCATGCCACCTGACAATGAACGCGAAGGCGTATCGCGCTTGTCCCAAAGCCCTAACTGCGTCAGGTACTTTTCGGCGCGTTCCTTGGCGATTTTTGCCGGAATACCGTAGTACCCCGCTTGGGTCACGACGATGTCGAAGGTCTTTTCAAACTGGTTGAAATTGAACTCCTGCGGCACCACGCCAATGCTGCGCTTAAGCGCAGCCGGATTACGGTCCAGGTCATGGCCAAAGATGTTCACCGTGCCACTGGTTTTGTTGACCAGGGTCGAGAGAATACCGATGGTCGTGGACTTGCCGGCTCCGTTAGGGCCAAGCAAGGCGAAAAAGTCACCTTCGGCAACATCCAGATCGATACCACTCAGGGCCTGGAAACCGTTGCCGTAGGTTTTGGTTAGCTGCCGTATGGACAGAGCGGAACTCATATCGGATTACGCACCAAGATGGGGGAAAGAGGGATGACTCAATAAGGGCGAACTGTCAGTAAGACAAGTCCGACAAAGCCGTTAAACACGTTGCATGGTGCTTGGCCTCGTCGCACAAGTACAGTCGCCCGTATTAATAATGGCTATTAAGTCAACGCAGTCATGACTGCATTGCGGTAGGCCGGACGCCGCTTCAAGCCCTCATACCAGGCTTGCAGATGCGGCAATGACGGGCGTTCGATGGGCATTTCGAACCAGGCGTAGATGAACGACCCCAGCGGGATGTCACCCATGCCGATTTCATCGCCCGACAGGTAAGGCTTTTCAGACAGCGCCTGTTCAGGGACAGCCAGCAACGCGGCGCAGGTTTTGATTGAGGCATTGATTTTGTCCCAATCCTGCTGCTCGGCCGGCGTGCGCAAGACACCCCAAAACACATCACGGAAGGCACCCGCGAAAGACGACGTGGTCCAGTCCATCCACTTGTCAGCCTGCGCACGTACCCGAACATCCGTCGGGTACCACGATGTATCCGATCCGTATTGAGCGCTCAGGTACCGCACGATGGTGTTCGATTCCCACAGCACAAAACCATCATCATCGATCACAGGGACTTGGCCATTGGGGTTCAACGCCCGGTATTCAGGGCTGTTTACCACTCCAAATGCACCACCCGCATCTTTTCGGACATACGGCAGCGCCAACTCTTCGATACACCACAGAGCTTTTCTGACATTTGACGAATTCTTGCGACCCCACACTTTCAGCATGATGCAACTCCTGATTGATAGACGCCGCAGCAGTCTACGCCGTGAAGATGAACTGCGCCTCTTGAACAGGGTCACTATTGAACGACCTGGCTCAAGAGTTGCGACTAAGCTCACATGGGTGCCCGCTTGGCTTCACGGAGGATTGGATATGCTTTTGTTGTGGATTGTGGTTTTGATCGTTGGCGTAGCCTGGTTGGCTCATCGCCGCGTTGCGCCCCTGACGGCGATTGCCGTGGTAGCGATTTACCTGCTGATAATGGACTTCTTCAGCCATGCGCCGATCTGGGTGTTGGTGCTGTTGTGGGTGTTGCTGGCAGCACCTGCGGCCTTGTTGTTATTGCCTGATCTGCGACGCAAGCTATTCACCGCCCCGTTGTTCAGCTGGTTTCAGAAAACGCTGCCGCCGATGTCGCAAACCGAACGCGATGCCATCGACGCGGGGACCGTATGGTGGGATGGCGAACTGTTCAGTGGTCGCCCTGACTGGAATCAGTTGCTGGCTTACCCCAAGGTGCAGTTGACCGAAGAAGAACAGGCGTTCATCGACGGCCCGACCGAAGAACTGTGCGCGATGGTCAGCGACTGGAAAATCGGCCAGGCGATGGATCTGCCCCCAGAGGCGTGGGCCCATATCAAAACCCACGGTTTCTTTGCACTGATCATTCCCAAGTCGTTCGGCGGCAAGGGGTTCTCGGCCTACGCCCACTCACAGGTCGCGATGAAACTCGCCACCCGCAGCGGCGACCTGGCATCGACCGTCATGGTACCCAACTCGCTCGGCCCGGCAGAATTGTTGCTGCACTACGGCACCGACGAACAGCGTAACCACTACCTGCCGCGTCTGGCCCGCGGCGATGACATTCCGTGTTTTGCTCTCACCGGCCCGTTGGCAGGTTCGGACGCAGGCGCGATGCCCGACACCGGGATCATTTGCAAAGGGCAATGGCAAGGCGAAGAAGTTATCGGTCTGCGCCTGAACTGGGAAAAGCGCTACATCACTCTCGGCCCCGTCGCCACCCTGCTCGGCCTGGCGTTCAAGGCACACGACCCTGAGCACTTGCTGGGCGACAAAGAGGACCTGGGCATCAGCCTGGCGCTGATCCCCACCGACACTCCCGGCGTTGAAATCGGCCGTCGACACTTGCCGCTGGGCGCCGCATTCATGAACGGCCCGAACTCCGGCAAAGACGTGTTTATCCCTCTCAGCTACCTGATTGGGGGCCAGGAGATGCTCGGTAAAGGCTGGATGATGCTGATGAATTGCCTGTCGGTCGGGCGTTCAATTTCGCTGCCGGCAGTCGGCACGGGCGCGGCCAAGTTCACCAGCCTGGTGACCGGGCAATACGCGCAGGTGCGCGAGCAATTCAATGTGCCGTTGGCGGCTTTTGAAGGCATTCAAGAAGCCTTGGCGCGCATTGGCGGTAACGCTTGGCTGATGGACAGCGCGCGCATGCTGACCGCAAACGCGGTGGATTTGGGCGAGAAACCCTCAGTGCTGTCGGCGATCCTCAAGTACCACCTGACCGAGCGCGGCCGCGAATGCATCAGCCATGCGATGGACGTGCACGGGGGCAAAGGCATCATCATGGGGCCTAACAACTACCTGGGCCGCAACTGGCAGGGCGCGCCGATTTTCATCACCGTGGAGGGGGCCAATATCCTGTCGCGCAACTTGATGATCTTTGGTCAGGGCGCGATACGCTGCCACCCGTTCGTGCTCAAGGAAATGGCCCTGGCCGCGCGTGAAGACCGAGATCAAGCCCTGATCGAGTTTGACGATCTATTGCTCAAACATATCGGCTTTGCCGTTAGCAACGCGGCCAGCACGCTGGTCTTGAACCTGGGTCTGGGACGCTTTGAACACGCCCCTGGCAACCCATTGAGCCAAGGCTACTTCCGTGCCTTGAATCGTCAGGCCGCGGCCTTTGCGCTGCTTGCCGACCTGAGCATGATGCTGCTGGGGGGCGAGCTTAAGCGCCGCGAGCGTTTGTCAGCGCGCCTGGGCGACGTTTTGAGCCATATGTACCTGGCCTCTGCCGCGCTCAAGCGTTATCACGACCTCGACTCACCCGAGTACCTCAATCCTCTGTTCCAGTGGGCCATGGAAGAAAGCCTTGGCCATTCGGAGCGGGCCCTGGACGAACTGCTGAAAAACTTCCCGAGTCGGCCTCTGGGCTTCTTGCTACGCGGGGTTGTGTTCCCGCTTGGCCGCCGCCACACCGGGCCATCCGATGCACTGGACGCGGAAGTCGCCGCCGTACTGGGCCGCGCCAAAGGCGATCCGACTCTGGAAGCGGTACTTGCAGGCTGCTACCGCCCGCAATCACCGGAAGACGCCGTGGGCGCCCTGCAACACGCGGCAGACCTGTTGAATGCGGCCCGTCCGCTGCACAAAAAACTCCACGAAGCGCTGAAAAGCGGTCAGCTCAAACCCGTACCGGGCGAATCGTCCATCGACACGGCGCTGAACGCAGGCGTGCTGCAAGCGGGCGAAGCTCAAACATTGCGTACTGCCGAAGCTGCTCGCCGCAAGGTGATTGATGTGGATGACTTCTCCAAAGAAGAACTCACTCACAGTGAAGGAAAAATACGCTAGCAGGACAGCGGGCGCACAGAGCTTTATACTCTCGCGCCCGTTTTGCTTTAGAGGACGCCGTGATGGCTACCAACGATCTCAACCATAACCTCGCCCTGCTCGATATGTTGCGCAGCATTCTGGTTGCTGTCGGTGATGCCGAACAGATTCCGGAAGAAAGCCACGCACTGTTTATCGAACGTTTCGATGAGATGAAGAGCGGTTTGCTGACCGATTTTGACAGCAGCCAATACTTGGGCCAGGACATCCTGTGCCAAGTGATTGAACGTTACCCACAAATCGGCCACCTGGTACCCCGTGACCTGTTGTGGTTTTTCGGCGGTGCGTGCTTTAACTACTTGTCCGATGAAGAGTTGAACATGTATGAAGCGCTGGAAGAGCGCCGCTATGAGGCCGAACAGAATGGCGAGCCGTTCGACTGGAATCAGGAAAAGCAGTTCATGGCGCTGCCCACCCACGAAGACAGCCCGCAACATTAATTGAACGACTGAATGCTCAAGACCTGTCCGGTGAACCGCGCAGGTCTTTTTTTTGCCACGAGCCCAATGCTGGCTCTTGCGCCAGGCGCTCCACCAGATAGTCGATAAACACCCGCATCTTGGGCGGCAAATAACGCGAAGGGCTGTGCACAAGCCACCCGCCGCCATGGTAGGACGCTATAAAGTTCCAGGCTGGCAGCACGTGCACAATCAGGCCCTGCTCCAGCGCCTGTCGCGCAGTGAAGTAAGGCAGGCTGCCAATTCCAATATGCTGCAACACCGCATCCAGCCTCACGCCCGTGTGATTGGCCGCGTAACGGCCCTTTACCCCGACCGTCACCGTTTTACTGCCTTGCTTGAATTTCCAGCGTGCATCCGCCGGGGTTTCCCCCAGATAAACACAACTGTGCTCACGTAAATCCTCGGGTTGCCGAGGCGTGCCGTGTTCCGCCAGATAGGCAGGCGTTGCGCACAGCAAGTGCTCGATTGCAAATAAATGGCGGCCCACCAGCCCTGGAGGCGGCTGATCGGTGATACGAATGCTCAAATCGACATTGTCATCAATCAGATCGACATGCCGGTCCTCCAGAATTAATTGCACATCGATCTTGGGATAGCGCCGCAAAAATTCGGGCATGTGCGGATGGACCACGTATCGGCCAACCGCCTTGGGCACGCTGACCCGGATCAACCCTTCAGCCTCCTGGGTGTAACGGCCACTGAGATCCATGACTGATTGTGCCGCCCCCACCACCTCCTGGCAGCGTTTGAACACCTCCTCGCCGGCATCGCTTAGACGCAGCTTGCGCGTGGTGCGCTGCAACAAACGAATCGCCAGGGCTTTCTCCAGACGGGCAACACTGCGACTGACAGCAGAAGGCGAAGTGTCCAGCTGACGAGCGGCTTCGGAAAAACTCCCGACCTGGACCACCCTCACGAAGATCACCATTTCAGCCAGTAATGAAAGCGGTAGATTTATGCTCACAACGCACAGGTCCATTGAAAAATTGACGGATTATCACGCACAGAGCCAAACCCTATACTAAAAACAGACAACGATCAGGACCACCCCATGACTCAACGCCTCTTTTTTACCAGTGACGCGCTCAGCGCCGATGTCGACGTCATTGACTGCACACCTTGTGAAGAAGGCTTTGCCGTCACCTTGCGGGCAACCCCTTTTCATCCTCAGGGCGGTGGACAACCGTGCGACATCGGCTACATTGGCGACGCCAAAGTGGTCAAGGTCTTGCAGCAGCAAGACAGCATCATGCATTACGTCACGCAGGCCATTGAAACGGGGCCCGCACGGGCAGAGGTTGATTGCGCGCGCCGAGAGTTGAACGCCCGCCTGCATTCCGCCGGGCATTTAATCGGTGTCTTCGGTGAGCAGGCGGGCTGGATACCGAGCAAAGCCCATCATTGGCCAGGTGAATGCCGGGTCAGCTTTACCCCCGGTGAACACGCACAACCCATCGACGCCCAGCAGATCCAGCAACGTCTGGAGCAATGGATCCGTGCTGATCTACCACGGCATGTGCGAGTGGATAACCAGCAGCGTGCTGTCCAATTTGGCGACTTGCCGAGTTATCCGTGTGGCGGCACCCATGTCAGCTCCCTGGCCACGTTGGGCGCCGTCAACGTTATCTCGGTTAACCTCAAGAAAGGCGTGTTATCGGTCCGTTATGACCTGAATTGACTATTCAGCCGATAAGAACAACTGCCTCGCCAAGTCGGGTTCCAGCTTGGCGCGGTAGACCGCGACGTAATCCTTGGAACTTTGAGCCTTGGCATAGAGTGATTTATCACTGAAGGTGCGCTGTTCAGCCGTTTTCAAATGCGCAACATCAAACTCATTGCTCGGGGTTTGCAGGGTCTTGTAATGGAAATGTGCATACCACAACTCTTTTCCCTGCAGATCCTTGACGACATATTCCTGAAGATAATCTTTTCTTTGACCTTTGGTTAAATGCTTCCTGGGCCCAATCCGGACAATCTCTATTGCATTCTGGTTTTTTAAATAGTCGACGTTGGCCCCCGTGGGTGGGAGGCGTTTGATAATACTGATACGCAGGTTACGACCCTCCTCTCTCAACCTGGCGGCCCCCTCTTTGAGGTTGTGGCTCAGCGCATTGGCACCCACTCTGCGCTCATCACTCAACGTCTCAACTTCGGCGCTGGTGGCCTGGACCATGCTGTCCATCTGCATGGCCACTTCCTCGAGTGACATTGCCTTGAACTCCAGGATTTCCTGGATTTCGACTGGAATCCTCGTAAATTCAGCGCTCGCGCGGGCGCTGGCTATCGCGTTTGTGAATTGCCCCAGCAATGTTCGGGCGTCGCTTTCAAGTTTGGTTAAGGTCTTGACATGAGTAGCTTGCAAGGTCGGTGGCCGTTGGGGCGCAATCTCCTCCCACTCTCCACTTTGCACCCTGCGATAGGAGTGCACTTTTAAGTTGTCCACCCCCTCAATGACATCGACAATCTCTTCTGCCGAGTCCGAGCTTGAATGGCGCAGCGTGCCGACCAGCAACTGTTTTTTATCGGTCTTGATAATGCGCTGCTTTTTTTTCGAACCCTGCCCGGAGGCATGATGACTGACCTTGCGACTCGGCCCCGGCCTCGGCTCATCAGGTTCGGAGGATGAACTTTCAGAGTCGATAATCACTGCCGCCATTTGGTATTCCGCATACTCGCGCAAGGTCTTGAGCACATTGATCATGGGCGCAAGGTATTCATTTCGTAAGTGCTCAGAATTTAACTCCAGCAGACTCTGGCACACGGCCTCTGTCGCGTCATAGCGCTGCAGTGCATTGTCCAAAAAAGCCAGATGTTCAGAGGTATAACCTTGTTGCTCACGCCCCAGGTTAAATTGAGACCATGCGGTATCTACCAGTGCGCCTTGGCCGAACAGGTCAAACGCCGATTGTTCTTCAGGTAACAGGTTTTCACTTCCTCGGCGTATCAGTAACTCACACAGCGTTTCTAAATAGGTCGGAGCCCAATGCCGATCAAAGTTTTTAGCATTGGGCCCGTTTACTATTTCCGCCAATGGGCTGCTTCTGGGCAGCGGCCTCTTTCCAACATGCTCCAACGCCTCAACTTCAATGAGAGAGTTTTTAAAAAGACGCTGCTCAACCCGCTCTGTGGTTTTCAGCTTTCCAACCCACTGTTCATAGGAGGCTGTCTGCCCACCTGCCATATCATCCAACACGCTCTTCAACGACGATTCATAATCAGGCAGAGAGTTACGCACGGGAAGTTCTCGCAAGTATTCTTCCAACATATTTTGAAACTTGAATGATCTGAGGGCCAGGCGTGCCCATCTTTCCTGGGTGTTCGCCTCATGATGATCAATGGCAATGACTTTATGCGCTGCATCCGTTAACCGATTAAGCTCTCCAATACTTTCCCGCCACTGGATCAATTCAAGCTCATACCGATCTAAACTTGCCTCTCTGCGCTCAGGGTTTGTCTCAAGCATTTTTTCCAGCGTATCTGCTGCCTTTGCTCGGCGACTCAGCTCGTTCTCTATCGTTTTTGCCTGATTCAACAACAACGTGACCTTTTCAACGTTTTTGGCCTGCTTCGCCAGAATCCTTTTATTAGGCCCGCCTCCGCGCAACCCCAACCGTAAATCAAGGTTCCACTCACCGGAAGGGCTGCTTTTAAGACGAGGACCTGTCGTTTGCGGGTCGTGCTCATTACGTATCACTACACCGTCTGCATCCGTACTGACGAAATACGTTTTACCCTCTAATTGCACACAGTACTGATCTTGAAGTTTGATCAACCCTTTTAGCCCGCCCTCCTCTATCCGCGTGCCTTGAGTCAAATCAACCTCCACTGCAAACGCATCCAGTGCAGCCTGCAGCGCAGGGGTCAGGCGCATTGACGAACTGAACCAGGAGTAATCCATGGCGGAGTACTCGGCGATGGTTTGCGGCGTATGGCGGTCAGGCAGTTTTTTCTGAATCAGCGCAGATGCCTCCAGGGTTAAGCCCGGCTCAGGCTTCTTGTCGTTGTAAACCGAGAGCATCGGTTCATCCAACGGCGCTTCATGGCGCCATTTTTCGTTGGCAGTGGCGCGAAAATTCAGCCCTTCGTGCAACAACGCCATGCTGATGTTGAACAGCAAGTCGACAACCGTTTGCATGGCTGCCTCTTTGTCACCTTCGAGTCGGGCCTGCAGGCCGTTATCAAGGCTTAGAAGTGTCTGAAAAATCCATGCAGCTTTCTGCAGGGGCCCGCTGATGAAAAAGGTCAAGCCATTGAACAGACTCCAACCGTAACGTTTGATCGAGGCCCAGCGCCGCTCAGAAGCCGACACCGTTTGTTTGTCTGCCAAGGTGATCAATGCCTGGGCATGAGCCTGATACATCGCCTCAAAGTAATCACCGACGATACGCTGAGTACTCAAACTCGCCGGGCTTCTGGGCAACAACGCTAAAAACCCTTCGTTCAACACACTCTCAAGGTGAGGCCGTTTGAAACCGCCGTCGGCATAAAAACCATGCGCGCTGTCTTCCATCCAAGCCAATACGCTTTCCTGAAGCTCACCCGGCTGTCCGATAGCTTCCAGCAGTGCGGCCCAGCTCGCAAACTCCAGCAGGGGGTCAGCCGTTAAAGGCCGATAAAGGATAAAAGGCCCGGCATCAAGATCATCGGGGCCCAGCAGATACATATTGGCCACAAGGTCAATGGCTGATCCTTCGTAAGCATGGAACCCCAAAGGCCGGACACAGACATTGCAATTATCCACTGCCAGCCCGTTATCAGGCCGCATGAGGCGCGCCACTGTTTGCCAGCCTTGAGCGGTAAATCCGGCTTGGACCTTGATTTTTTTCTCAAGAGCCAGCATCGACAATTGCACGCTGATCTGCGATTTGAATAAAGCCTGACGCTCGTCGAGTCCGGCTTCATCGTCAATCAACAAGCGTTTGATGAGTTCGATGTAATGGGTACTTATATCCAGCTCATCAATCAGGTTTTTAACGTAACTGCCTGTTAGCCACTGTGGCACCGGTCTATCCCGGCTGTCCTGAACGTCAACCAGCCCGACTGGCCATCCACCTCTATAGCTCAACGCGAAGTCGACAAGGGAGGTACGGGCTTCGTTGAACTGCGGCATTTGCAGGTTTTCAACGGTCAGTTCGACGACCTGAATGTTCGCCACATCGACCAGATCCTCGGGATGATCGAGATTAAGCCGCTGCGTCAGCATCTGCAGCGCATAGGTGGGTAAAGCATCAATGCCTTCAAGAAAGGTGCGGCCCTTGGTTTTTTGTTGCCAAAAAATGTGGGCCGACAACAACTCGCTGTATGACAACTGATCGTCGGGTTCAGCCTGCTGCAACCACGATGGCAAGTTCTCAATGACATGCTCAAGGTAGCTACGCTCTTGCGGATTAAAGAGCGGGATATGGCCCCCCGCATCATCCAGCGCCCGTACAAGCCGCGGCACACTCCAGCGTTCGGCTTGGGCGGTTTGCCCCAGTCTGGCAATCGTGTGCAGTTGCGCATCGATCAATGTCAGCGTCAGCGCTTCAAATACATCCCCCTCAGGCTCATACAGGGTCCATGTAAATAAAGACGCCTGAACTCGCTCACTGACATGTGGAATAAAACTGGCGCCCAACCATTGCAGTGAACGAAATTCCTCAACACCACGCTCAGGGCAATAGCTGAGAATAAAAGAGCGATCGGCCATATCCCGGGTGACGACCAATGTGCCCGGCAATTGAAAGCGCTGCGGCCCTGTTCTCTCTGTGCTTTGAATGTTGACCAGATAAGCGTGCAAAGGGGTTTCAAAAGAACGATTCAACCGCTCGGTTTTATCCGGGAATGCGCTGATAACGGCCAATGAAACCGCTTTTTCATTCGATAGCGCAGGCACACGGTTGCGATTGGAGGTTGTCGAGTTCAATCCCGCTTTCAGTGATCGAGACAGCCATTGAAAAGGACTCTGCTTACCTTCATGCCGCTCACTCCAAAACGCTGCCACGGCCTGTTGGTAGGCCCCGATCAGCATCGCTGAATGCTCATTGATAATGGCCTGCAAGCTGTCCATGCTCACTCGCTGAGCAGGCGGGTTCTCGGTATCGCGACTGGTTGTAAGACGGTGCTCGCCCTCTATCAACGTGAAGGGCGAGTCGTCTATGAACCGCTGAATCATGACCTCGTCCGGGGCCATAAAGCGATAATGCCGAGGCTGGGGGTTGTCGGAATCAAAAGCCGTCAACGGTTCTGCCAACGCTAAATCAGCAGCAGTGGCAAGCAATCCCGGGAATTTAGTGTCCAGTGCTTTTTTGAACACGTCTTTGACCACATCCTGAAAGCTGGGACGCGAGCCAAAATCCTCGGCTTTAAAACTGCTTAATACTGAATACGCCGCTATAAGATCGGGGGTTTTTGAGAGCTCGTTCATGGGGGTTCATCGCGTCAGTTAACAGAAAATGGCTTAGCCCATACCGTCGCGGCGACTAAGCCTGTTTCTGTGATTTAACGCATGAACGCCTTACCCAAGGTGGTAACGGGGTATGTTAATGGCGAGCGTGAGCGTGATGGCGTTGAACAAAACGGCCCACGTAATCATCGGCCGGAAACTGCAATATGTCTTGCGGGCTGCCGACTTGAATTAACTGCCCGTCCTTGAGTATCGCAATGCGGTGACCAATCCGCAGGGCTTCTTCCAGGTCGTGAGTGATAAAGACAATGGTCTTTTGCAGGGTGCGTTGCAGCTCAAGCAGTTGGTCTTGCATCTCGGCACGGATCAGCGGGTCGAGTGCACTGAAGGCTTCATCCATCAGGATGATGTCCGTATCAGTGGCCAGTGCACGCGCCAATCCCACGCGCTGGCGCATGCCCCCTGAGAGCTGGTGAATAAACGCCTGCTCGTACCCTTGCAACCCCACCATCGAGATCCAGTGCCGCGCACGCTCATGGCATTGCGCCTGGCTTTCGCCACGCACCTTCAAACCATAAGCCACGTTGTCCAGGACATTGCGATGGGGCAAAAGGCCAAAGCTTTGAAACACCATGCTGATTTTTTGCCGGCGAAATTGGCGCAAAGCCGGCATGTCGTACTCAAGGATGTTTTTGCCCTCCACCAGAATCTGGCCGCTGGTCGGGTCAATCAGGCGATTGAAATGGCGCACCAGCGTCGACTTGCCCGAGCCGGACAACCCCATGATGACGAATATCTCCCCCGCATGAATCGACAACGACAGGTCGTTGATAGCCACCACGCTGCCGGTTTCAGCCAATACCTCGTCCTTGCTTTTACCGGACTTGATCAGTGCCAGGGCTTCTTTTTCACGCTTGCCGAACACCTTGAATACGTTGCGTACATCAATCTTGGGGATCACACCGTCACTCATCTTTTGCACCATGCCGTGGCCGGCCATAGGCTTGGGTAATGCGGTCGATGACCACAGCCAAAATCACGATTGCCAGCCCGGCTTCAAGCCCTTTGCCTACGTTAAGCGTCTGAATGCCCACCAGCACGTCTTCGCCCAGACCACGGGCACCGATCATCGAGGCGATGACCACCATCGACAACGCCATCATGGTGGTCTGGTTAATACCGGCCATGATGCTCGGCAGGGCCAGCGGCAATTGCACGCCAAACAGTTGTTGCCAGGGGTTGGCGCCAAACGCGTTGATCGCCTCCATCACCTCACGATCAACCTGGCGCAAGCCCAGATCGGTGAGGCGGATCAGCGGCGGCACCGCATAAATCACGGTGGCAAAAATCGCCGGGACTTTGCCCAGTCCAAACAGCATCAACACGGGAATCAGATACACGAAGCTGGGCATGGTTTGCATGATGTCCAGCAGTGGCATCAACACCGAGCGCAGACGATTGCTGCGCGCTGCCAGAATGCCCAGCGGAATGGCGAGCAACACCGAAATCACCGTGGCCACCATCATCAGCGCCAGGGTTTGCATCAGCTTGTCCCATAGCCCGACTGCGCCGACCAAAAACAGCAAGCCGACGATCACCAACGTGCTGAGGACTTTGCGCGTGGCGTGCCAGGCAATCACCCCGATAATGAGTAACATCAGCCACCACGGGGTCATGCGTAGCAGGTTTTCGAGGTTAACAATGGCCCACAGCAAGGTGTCGGAGATGTGCCGAAACACATCCCCGTAGTGGCTGACCAGCGAGTCCACGGCGTCATTGACCCATCCAGCGATGGAAAACGTCAGGTTTTCAGGAAACATGCAGTACTCGTGTTCAGTGAATTAATTGGCTTTGAGCGCCGCGTCGACCTTTTGCGCGGCATCGGCGCTCACCCAGGAGCGCCAGATCTGCGGCTGTTCACGTAGAAAAGCTTCGGCGGCCTTGCGCGGTTCGATGCGTTTTTCGCTCATTTGGGCCAAGGTCTGGTTCAGCAGATCGATAGGGAAATCGACTTTTTCATAGAACTCGACCAACTGTGGGTACTGAGCCTTGAAAGGTCCAGATACGCCAATCGCCAGGTGCGCCGGCAACGAGCGGGTGCCTTTAGGGTTCGGGTTATTGACGTCAGCCAGGGTTTTCCAGGCTTCGGCATCAAACGGTGGCTCTTGCAACTTGATCAGCTTGTAGCGACCAATCAGCGGTGTCGGAGACCAGTAGTAGAACAACACCGGCTTGCCACGACGAATCGAGGAACTGATTTCGGCATCCAGCGCGGCGGCTGAGCCGGTGCGAAAGTTTACGAAATCCTTGTCCAGACCATACGCCTTGAGCTTCTGGCTGTTAACAATCTCGGAGGTCCAGCCGCTTGGGCTGTTCAGAAAACGCCCGCGACTCGGGTCTTCCTGGTCTCGGAACACGTCCTTGTAACGGGCGAGGTCGTTGACCGACTGCAAGTCCGGAGCCAAAGGCTTGATGCCTTTTTCCGGGTCGCCCTTGATCACAAACTCAGGCACCCACCAACCTTCGCTGGCGCCTTTGACGGTATCGCCCAAGCCATAAACCTTGCCTTCGGCCTGCGCCTTGATCCACACCGGACTGCGCCCTGCCCACTCTTCGCCAATCACCTGAATATCATTTTTGGCCAACGCGGCTTCTAGGCTGACGGTGCTCCCAGGTAAGGTATCGGTCGGAAAGCCGTAGCCCTTTTCAGTCAAAATACGCAGGACCTCGGTGATAAGACTGCCGCTTTCCCAGGTGATATCACCAAAGTGAATCGGCGCGGTTTTAGTGTCAGCCAACACCGGCTGGCTCAAGATCCCAAGTGCCAGCAGCGAGCCACCGAGCCATTTTTTAAGGTTATTCATACGGGTTCTCTTGTCATGAAAAGGGGCAAAAGTATAGGCCGCGTCATTTTCAGCGTAGCTGCGCAATCACCAGAGCGGCACAAAGGGTTAAACCAGCACGTCATAACCTGCCACGCGGGCCTCACGCTGATAGTCGAGAACGACCTGATAATCGGCTTCGCTGGCCGGCAGCACCTCCTGTAATCCCAAGGTGGCACTTACGTGTGGCAACTGCTGCAAGGCAAGGTTCATTGCCTCGCGAATGCGTTCTGCCTCAACACTGCCGCAGCTAAGCGCGGTGATGTATGGCAGGCTCGGGCTAAGTGCTGTACGCGCCACAATCCGCAGGCCCGCGACCTCGGTCGGTGCATAACGGGCCAGATAGGCGAAAGTCACACTGTCAATTGACGCAAGGTCTGCCCAACCTTCGCGTACCCAGCGCAAGCTTTGCTGATGGGCGCCGCTGATCGCCACCGAGGCAAAAAATCGCCCTGCCTGCTGCAAGGGCGCCAGCCGGTGGCGAAACAGGTTCATGCCGCTGTTGGAATGCCGATCATTGATCACCCCGCGGCTGCCTTTGAAATCGGCCAATTCAGTGCGCGGGTCGGTGTCACGGCCAACGATCACGCTGCAATGCATCCCCGCACTGCTGTCCGGCCATTCATAACGGGGGCGGCCCACCACCTGCACTTGTCCGCGCAACTGAGTCATTAGCGGGTAGCCACAGGTTTGGCTCAGCAGCAACGCTGGGGCACGGAACAGCGCCAGCAGCTCAAGCCCCTCGGCGTCGCGGCGACCGACCTGCAACAGTTCAAGAATGCGTGTCAGCCATTGCTCATTAGCCTCGCGCACCTGCGATGGGGCAACGTACATCAATAATGCTGCGTAACGGCCTGGCATGTGGCGCTCCTCAGGATTTATGTAAACGGGTGTTGCGGGCTGTCGATGGCCTGCACGCCATGGCGGCGAATCAACTCACCGTAGCCGTGAACCACATAGCCGCCACTGCGTTGCTGCCATTGCTCACGCCGTGCCTGATACACCCTGGGCATGTAAAACCACGGCAGACGCGGCAAGTCGTGGTGCACAAGATGCAGATTCAGATTAAGGAACAACCAGGTCCAGGGCCAACCGGCTTCATTGAGCACAGTGCGTTGTTGTGGCTGAGCAGCGGGACGGTGTTCATAAAAGGAACGGAGCATGCCGATTGACAGGACCGGCACAGTGACCAGAAACACGTATTGCCAAATGGCCACAACGCTGTAACGAGCAATGAACACACACATCAGCACGGTGAAAAAACCGTGGGTCAGCCACATCAGCCAAGCCTGGCGGTCACCTTGACGCAAACGATGCAGTTGTTCTGTCGCCATGTCGAACAAGGCCAGCGGCGGACCTACCAACAGGCGACCAAACACGGTTTTGTTGAGCCAGAGCAGGCAACGCAACCACTTTGAACTGTGTTGCCAGTCGGCGCGGTTCAGGTAGCGGCTTTCGGGATCGACACCGGGAATGGTCAAGTCGTGGTCGCGGTGATGCTGCAAGTGGCTGTCGCGGTACAGCGTGTAGGGATACCACAGGGCGAACGGGGCGTAGCCCAGCATTTTGTTAAGCCAAGCGAAGCGCGTGGGATGCCCGTGCAGTAATTCGTGCTGAACCGACATCCACACCACGACCACTGGAATCAGCAGCACGATGGTCCAACCGGCACCCAGTACCGGGCTGGCCAGCAGCAAAGCGAACCAGGCGCTGGGCACTGCGATCAAGAGTAGCCAGGTGGGCCACTGCGTACGCCCCGTGAACGTGTGAGACAGGGCCTGGATGTCTCGTTGCTGGGCGCTATCAAAATAATGCGACATCGGAAGGACTCAAAACAGGTTTGAATCCTTGTGTGGCGCGAGGCGTGATTTTCTTGCAGATTGTTTGGTTATTAGCTTAGAACGACTTGGCAGGCCAGCGAAACGCAAAAAGCAGCCCTAAGGCTGCTTTTTGAGTGTTTTTTGAAACTGCGCTGCTCCAAAAAACAAAATTTGGAGCGGGAAACGAGACTCGAACTCGCGACCCCGACCTTGGCAAGGTCGTGCTCTACCAACTGAGCTATTCCCGCAATAATGGCGTCCCCTAGGGGACTCGAACCCCTGTTACCGCCGTGAAAGGGCGGTGTCCTAGGCCACTAGACGAAGGGGACGTTGCCCAAAACGCACGCTGTGCATTTCAGTGCCAGCCGCAGCAACCGAAGTTGTCGCTCTGGCTTTTCACTCAACCCTGCCGAAGCAAAGCTGCTGTGACACAAAAAAAATCAGCCTGCGGCTGATCTTTCAGTCTTCTGGACTATGCGTAGCTCCAAAAAACAAAATTTGGAGCGGGAAACGAGACTCGAACTCGCGACCCCGACCTTGGCAAGGTCGTGCTCTACCAACTGAGCTATTCCCGCAATAATGGCGTCCCCTAGGGGACTCGAACCCCTGTTACCGCCGTGAAAGGGCGGTGTCCTAGGCCACTAGACGAAGGGGACGTTGCCCGAAACGTACATTGCACATTTCAGTGCCAACTACATTAACCGAAGTTACTGTTTTGGCTTTCACTCAACTTCGCCCTAGAGCAAAGCTGCTTAAAAATGGAGCGGGAAACGAGACTCGAACTCGCGACCCCGACCTTGGCAAGGTCGTGCTCTACCAACTGAGCTATTCCCGCAATGGCGTCCCCTAGGGGACTCGAACCCCTGTTACCGCCGTGAAAGGGCGGTGTCCTAGGCCACTAGACGAAGGGGACACGCTACAACTTCACTGGTTACATGCGTTTGGCTATTCGCTTTACGCTGCAATTGGCGCGCATTCTAGGGATGGTTTTGGAAGTCGTCAACCCCAATATGAAAATTTATTGAAATCAATGACTTCCCTCCTCTACAGGCTTTTTCTTACACCGTGCAGCGCCGGAGTCCTGACACCTATATTCCGGCATCCTACAAGGCGCTATGATTGGCAGGCTTGAGTGATGGCCATTTGCAGCTATTGGATCTCCACCTTTTAAGGGAGAGTCAAAAGCCTTGACCTCACCCAAACAACACTGCCAGAACATGCCTATAGAGCAGCACTGCCTTCAACACCATTCGCCGGCAGCCCCCCTGAAGAGGTTTTAACGTTGACGCCTTCCATGATCACCCTGCTTGTCGTCGCCGGGATCGTCCTTTTGGTCGCCATCGGTTACATGATCCACGTGGTGGAAAACAACAAAGTAGAAAAGGCTCGCCTGAAGGTTGAGCTCAATGACCGGATCCGCCGTTGCAGCGAGGTCAACGAGACCTTTCCTGGCCAACTGATGACATCGGCCCTCAAGCTGCTGCTGACACGCCTTGAACTCAACGCCACGCAGCGCCTGTTGCAATTGCAAAAATCCAGCGCCTCATTAAAGGCCCGGGTTGCCGAGCTTCAAGCACTGGTTGCATTAGGTGAGTCGATTCCGGTCAACAACCCTCCCCGCCCTATCCTGACCGAAGCCAGGGCGAAAGATGTGCGCTTTTTGCTCGAAACGCTGCACGGGCAAATCACCCGCGCCGCCAAGGATCGTGTACTGCCAGCCAACGAAGCCAAGCAGTGGCTCAAGGAGATCCGCCACTTGCTGGTGGCTCTGCATATAGAGTTCTTCAACAATCAGGGCCAGTTGGCGCTGCAACAAAACCAACCGGGGCAGGCGCGTCTGGCCTATGAGCGCGCCGTTCAGTATTTGCGCAAACAGCCTGATCTGACGCCGTATAGTGAATCGCTCAAAGCCTTTGAAGCCCAGTTGGCCCGTGCCAACGCCATCTTGACGAACAAACTCGTGCCCAACAGCGATGAAGTCAATGAACTGACCGAAGGCCTTAAAACCGACGAGGTCGATGGCGACTGGAAGAAGAAAGCCATTTACGACTAAAAAATATCTTACTCGGCAACAGCTGCAGGCACCCACGCGCAATCACGCAAGACGTTGCGGGCAGTCATCAGAAAGAATTCGAAAAGGCACCCAGAACGGGCAAAGGCAGTAAATACACAAAGGCAGCCGCGTGGGCTGCCTTTGTGTTTGACGTCAGGCTACCGGATTGATTGGCTTTTCCGGGTACCACACGTCGATCAGCGGGCTAACTTCAGCGTTGGTCAGCTCGGTGCGAGCTTTCAACCAGGCTTCAACAGCTGCACGCTGCTCTGCGCTGACCGAACCGCGCTTCTGCAGGCAAACCAGACCGTAGTCATCGCCGCCAACATAGCCCAGACCGTTAGCTTCCATGGCTTCTTTCAAGAAAGCGTCAAGGAATGCGTCGATAGCTTCTTCCGACAGGTCTTCTTTGAAATCCAGGTTCAGCTCAAAACCCAGCTCCTGAAATTCATCAACGCACAATTTTTTGCGCAGACGCTGGGAACGATTAGTAGCCATTGAACAATCCTCATAAGTAATTACGGGCGGCACTTTACCAGCTTAAGGCTGCGACTGCCCGGTTCCGTGTGAACGACTCATCGTTTTCTACTATAAATAAGCCATTGCCTGTAACACCCTAATGCACAAGCTCGATGACCTTCGGGCATAATGCCAACACGTTTATGACCATTGAGGGGCTTTTTTCATGCCCTCGTATTTTCCCCCTCGCCTGCAGGGTTTTACTTCAGATGATCAAATCTTTACGACCATTGCTACTGGCCAGCCTGTTTTTGCCGCTCGCCTTCGGCGCCAATGCCGCCCCCGTCAACACCACCCTGTCACCTAAAGTTCAACAAGCACTCAAGACCAACAAACTGCAAAACGATGCGCTATCGCTGGTGTTGCTGCCGCTCACCGGCCCCGGCACCCCTACCGTGTTCAATGCCGATGTGTCGATGAACCCGGCCTCCACCATGAAGCTGGTGACCACTTACGCGGCCCTCGAAATGCTCGGCCCGACCCATCAGTGGAAAACCGAGTTCTACACCGATGGCACGCTCAATAACGGGATCCTGCAAGGCAACCTTTATCTCAAGGGCGGTGGCGACCCCAAACTCAACATGGAAAAGCTCTGGCTGCTGATGCGCGACTTGCGCGCCAATGGCGTGCAGCAAGTGACCGGCGATCTGGTACTGGACCGCAATTTCTTCGAACAACCGCAGTTGCCGGTGTTCAACGATGACGGCAACGACGAAAACAAACCGTTTCTGGTTAAGCCCGACGCACTGATGGTCAACCTCAAGGCCCTGCGCTTTGTCGCGCGCAACGACTCCGGCAAGGTACTGGTCTCGGTCGAACCGCCGATTGCGAGCATTCGCATCGACAATCAGGTCAAGGCCATTAACGCCAAGCAATGCACAGGTGACGTGCGCTATAACCCTGTGCCGCAAGCGGACGGCTCTGTCTTGGTTACTGTCAGCGGCCAATTGGCGGACGGCTGCAACTCTCAGACATACCTGTCTTTGCTTGACCACGCGACCTACACCGCAGGCGCAGTGCGCGCCATCTGGAAAGAGCTGGGCGGCAGCATTCAAGGCCAGGACCGTCAGGCCAGCGTGCCAAAAAGCGCTAAATTGCTGGCTCGCGCCTACTCGCCGGATTTGGCCGAGATCATTCGCGACATCAATAAATACAGCAACAACACCATGGCCCAACAACTCTTCCTGAGCCTCGGCGCCCAGTTCCGCACGGACGCCGACGGTGACGACGCCAAGGCTGCACAACGTGTCGTGCGCCAATGGCTGGCCAAAAAGGGGATCACCGCGCCGCACCTGGTGATGGAAAACGGCTCCGGCCTGTCGCGCGCTGAACGTGTCAGCGCACGAGAGATGGCGCAAATGCTCCAGGCGGCCTGGAAAAGCCCTTACGCTGCCGAGTTCATCAGTTCCATGCCGATTGCCGGTAAAGACGGCACCATGCGCAAACGCCTGAAAACCACCGCCATGAACGGCCAGGCCCATATCAAGACTGGCACCCTGAACACCGTTCGCGCCATTTCGGGCTTTAGCCGCGACAGCAACGGCGACACCTGGGCCGTTGTCGCCATTCTGAACGACCCACGTCCTTGGGGTGCGTCCTCGATTCTCGACCAGGTATTGCTCGACTTGTACCGCCAACCTGCAGTCGCCAACACCGCGGTGTCCATCGCGCAGTAAGGTGAGGTGGGGGCCGGCTTGCCAGCTCCCACATCCTTGGCTTTAGCGCTGAGATTCGTATGTTTACAGGCAATAAAAAACGCCCCTGACCTTACGATCAGGGGCGTTTTTTTATACCTGTATCAACGGCCCTTAACGGGCCATGATTTTCCAGGCACGGTGGATTTTGCTGTTACGGGCAAAGTCCGGATCGATGGTGCTGGCAGTGATTTCCTCAACGGCGTAACGCGCCTCCAGGTGCTCATCCAGGATGAACTTGCGGAAGTTGTTCGAGAAGTACAACACACCGCCCGGCGCCAGACGCGCCATGGCCAGATCCAGCAATTGCACATGATCACGCTGGACGTCGAAGATGCCTTCCATACGCTTGGAGTTGGAGAAGGTCGGCGGATCAATGAAGATCAGGTCGTACTCTTCACGGCAGGCATCGAGCCACACCATCACATCGCCCTGCTCCAGACGGTTTTTGTCAGAAAAACCATTCAACGACAGGTTGCGACGCGCCCAGTCCAGATAGGTTTTCGACAAGTCGACGCTGGTGGTGCTGCGCGCACCGCCTTTGGCGGCATGCACGCTGGCGGTCGCGGTGTAGCAATACAGATTGAGGAAACGCTTGCCAGCGGCCTCTTTCTGAATCCGCATGCGCATCGGACGGTGATCCAGAAACAGACCGGTATCCAGGTAGTCGGTGAGGTTCACCAGCAGCTTCACGCCGCCTTCATTGACCTCGGTGAACTTGCCTTGCGCACTTTGCCGCTCGTACTGCTTGGTGCCGCTCTGACGCTCGCGACGCTTGACGATCACACGGCTCTTGTCGATGTTCAGCGCCTGCGGAATGGCCGCCAACGCATCGAACATACGGGCCGAGGCCTTTTCCGGATCAATGGATTTTGGCGCCGCGTATTCCTGGACGTGAACCCAGTCGTGGTACAGGTCAATAGCCATCGAATATTCAGGCATGTCAGCATCGTACACGCGGTAGCAATCAATGCCTTCACGCTTAACCCACTTGCCCAGCGCCTTGAGGTTCTTTTGCAGGCGGTTGGCAAACATCTGCCCGCCTTCGCTCAAGCGCGGCTGCTCGATCACTACCGGAGCCGGCTTGATCGGGTTGCCGTTCTTGTTGAATTTCTCGTATTTGGTCGGTGCTTCAATGTTCGACGGCAGGTCGGATTCGGCCTGCTCGCGCTCAGCCTGACGCTGCTCGGGGGTGCGACGCTCGCCCGTGACAAACTGGTCTGGCGTGACCTTGATCAACAGCAGCTTGCACGGCAACGCGCCGTTCCAGAACGAATACTGTTTGTGGCTGCGGATGCCCATGCGTTTGCCCAGATCCGGGGCTCCAGTAAACACAGCGGCCTCCCAGTTCAGACAGGCCTGACGCAGACGCTCGCCCAGGTTCTGGTAGAGGTAGAGCAAGCTCGCCTCATCACCCAGACGCTCGCCGTATGGAGGGTTGCAAATGACCAGACCTTTCTGGTTTTGATCAGGACGCGGCTCGAACGTCGCGACTTCGCCCTGGTAGATCTTGATCCAGTGGCTAAGCCCTGCACGCTCGATGTTATTGCGCGCCGGCTGAATCAGGCGCGGATCCGCTTCGTAGCCACGGATCCACAGTGGCGGCTTGGCCATGCCAACTTCCGCACGCTCAGTCGCTTCTTCGTGAAGTTTTTTCCAGATAGCCGGTACGTGACCCAGCCAGGCATCAAACCCCCAATGGATACGATTGAGGTTCGGTGCCATGTCGGCGGCGATCATCGCGCCTTCAACCAGGAACGTACCCACACCGCACATTGGGTCAGCCAGCGCTGCGCCTTCGGCGGCCATACGTGGCCAGCCGGCACGGATCAGAATCGCTGCCGCGAGGTTTTCTTTGAGCGGTGCCGCACCTTGCTGCAGACGGTAGCCACGCTGGTGCAAGCTGCTGCCAGACAAGTCGAGTGACAGAATCGCTTCGCCACGGTCCAGACGCAAATGGATGCGCAGGTCTGGGCTGAACTTATCAATCGACGGGCGCTCGCCCGACGGTGTGCGCAGCTTGTCGACGATGGCATCCTTGACCTTCAAGGCACCGAAGTGCGTGTTATCGATGCCCGAGCCGTGACCGCTGAATTCAACGGCCAGCGTGCCGTCCGGGACCATATGGTCATGCCATTCAACGTCCAGCACGCCGTGGTACAGGTCTTCAGCATCCTTCATCGGGAAGCGCTTGAGCACCAGCAGTACGCGGTTGGCCAGACGCGACCACAGGCACAGACGGTAGGCAGTTTCCATATCTGCCATGCCGCGAATGGCTGAGGTGTGCTCGCGGGCTTCCTCAAGACCAAGGCCGATAGCCTCCTCGAGGAGAAGGCCTTCAAGGCCTTTGGGGCAGGTAAGGAAGAGTTCGTAACGATCCGACATGGGATTCCTGAGCTTTAAGCTTTCTGTGAGGAGGCAACGCATTGCCTGCTCCGTTTTCAATCAAGCGCTTTTCTTGAAGAGCGCTCGTGTGGCACGAAACTGTGCCGTTCCACTTCAGCGACAGAACCCGGCCTGATGCCCGGTGAGTCTAGACGCTGAGGCAGTTCATTCATTGAGAAAAAATGGGTCATATGAAGACCCTTCGTCGAATAGTACCTGAGTAAAACGAGAGGCTATTCGCGACGGAGAATGAAACTCATCATCTTTGCAAGCGCTCGCCCTATCAGGCTTTGGCCCAATCCGAGCCAGTAAAAGCAGCCTTTCTTATGGCAGTAACACCATTATCGTTACGTCCTTATGACAAAACGATCATTCCATCCTCTGAGTGCTTTGGTTAGAACTGAACTCAGGTTGTCGCCGCACAGGTGATAACAAAAAGGCTCGCCACGCCGGCAGCGAGCACCCCAACGGCAGAACACTCTGCCCCGACCTCTGGTAGGTCGACGCTATATAAAACAGTCAACAAGTGAGGGCAACACCCTATGAGAAGACTTAAGCGTGATCCGTTGGAAAGAGCTTTTTTACGCGGATATCAATATGGCGTTCATGGTAAATCCCGTGAGCTTTGCCCTTTTACTCTACCGTCGGTACGCCAAGCCTGGATTAACGGCTGGCGCGAAGGACGCGGCGACAACTGGGACGGTATGACAGGCACTGCGGGCATCCACAGACTCAACGAACTTCACGCCGTCGGTTAGCGCCGGGCACCCAAACCACCACGTGACTGCAACGACTTAACCTTGCCGTCCTCTCCAGGCGGCGGGCTTCGGCCCAGGGGCTCCTTAGGGGAGCCCTTTTTTATGCCTGTTTTTTAGCGGCGCGGCTTATTAGTGACGGCCCAAAGATGAAATGGCGTCGACCGACTCACGAATCAAGGCCGGCCCTTTGTAGATGAACCCCGAGTAAATTTGTACCAGACTGGCGCCTGCGGCGATTTTCTCAGCCGCATGCTTGCCTTCAGTAATCCCGCCCGCAGCAATGATGGGCATCCGCCCCGCCAACTCAGCCGCCAGCACTTTGACTGTATGGGTGCTTTTTTCCAGCACCGGGGCGCCAGACAAACCGCCCGCTTCGTCACCGTGGGCCAAACCTTCTACGCCAACGCGGCTAAGCGTAGTGTTGGTCGCAATAACGGCGTCCATACCGGTCTCTAGCAGCGCCTGAGCCACGAGGACGGTTTCCTCGTCCGTCATGTCAGGTGCGATCTTGATTGCCAGCGGTACGCGCTTACCGTGGCGCTGCGTGAGCTCGTTCTGACGAAGCTGTAAGGCTTCAAGCAATTGCTTGAGCGAATCACCAAACTGCAAGCTGCGCAGGCCCGGCGTGTTGGGCGAGCTGACGTTGACGGTCACGTAGCTGGCGTGGGCGTATACCTTGTCCAGGCAAATCAGGTAATCGTCAACGGCACGCTCCACCGGCGTGTCGAAATTCTTGCCGATATTGATCCCCAGGATGCCGGTGTATTTGGCCGCCTGTACGCGGCTTAACAGATGATCAACGCCAAGGTTGTTAAACCCCATGCGATTGATGATGGCCTGCGCTTCAGGCAATCGAAAAATACGCGGCTTTGGATTACCCGGCTGAGGACGCGGGGTCACCGTACCGACTTCAACAAAGCCAAAACCCAATTGGGCGAAGCCATCGATGGCTGCACCGTTTTTGTCCAGACCCGCGGCCAGACCGACCGGGTTTGGAAAGTTCAAGCCCATGACCGTGACTGGCAGCTTCGCCGGTGCCTTGCACAACAAACCATTGAGCCCCAAACGGCCACCCGCACCGATCAAGTCCAGCGACAGATCGTGAGAGGCTTCGGGGGAAAGTTTGAAAAGCAGCTGGCGGGCCAGGTTATACATGGGCGCAATGGACTCGAAGGGTAACGGAAAGAGGTCGCAATTATAGCTGCGACGCCCGGTAAATCACAGGCAAAGAAAAACCCGGCCTAAGCCGGGTTTTTCTGATCAGGCTGGCTAAAAATTACTTAGCTTGAGCTTGAACAACTGCTTCTACGCGACGGTTCAGAGCACGACCTTCATCAGTCGAGTTGGTAGCGATTGGATCAGCTTTACCGTGACCAACTGCGTCTACACGACCAGCCGAAACACCTTGCTGAACCAGAGCTTGACGAACAGAGTCAGCACGACGCTGCGACAGCTTCAGGTTGTAAGCATCGGTACCGACGCTGTCAGTGTAACCATTCACAGTAGTGTTGGTCGCAGGGTACTGCTGCATGAACTGAGCAA
This sequence comes from Pseudomonas sp. NPDC096917, assembly GCF_044762555.1. Taxonomy (NCBI): domain Bacteria; kingdom Pseudomonadati; phylum Pseudomonadota; class Gammaproteobacteria; order Pseudomonadales; family Pseudomonadaceae; genus Pseudomonas; species Pseudomonas sp. NPDC096917. Next base: position 145,735 of record NZ_JBIWEO010000012.1, on the reverse strand, counting down.
CGTTCTTGATGTCAGGCATGTACTGAGGCTTAACAACTGCTTTGTCGAAGTCGAACTTAACGTCCAGTTCAACCTTAACAACTTCAGCGATCGGCGCTTCTGGCTCTGGCTCAGCGATTGGTGCTGGAGCTGGAACTGGAGCCGGGGCTACTTTGCCGCCGCTGCCGCCGAAGTTAACACCCAGGCCAACGGTAGGAGCGTAGTCCCACTTGCCGTTGTCCAGTTTGTAGTCAGCTTCAACGCCTGCACGGGCGAACAAGTTGTCAGTGATGTACCACTTAACACCTGCGCCAGCAGTCAGGAAAGTCGACTTGTCGCGACCGCTGTGGCCGTCAGCTTCTACGTTGGTCATGCTCTTGTGAGCAACACCACCGGAAACGTATGGACGCAGTGCGTCACCTACGGTACCGAAGTGGTACTGAGCGTTCAGACCAAAGTTGTCGCCTTGGATTTTCTGATTGCCAGTGCCGTCGTTCGAACGGGTGTGGTTAGTCTTGTCGTAGGTCAGGTTCAACGAGACGTCGTCGGTCAGGAAGTAACCGATCGATGCGCCTGGGTTGTAACCGTCTTCTACGTGCTTGACGCTGTCGTTGTACTGTTTTTTGTAGAACAGTTCACCCTCGACCGCGCCTTGGCCTTGTGCCAGGGCACCGAACGAAGTTGCGGCTACAAAGGAACCAATGGCAATGCCCAAGGTGTTTTTCAGTTTCATCCGTTAAATCCCCATCTGGTGATTGTAAAGCAGTCCCACATACCGGGGGACAACTCGGCGGCAAGTCTATCAGACCTTACCTACACGTAGATCCATTTGCACTGAACTAAGTTTCAGCAATACCTGCAAATTTCTCACGCAATTTGTCAAGAGCACGCTTGTATCTCATCTTTGTCGCGCTCAAACCCATATGCATTATGTCCGCGATTTCCTGAAATTCCAGTTCTGCGACAAAACGCAGCACTAAAATTTCACGATCAATCGGATTTACATGCACCAGCCAGCGATCAAGTCCGCCCTTTTCCTCAGGTTTCGGCGCCTTTTCCTCAGACGCTTCCTCGAGGGGATCAATACTTAATGCGTCCATCAAGCGACGCTTTCGCCGTTCCTTCCGATACTGTGTGATGCATTCGTTATAGGTGATGCTATATAGCCATGTCTTGAATTTCGACTTTCCCTCGAAATTTTTCAAGCCGTACAGCACCTTTAGCATCACTTCCTGACAGACATCGTCAGCGTCTCTATCGTTCCCTAAATACCTTGAACAAACGTTGAACAAAGTGCGCTGATAGCGACGCATCAATTCTTCATAAGCACGCGTGACGTGAAACAACTCATCATGCGCGCGCGCAACCAACTCCTCATCAGAGAGCTCGCGGGGGTCGTAGCGCATGGATAGCGATTGGGCTTTATTCAAAACGAGTCGTGCCGACAGTCAGGTCAATGGCCACCGTATCAACCTCAGAAGCAGGCGTTTTCAAGGCGGCATACATTAGCAGGGTTTGCCGCATTAGCGGCTTGTCACGTGCTGCTCCAGCAAGATCCGATTGGAAATGGAGACTAGCTCACCTTCCTCGGTCAGCAACGTGGTTTTAACCGTGCCGATCTCTTCGATCTGCCCTTCGACCTCGCCAACTCGCACTTCTTGCCCCACCTGATACAACTCACGCACATAGATCCCGGCAAGAATCTGCCCGGCAATTTCACGACTTCCCAACCCCATCGCCAAGGCAACAGCCAGACCAACGGTAATCAACACAATCACAATCACATGGTTCAGCAGGTCGGTTTTGACCTCTAGCTGGCTGATTGCGACCGAAATACTGATGATGATGACCAAGCCCTGAGCCACTCGACCCAGGCCGCTTGCATAATCAAAGCCAACGCTCTCGGCAGCGCCGCGCACCAGACCATTGAGCAGTTGTGCGACCAGCACACCCGCCAACAACACTAGCAGCGCGCCAAAAACCTTGGGTAAATAAACCGTAAAAATATCCAGTGCCGCAGAAACGCGATCCAGCCCCAGCGATTGAGCCGCTGACACCAGAAAGACCAGCAGGATGAACCAATAGACAATTTTTCCGATCAGGGTCGAGATCGGCACCTTGATGCCCACGCGCGCCAGGATCTTGGTCAGGCCCGTGCCACCCATGAGGCGATCAAGGCCCAGTTTGGCAAGCAATTTCGACAGCAAGGTATCAAGCAGTTTGGCAACCACGAAACCTAGCAGTACGACCACCAGCGCCCCGAACAGGTTTGGGATGAAGTTGGCAATTTTAGTCCACAAGGCAGTCATTGCCGTGACCAGACTCTGGGTCCAGAGATCAAGTTCCATGTTCAATCAGCCTTATCAACAGGGCGAGCAGCAGGTTTGCGCCGCGAAACGGGCGCAATATGCGCGGAACCGCTGTTCAAAGCAATCGTCAGTGCTTGCATCCAGCGACCCGGCAGACTGAATAGGTCACCCGCGCCAACCTGTCGGTTGGCGGTTTTCAGAACTCGGCCCAAACACGCATCGTCGTCTCGGGTGGACGATGGCGCTTTGAGCATTTCACGTAACGACTGTTCAAACGGATCGTGCATAAGCACCTCTCGATATGTCTGTGAAAGACGCAGGCAACTTTCATCGGGTCACATGTCCCGCACTCAAAGCCACTGCAAACGTCGATAAAACCACCACTGCCCCACACCAATAATCAGCATCACGACGCACATCACGGTAAAGCCATAAGGGTTGTTGGAGAACGGCACACCACCCACGTTAATCCCCAGCAAGCCCGTGATAAATGTAATCGGCAAGAAGATCCCAGTGAGCACACCAAAGCGGTACATGATGCGACTCATGCGCACGTTCAAACGACGATCTACAGCCTCAAGGACCAGCCCCACGCGCTCGCGGGTCAGTTCCAGCTCTTCCAGATAGCGCGTCAGACTGTTGTTGAGTTCGTTCCAGTAATCCGCCACATCGCTGCTGAACCACGGTAATTTTGTGCGCGTAAGCTGACCGAAAATATCCCGCTGGGGAGCCAGAAAACGGCGCAGGCCTGCTGCTCTGCGGCGGATCTGCAAGATAGCGCTGTGCTCGGGTGCATACCGTTCGTCGGCATCTATCTTATCTTCTTCCTCATCGACAATTTCAGACAGCTCACCGATCAAATCCTGGACTTTAAGCGTCAGGTACTGAGCGAGGTACAGTATCAATTCTGCGGGGTTTTTCGGACCTTCGCCCTGCTCGAAGTCACTCAACATTTCATCAATCGCACGCAGTGGGCGAAAACGCAACGAAATGACCCGCTGCGAGCTGCCGAAAATACGTAGCGACACCATGTCTTCCGGCTCGGCACCCGGATTGAGGTTTACACCGCGCAAAAACAGCAACAGCTCGTTGTTGGGCAATGGCAGTAACCGTGGACGGGTGTTTTCCTCAAGCAGCAAGTCGCAACTGAAGTCGCTTAAACCGCTCGAAGTGCGCAGCCAGCTCTGGGTTTGCGGGTGACTGCGATCCCAGTGCAACCAAAGGCTTTCGTGGCTTTTGAGCTCAAGATCATTAAGGTCGGTACGCGAAATGGCCCGCGCACCGCCTTCACCGTCCAACAGCAGGGCATGCACCAGCCCCCACTGCGCGTTGTCTTCCTCAAACATCCGTGATCCTTGTCGTCAAAGCGTTTAGTCAGGCATTTTCAGCGCAGACGGCGAAATAATAACGCCATTGTTATCTGCGTAAATGAATTCTCCCGGGCGGAACGTGACACCTGCAAACGTCACCGCCACGTTTAAATCACCAATCCCGCGCTTGTCGGTCTTCAGCGGGTGACTGGCCAAGGCCTGAACGCCAAGGTCTGTTTGCGCTATGACGTCCACGTCGCGAATGCAGCCGTAGATCACCAATCCTTCCCAGCCATTCTTGGCCGCTTTTTCAGCCAGCATGTCGCCCAGCAATGCCCGGCGCAGGGAACCACCACCATCAACCACCAAGACCTTGCCATTGCCCTTAAGCTCGACCTGGTCTTTGACCAGCGAGTTATCTTCAAAGCATTTGATGGTCACAATCTCGCCACCAAAGGAATCACGCCCGCCAAAGTTGCTGAACATGGGCTCCAGCACCTGCACCAGCTCAGGGTAGGCATCGCACAAATCGGGAGTGATGTAGTGGTTCATGAAAAAGCTCCTGTTTAGGGTAGGCGCAACGAAGGTTGTTAACGTTATAGACGTTCAGCTGGAAGCTGGCTTTATAGGTGGATCCAAGAACCAATCAGCCAATCACTCACAAAATATGACTAAAACAAGGCAGCGCGTCACATGGTAGCCGCAACCTTTGCCATCCGAAACCCCGACGACACTTATCAGCGCTTCTCAACCTGCGCCAACCAGTCACGCACCAATGGCCACACTTCTTGCTGAGCCGCCGGGCTCACCAACATCTCGACATGACCAAAGTCGCTGCTAAATGTCTGCCCGCGCGCCAAAGAGATGAATGTACGCTGCGCAGAGCCTAGCTGGTCATACAATGTGCGGCACGCCCACGGAGGCGTTACCCGATCACCTTGCGCAGCGACAACCAGTGCAGGCAGTTGAAGCTCGGCCAGCCCAGCCCACCAATCGCGCTCAGCGTCTTTGAAACGGCCCAGAAAGCCATTCCAGCGCAAGGTCTCCAGGGCAATACTGACAGGCTCGTCTTCCGGCCCGCGCTTGAGCCGTGTACCTGACAAGTGCGTAAAACGCTTTAGCAGTAGATAAGCGCACCCTTGCACCGGCGGAATTTTCAGTAACCAGTAACGGCGATTGATCTGACAGCCGAAAAACGCGACCGAGGCCACGTCATTCGCGTCCAGATACTGACCACCGAGGGCCGCAGCCAGACTGATAGCCCCTTGAGAGTGGCCGATCCAGTGCGGGGCTTGCCCACTCTGCTCTTGCACAAACGCATTAATGGCCGGCAAATCGTAGCGGGCATAGTCGGCCACGCTATTTTTGGCCCAGTGAATATTGCGCGACGACAGACCATGGCCACGCATTTCCGGTAGCCACACATCAAAGCCTGCACGCGCCAAAAACGCGCCCAGCCCAACCCCTTTGGGCGAGTACCAGAAACGTCGATTGGAAAAGCTGCCGTGCAACAGGATTACCGGCACACCCCGCACCTGACTGGCGTCGGCCATGCCCAGGCGGGTGACCACCAACTCCACGGAAATATCCGGACTGTTAGCGGGTTTCAAGCGATAAACGTCTTCGCTCAGATCCCCCCGACGCTCAGCGCTAATCAGGGCAACGGGAAAAAGATGACTGCTGCTTTGCATAATGCTCTTGCACAAAAAAGGGCGAATCCACATCGGAACTCGCCCTAAAACTGCTTATAAAGAGCAGAACTGCCTGATGGCAACCCTGCCCCTCTCTCAACGACTCAAGCTTGCGCTTGACCTTCAGCCAGGAAGAACCAGGTTTCCAGCACGGAATCCGGGTTCAACGACACGCTTTCAATGCCCTGCTCCATCAACCACAGCGCCAGATCCGGATGGTCGGATGGCCCTTGGCCGCAAATACCGATGTACTTGCCGGCCTTGTTGCACGCCTGAATAGCGTTGGACAGCAGCTTTTTAACCGCCGGGTTACGCTCGTCGAACAAGTGCGCGATCACACCCGAGTCACGGTCCAGGCCCAGGGTCAACTGAGTCAGGTCGTTGGAGCCGATCGAGAAGCCGTCGAAGAATTCAAGGAACTCTTCAGCCAGAATCGCGTTGGACGGCAGTTCACACATCATGATGATGCGCAGACCGTTTTCACCGCGCTTGAGGCCGTTTTCAGCCAGCAAGTCGATCACCTGGCTCGCTTCGCCCAAGGTACGCACGAATGGCACCATGATTTCGACGTTGGTAAAGCCCATGTCATTGCGTACACGCTTAAGGGCGCGGCATTCGAGCTCGAAGCAATCACGGAAGTTTTCGCTGATGTAACGCGAAGCACCGCGGAAGCCCAGCATCGGGTTTTCTTCTTCCGGCTCGTACAGCTTGCCGCCGATCAGGTTCGCGTATTCGTTGGACTTAAAGTCCGACAAACGCACGATCACCTTCTTCGGGGTAAACGCGCCAGCGAGGGTGCTGATGCCTTCAACCAGTTTGTCGACGTAGAAATCGACTGGATCGTGGTAGCCCGCGATGCGCTTGTCGACGCTGTCTTTGATTTCTTGCGGCAAACCTTCGTAGTTCAGCAGCGCCTTTGGGTGCACACCGATCATACGGTTGATGATGAACTCCAGACGGGCCAGGCCCACACCGGCGTTCGGCAACTGTGCAAAGTCAAACGCACGGTCAGGGTTACCGACGTTCATCATGATTTTGAACGGCAGTTCCGGCATGGCATCAACAGAGTTTTTCTTGATGTCAAAGCCCAGCTCGCCTTCAAAGATGAAACCGGTGTCGCCTTCGGCACAGGAAACCGTCACGCCCTGGCCGTCTTTCAACAGCTGAGTGGCATTACCGCAACCCACGACCGCCGGAATGCCCAGCTCGCGCGCGATGATCGCTGCGTGGCAGGTACGTCCGCCACGGTTGGTCACGATGGCGCTGGCGCGTTTCATTACCGGTTCCCAGTCCGGGTCGGTCATGTCCGATACCAGCACGTCGCCCGGCTGGACCTTGTCCATCTCGGACACGTCTTTAATGATGCGAACCTTGCCCGCGCCAATACGCTGGCCAATCGCGCGACCTTCCACCAGCACAGTGCCGGTTTCTTTGAGCAGGTAGCGCTCCATCACGTTGGCCTGGGTGCGGCTTTTCACGGTTTCAGGACGGGCCTGAACGATGTACAGCTTGCCATCATCGCCGTCTTTGGCCCACTCGATGTCCATCGGGCACTTGTAGTGCTTCTCGATGATCATCGCTTGCTTGGCCAGTTCGCTGACTTCAGCGTCGGTCAGGCAGAAACGCTCGCGATCGGCCTTGTCAACGTCGATTACCTTGACCGACTTACCGGCCTTGGCTTCGTCACCGTAGATCATCTTGATGGCTTTGCTGCCCAGATTGCGGCGCAGAATCGCAGGGCGACCGGCTTCCAGGGTTTGCTTGTGGACGTAGAACTCGTCCGGGTTTACCGCACCTTGTACGACGGTTTCGCCCAGGCCGTATGCGCCGGTGATAAACACCACGTCACGGAAGCCCGATTCAGTGTCCAGGGTGAACATCACACCCGCGGTGCCGGTTTCGGAGCGCACCATGCGCTGCACACCTGCCGACAGGGCGACCAGTTTGTGGTCAAAGCCCTGGTGCACGCGGTAAGAAATCGCACGGTCGTTGAACAAGGAGGCAAACACCTCTTTGGCCGCACGAATCACGTTTTCAACGCCACGGATGTTCAGGAAGGTTTCTTGCTGACCGGCAAAGGAAGCGTCCGGCAAGTCTTCGGCGGTGGCCGAGGAACGCACGGCGACGGCCATGTCCGGGTTGCCTTGAGACAGGGTGGCAAAGGCAGTGCGAATTTCAGCGTTGAGTTTCTCAGGGAACTCAGCCTCCATGATCCATTGACGGATCTGGGCGCCGGTCTTGGCCAGGGCATTCACGTCATCAACATCCAGCGCATCCAGCGCTGCATGAATCTGCTCGTTCAAGCCACTCAGCTCAAGAAAATCACGGTAAGCCTGGGAAGTCGTTGCAAAACCACCGGGAACCGAAACGCCAGCGCCTGCCAGGTTGCTGATCATCTCGCCGAGGGATGCGTTCTTGCCCCCTACGTGCTCTACATCATGGACGCCGAGCTTATCGAGGGAAACTACGTACTCTACCAAGGTGATCTCTCCACTAACTGTGTTGGGAAAAGCTCAGGGCGCTGGACACTCATCTCTGGAGCATCTCAGCGTTTGTGGCCTGGACCTGGAAAATAAGTGACACTGCCTGCCATTCAGGGCGACAAAATCGCGCCTATCATATCCAAGAAACGTCACCAGCTTAAGGCCCAAGGCGCAAATGAAACGATCTGCTTTCTTTATTTCCGACGGCACCGGCATTACGGCCGAAACCCTCGGTCAGAGTTTGTTGGCACAATTTGAAAACGTGACCTTCAGCAAATTCACACGCCCATATATCGATAGCGTGGAAAAAGCGCGGTTGATGGTACAACAAATCGATAACGCCGCCGAAAAAGACGGCGTTCGCCCGATCATCTTCGACACCATCGTGAATCAGGATATTCGCGAGATCCTGGCCACTTCCAATGGTTTTACGATCGACATCTTTTCCAGTTTCCTGGCGCCACTTGAGCAAGAACTCGCTGAACACTCTTCATACTCGGTCGGTAAATCGCACTCTATTAGCCATAACTCCAACTATATGGAGCGTATCGAGGCGGTGAACTTTGCCCTCGACAACGATGACGGCGCGCGCACCCACAAATACGACAAGGCCGATCTGATTCTGGTGGGCGTGTCGCGTTGCGGCAAAACGCCGACCTGCTTGTACATGGCCATGCAATTTGGCATTCGCGCGGCCAACTACCCGTTAACCGAAGACGACATGGAAAACCTGAAGTTGTCACCCGCCCTGCGCGAGCACAAACACAAACTGTTCGGCCTGACCATCGACCCTGACCGTTTGACTGCCATTCGTAACGAGCGCAAACCCAATAGTCGCTACTCAAGTTTTGCCCAGTGCGAATTTGAAGTCCGCGAAGTTGAGCGCCTGTTCCAGCGCGAAAACATCCCGCATATCAACTCCACACACTTCTCGGTTGAAGAAATCTCGGCCAAGATTCTGGTCGAGAAAGGCGTAGAGCGGCGCTTCAAATGAATCACCTGTAGCCGCTGCCGAAGGCTGCAATAAGGACCGCAGGGCCTTTGAGCTCAGCGAGCTTGAAGGCACGACTGCTTCGCGCCCCCTCGCAGCTTTCGGCAGCAGCGACAGATACCCTGTTAGATCACCAGTAAATCGACAAATGTGTGAACCGGCGTTTCTTCAAGTACAGCCTGGTCTTTGCACAGATCAAAAATCTGCTGGCAGCGCTGGCCTACGAAGCGCGTCGCCAGGTTGGCCTTGAACTTGTCTTCCAGCAGCGGAATGCCCTCTGCCCGGCGCCGACGATGGCCAATCGGGTATTCCACCACCACTTGCGCAGTACGGGTCCCGTCCTTGAAAAACACCTGTATCGCATTGGCGATGGAACGTTTATCAGCCTCCAGATATTCGCGGGTGTAGCGCGGCTCCTCGACGATGACCATTTTCTCGCGCAATTGATCGATGATCGGATGCGCTGCGTGGAAGTCATCTTCGTACTGCTCGGCCACCAGATTGCCAAACACCAGCGGCACGGCGGTCATGTATTGAATGCAGTGATCACGATCCGCCGCGTTGGCCAATTTGCCTTGCTTGGAAATAATCCGAATCGCTGATTCGTGGGTTGTAATCACAATTGTGTCGATCTCGTGCAGGCGATCCTTCACCTGCGGGTGCAGCGTCACTGCCGCCTCGCATGCCGTTTGCGCATGGAACTCGGCCGGAAAACTGATTTTGAACAGCACGTTTTCCATCACATACGTGCCGTAAGGCTGCGACAGGCGGAACTGACGCTGGCCTTCAGGCTTGAGCGCCAGGTCCTTGTTGGTGTGGCTGAACAGCACGTCGTAAAAGCCCCACTGCGGTGCCGTCAGCACGCCCGGAATGCCCATCTCACCGCGCAGCGCAATATCGGCCAGGCGCACGCCCCGGCTGGATGCATCGCCCGCCGCCCAGGATTTGCGCGACCCGGCATTCGGCGCGTGGCGATACGTACGCAATGCCTGACCATCAACAAACGCATGGGACAACGCCGACAATAACTGCTCGCGGTTAGCGCCCATCAACTTGGCGCACACCGCCGTGGAGGCGACCTTGACCAGCAATACGTGATCCAGCCCGACACGATTAAAGGCGTTTTCCAGGGCAATTACGCCTTGAATCTCGTGTGCCATGATCATCGCTTCAAGCACCGCACGCACCTTCAACGGCGCCTCGCCGTTGACCACGCGCTTTTGCGAAAGGTGGTCGGCTACCGCCAGAATCCCCCCTAGATTGTCCGAAGGATGCCCCCATTCCGCCGCCAACCAAGTGTCGTTGTAATCCAGCCAACGCACGATGCAACCGATGTCCCACGCAGCTTTCACCGGATCGAGGCGAAACGAGGTGCCAGGAACCCGAGCACCAAACGGCACCACCGTGCCTTCGACAATCGGACCAAGGTGTTTGGTGCATTCGGGAAAGCGCAGCGCCAGCAAGCCACACCCCAACGTGTCCATCAGGCAGTTACGGGCGGTGTTCAGGGCTTCCTGGGACGTGATGCGATAGTTCAGGACGTAGTCGGCAATGTCCTGCAAAACCTGGTCATAGTCGGGACGGTTGTTGAGGTCGACGTTGGCGCTCATGTGGATTGACTCCAATTGGGTGAGTGAGTGTCGTGCTCCATCCTCAGGGTCATCGTGCAGGTCTGAATGCCCGCTCTGAAATACAGTCTTGCCTTTGTGGGAGCGGGTTTGCTCGCGATAGCATCACCGCGACTCATCAGCGAAACCAAGTCGCCTGCATCGCGAGCAAGCCCGCTCCCTGAAGGGTTTTAACCCACCTTAAAAACTATCGCCCGGCACCCGCACCCAGCCTTCCATCAAGACCCGCGCACTGCGGCTCATGATGGCTTTGGTCACGGTCCATTCCCCATCAACCTGCTGCGCTTGAGCGCCTACGCGCAAAGTGCCCGACGGGTGACCAAAACGCACAGCGTTGCGCAATTCCCCGCCCGCCGCCAGGTTAACCAAAGTGCCCGGGATGGCTGCTGCCGTGCCAATCGCAACGGCCGCAGTACCCATCATCGCGTGGTGCAATTTGCCCATCGACAAGGCCCGCACCAACAAGTCCACACTTTGCGCGCTCACCGGCTTACCGCTCGAGGACACGTAATCCACAGGCCCGGCCACAAACGCGACTTTGGGCGTGTGCTGGCGCTTGGCCGCATCTTCCAGCGTGTCGATCAAGCCCATGCGCAACGCACCATGGGCACGAATGGTTTCGAACATGGCCAGGGCTTTCGGGTCGCTGTTGATGTCGTTTTGCAATTCTGCACCGGTGTAACCGATGGCGTGCGCGTTGACGAAAATCGTCGGGATACCGGCATTGATCATCGTCACTTTCAAGTTGCCCACGCCGGGGACTTCAAGCTCGTCCACCAGATTGCCGGTAGGGAACATCGAGCCACCCGCGCCTTCTTCATCGGCTGCCGGATTGAGGAATTCGAGTTGAACTTCTGCCGCAGCAAACGTCACGCCATCCAGTTCGAAGTCACCGGTTTCCTGCACCGCACCCTCGGTGATCGGCACATGCGCAATGATGGTTTTGCTGATATTGGCTTGCCAGATACGCACCACTGCGGTGCCGTTGCGCGGGATGCGACTCGCGTCGACCAGGCCGCTGCTGATGGCAAACGAGCCCACCGCCGCCGACAGATTGCCGCAGTTGCCGCTCCAGTCCACAAAAGGCTTGTCGATCGAGACCTGGCCAAACAGGTAGTCGACGTCATGATCCGCTTGCAGGCTTTTGCTGACGATCACCGTTTTGCTGGTGCTGGAGGTGGCGGCGCCCATGCCGTCGATTTGCTTCTCGTAGGGGTCCGGGCTGCCGATCACCCGCAGCAACAACGCATCACGGGCCGCCCCCGGCACCTGAGCCTTTGCCGGTAAGTCGAGCAGGCTGAAGAACACGCCCTTACTGGTGCCACCGCGCATGTATGTCGCGGGGATTTTGATTTGCGCTGCATAAGCCATAAAGCACAGTCCTCAAGAGCCTTACGGGGGCTGCTGCAAGATCAAAAGATCGCAACCTGCGGCAGCCCCCACAGGGATTTATGCGGTAGCCGATTCCAGGAAATCCTGGGCAAAGCGCTGCAATACACCGCCTGCTTCATAAATCGACACTTCTTCAGCGGTATCGAGGCGGCATGTCACCGGCACCTCGACACGCTCACCATTTTTGCGGGTGATCACCAGCGTCAACGTGGCACGCGGGGTGCGCTCACCGACGACGTCGTAGGTTTCGCTGCCGTCAATCTGCAGGGTTTTGCGATCAGTGCCCGGCATAAACTCCAGCGGCAATACGCCCATGCCCACCAGGTTGGTGCGGTGAATACGCTCAAAGCCCTCAGCGGCAATCGCTTCAACCCCGGCCAGCCGCACGCCCTTGGCGGCCCAGTCACGGGACGAGCCCTGACCGTAGTCGGCACCGGCGATGATGATCAGCGGCTGTTTGCGGTCCATGTAGGTTTCAATTGCTTCCCACATGCGCATCACCTGGCCTTCAGGCTCAAGACGGGTCAACGAACCCTGCTTGACCTTGCCGTTCTCGATCACCATTTCGTTGAACAGTTTCGGGTTGGCGAAGGTCGCACGCTGGGCCGTCAAGTGGTCGCCACGGTGGGTGGCGTAGGAGTTGAAGTCGACTTCCGGCAGGCCCATTTTCGCTAGGTATTCGCCAGCGGCGCTGTCGAGCATGATCGCGTTGGAGGGCGACAAGTGATCGGTTGTGATGTTGTCTGGCAGCACGGCCAAGGGGCGCATGCCTTTAAGCGCACGCGCACCGGCCAGCGCGCCTTCCCAGTAAGGCGGACGGCGAATGTAGGTGCTTTGCGCACGCCAGTCGTACAGCGGCTCGACTTTCGGGCCGGTGTCCTCATGGATCGCGAACATCGGAATGTAGACCTGACGGAATTGTTCCGGCTTCACCGACGCCTTGACCACTGCGTCGATTTCTTCGTCGCTTGGCCAGATGTCCTTCAGGCGGATCTCATTGCCATTGGCATCAAGGCCCAGCACGTCTTTTTCGATGTCGAAACGGATGGTCCCGGCAATCGCATAAGCCACCACCAATGGCGGAGAGGCCAAAAATGCTTGCTTGGCGTACGGGTGAATGCGTCCGTCAAAGTTGCGGTTACCCGACAACACTGCCGTGGCGTAAAGGTCACGGTCGATGATTTCCTGCTGAATCACAGGGTCCAACGCACCCGACATGCCGTTGCACGTGGTGCAGGCAAAGGCCACAACACCAAAGCCCAGTTGCTCCAGCTCGTGCGTCAGGCCGGCTTCGTCCAGGTACAGGGCAACGGTTTTCGAGCCCGGTGCCAGCGATGATTTGACCCATGGCTTGCGGGTCAGCCCCAATTTGTTGGCGTTACGCGCAATCAACCCCGCCGCAATCACGTTGCGCGGGTTGCTGGTGTTGGTGCAACTGGTGATGGCGGCAATAATCACCGCGCCATCGGGCATTTGCCCCGGCACGTCGTCCCACTGCCCGGCGATGCCTTTGGCTGCCAGGTCGCTGGTCGCAACGCGGGCATGCGGGTTGCTCGGGCCGGCCATGTTGCGCACCACCGACGACAGGTCAAAGCTCAGGCCGCGCTCGTATTGCGCGCCCTTGAGGCTTTCAGCCCACAGGCCGCTGACCTTGGCGTAGTTCTCGACCAACTGCACTTGCTGGTCTTCACGCCCCGTTAGCTTGAGGTAGTCAATGGTTTGCTGGTCGATAAAGAACATCGCTGCCGTGGCGCCGTACTCCGGGGCCATGTTGGAGATGGTTGCGCGGTCGCCCAGGGTCAGCGCCGCTGCGCCTTCGCCGAAGAATTCCAGCCAGGCACCCACGACTTTCTGTTTGCGCAGGAATTCGGTCAGCGCCAGCACCATGTCGGTGGCGGTGATGCCCGGCTGCAGTTTGCCGGTCAGCTCAACGCCGACGATTTCTGGCAGACGCATCCACGATGCGCGGCCCAGCATCACGCTTTCGGCTTCCAGGCCGCCGACGCCGATGGCGATCACGCCCAGCGAGTCGACGTGCGGGGTGTGGCTGTCAGTGCCGACGCAAGTGTCCGGAAAAGCCACGCCATCGCGCACCTGAATCACCGGAGACATTTTCTCCAGGTTGATCTGGTGCATGATGCCGTTGCCCGGCGGGATCACATCCACGTTTTTGAAGGCTTTTTTGGTCCACTCAATAAAGTGGAAACGGTCTTCATTGCGGCGATCTTCGATGGCGCGGTTCTTTTCAAACGCCTCGGGATCGTAACCGCCACACTCAACGGCCAGCGAGTGATCGACGATCAACTGAGTCGGCACCACGGGGTTGACTTGCGCCGGGTCGCCACCTTGCAGTGCGATCGCATCACGCAGGCCCGCGAGGTCAACCAGTGCGGTCTGACCCAGAATGTCGTGACACACAACGCGTGCTGGAAACCATGGAAAATCGAGATCGCGCTTGCGCTCGATCAGCTGGCTCAGCGAAGCATTCAGGGTGGCCGGATCGCAGCGTCGCACCAGGTTTTCAGCCAGTACGCGAGCGGTATAAGGCAGGGTGTCATAAGCACCGGGTTTGATCGCATCGACCGCCGCACGGGTGTCGAAGTAATCCAGCCGGGTGCCTGGCAGTGTTTTGCGAAATTCAGTATTCATGGGTGCGGGACTCGATCACGGTTAAGTCTGAGAACACTCTTCCCCCCTGTAGGAGCAAGCTTGCTCCTACAGGGGGGAAGGCGCCCTGCTGGTCAGCGACGCTCGATTGGCACGAACTTGCGCTGTTCAACGCCGATGTACTCGGCGCTTGGGCGGATGATGCGATTGTTGGCGCGCTGTTCGAACACGTGCGCGGCCCAGCCGGTCAGGCGCGAGCACACAAAAATGGGGGTGAACAGCTTGGTTGGAATCCCCATGAAGTGATACGCCGAGGCATGGTAGAAGTCGGCATTCGGGAACAGCTTCTTTTGCTCCCACATGGTTTTGTCGATGGCTTCGGACACCGGAAACAACACGGTATCGCCCACTTCTTGCGCCAGTTTTTTCGACCAGCCCTTGATCACCTCGTTACGCGGGTCGCTGTCTTTATAGATCGCATGGCCAAAGCCCATGATCTTGTCTTTGCGCGCCAACATGCCGAGGGTGCCCTGCACCGCTTCTTCAGCCGAGCCAAAGCGCTCGATCATTTCCATGGCCGCTTCATTGGCGCCGCCGTGCAGTGGGCCGCGCAACGAACCGATGGCCGCCGTGATGCACGAATACAGGTCAGACAGGGTCGAGGCACAGACGCGCGCGGTGAATGTGGAGGCGTTGAACTCGTGCTCGGCATAAAGGATCAGCGACACGTTCATCACTTTGACGTGCAACTCGCTCGGCTTTTTATCGTGCAGCAAGTGCAGGAAGTGCCCCCCAATCGACGCTTCATCGCTCACGCAGTTGATACGTTTGCCGTCGTGGCTGAAGCGATACCAGTAGCACATGATCGCGGGGAAGGCGGCCAGCAGGCGATTGGTCTTGTCCAGTTGCTCGGAAAAGTCTTTCTCTGGCTCCAGGTTGCCCAGGAACGAACAGCCGGTACGCATCACGTCCATCGGGTGCGCGTCAGCCGGGATGCGCTCCAGCACTTCTTTCAACGCCTGGGGCAAATCACGCAGGGTTTTGAGCTTGGCCGTGTAATCAGCCAGCTCGGCTTTGGTAGGCAGTTCGCCGTACAGCAGCAGGTAAGCTACTTCTTCGAACTGGGCATCTGCTGCCAGCTCACGGACGTCATAACCACGATAAGTGAGGCCCGCGCCTTCTTGACCTACGGTCGACAGGGCCGTTTGCCCGGCCACCTGGCCGCGTAATCCGGCACCACTCAATACTTTTGCTTCGGCCATTGCGCTCTCCAATCTTGAATTTGTTAGGGATTCGGCAAGTCTTTGTCGCTTCAATAAGCTTCGTAGCCGTTGACGAGTCTTGCGAGGCTACGTCCGAGCGCGAAGCGGTCGCAAACCAGACAACGTGCTCATCCAGGCATATTGAGCCTTCCGGTTTACGACTGCTGCGCAGAGCTCGTCAGCTGCTACGGGTACTGTTTTGTTACTTCTTGCTCGCAAACAACGCATCGAGCTTTTGTTCAAATTCGTGGTAGTTGATGGCGTCGTACAGCTCCATGCGGGTTTGCATGGTGTCGATCACGTTTTGTTGGGTGCCGTCGCGGCGGATGGCGGTGTAGACATTTTCGGCCGCCTTATTCATCGCGCGGAACGCCGACAGCGGGTACAGCGCCAGGGAAACATCCGCGCCAGCCAATTGTTCGGTGGTGTACAGCGGGGTCGCACCAAACTCGGTGATGTTAGCCAGAATCGGCGCTTTCACCCGATTGGCGAACAGTTTGTACATTTCAAGCTCGGTGATGGCTTCTGGAAACACCATGTCGGCACCGGCCTCAACACACGCCGCTGCACGCTCAAGGGCAGACTCCAGCCCTTCTACCGCCAACGCATCAGTACGCGCCATGATCACAAAGCTGTCGTCGGTCCGCGCATCAACCGCCGCTTTGATGCGGTCGACCATTTCTTGCAGCGAGACGATTTCTTTGTTCGGACGATGACCACAACGCTTGGCGCCGACCTGGTCTTCGATATGAATCGCGGCGGCCCCAAACTTGATCATCGATTTAACAGTGCGAGACACGTTGAAAAACGACGAACCAAAGCCGGTGTCCACGTCGACCAACAGCGGCAGGTCGCACACGTCAGTAATGCGGCGCACGTCAGTCAGTACGTCGTCCAGGCCCGTAATGCCAAGGTCCGGCACGCCCAGCGAGCCTGCAGCAACGCCGCCGCCCGACAGATAAATCGCCTTGAAGCCGGCACGCTTGGCCAGCAAGGCATGGTTGGCGTTGATCGCGCCGACCACTTGCAAGGGGTGTTCGCTGGCGACTGCATCACGGAAACGCTGGCCTGGACTGTTTTTATTGCTCATGACTCACCTCGTGGAGTGGCTGTCTGCTGGGCGCTGTCTTGGTAGTGACGCGCAATATTGCGTTTCGAGGCGCCGATATGTCGGCGCATCAACAACTCGGCCAGTTCGCCGTCGCGATCGGCAATGGCATCGAGAATGCGGTGATGCTCGGCAAACGCCTGGTGCGGGCGATTGGGGGTGGCAGAAAACTGGATGCGGTACATGCGCACCAGTTGATAGAGCTCACCGCAGAGCATTTGGGTCAGCGTGCGATTACCGCTGCCTTGAATAATTTTGTAATGAAAATCGAAGTCGCCTTCTTGCTGGTAGTAGCCGACACCCGCCTGAAACGCCTCATCGCGCTCATGGGTTTCGAGCACCCGGCGCAACTCTGCAATGTCTTCATCGCTCATGCGCTCGGCGGCCAAACGACAGGCCATGCCTTCAAGAGACTCGCGGATTTCGTAGAGTTCGATCAGTTCAGCGTGGCTTAAAGAGACCACCCGAGCCCCTACATGCGGGACGCGTACCAGCAAACGCTGACCTTCAAGACGGTGGATGGCCTCACGCAATGGGCCGCGGCTGATGCCGTAGGTACGCGCCAGCTCAGGTTCGGAGATTTTGCTGCCAGGGGCGATTTCGCCTTTGACAATAGCCGCCTGAATACGCCGAAAGACGTTCTCGGAAAGGGTTTCCGAATCGTCCTGGGCAACCATGACCGGCTCCAGTGTTTGCAGCATATTGTCGACACCTTCAAAATCAATAGCGCCAAAACTAGCGATTTAAGCGCTATCAGTCAAAGGTTAAATTGATATTGTCGACAATCTACCTATTCGACCTTAGTTCTATCGAGTCGGTGGTGGCAGGCACCTGACCCACCTCAACGCTGGCGCCATAAAACCATCATGTTAGAATGCCGACCGCATCCGCCCTGCCCCTTTCATCAGGCAGCCGCACGAGGAAACTTGCACCCCAGCCAGTCGCCTTGAACTGTAGATTGCAAGAGACCACGCTTGGATTTATGAAACTCACTGCCTTTTTTACCCTTCTATGTCTGCTGTGTTTGCCGGGGCTGACCCTTGCCGGCGAAAAAACCGTGTATGGCCTTAATGAATACGCAGAACTGGCTGGAATTGACCTGCTGGTCGCCGCCAAACTCGACACCGGCGCCAAAACCGCCTCGCTGAGTGCCCGCGACATAAAACGCTTCAAGCGCGATGGCGAGAGCTGGGTGCGCTTTTATCTGGCCATCGACGATGCCCACTCGCACCCTATCGAGCGTCCGCTGGCCCGCGTCAGCAAGATCAAACGCCGCTCCGGCGACTACGACCCGCAGGCTGACAAGAACTACACCTCGCGCCCGGTTATTGCCCTGCAAATCTGCATGGGCAAAGCTTTACGCACCATCGAAGTGAACTTGACCGACCGAAGTGCGTTCCAATACCCGCTGTTGATTGGCTCCGAAGCGCTAAAACGCTTTGATGCGCTGGTCGACCCAAGTCTTAAATACGCTGCTGGCAAACCTGCCTGCGTCGCCAACGCTCAAACCGCAGAGTAATTGAAATGCGCGCGCTCACCCTTCACCTGAAAATCTTGATCACCATCCTTGTGGTGCTGGGGATTTCGATTACCGCTTATCAAATCTTTGTCATCGGCATCCCTGTGACCGAAGACGCGACCGACGACCTGTGGAATATCGACGCCAAAGTCGAATTCGTGGCCAACGCCAAAGATCCGGTCAAGATCCAGATGTTCGTCCCGCCACTGAACCGTGACTACGTCAGCCTCAACGAAAGCTTTATCTCGAATAACTACGGGGTGAGCGTCAATCGGGTCGATGGCAACCGCAAAGTCACTTGGTCGGCGCGCCGGGTCAGTGGCAAGCAAACCCTGTACTACCGCCTGGTGTTGACCAAGCGCTATTCGGGCGACAAAACCAAGGCCAAAGGTCCGGTGTTCCGCGACAGCATTGCGGTCGAAGGCCCGGAAAAAATCGCCGCCGAAGCGCTGCTGGCGCCGATTCGCCAGCACTCTGCCGACGTCGAGACCTTTATCAGCGAGACCATCAAGCGGGTTAACAACCTGAATGATGACAACGTGAAACTGCTCCTGGCGGGCGACCCGTCTACCCCGCACAAAGCCCAGATCATCGAACTGCTGCTGTCGATTGCCCACGTCCCCATGGAACGCGTCCACACCATTCGCCTGGTGGCCGATCAACCGCAAAACCCTGAACTGTGGCTGCGCAGCTTCAACGGTAACGACTGGCTGTATTTCAACCCGGAAACCGGCGAACAAGGCCTGCCGTCTGACCGTCTGCTGTGGTGGATCGGCGACGAGCCAATGGTCACGGTTGACGGCGGCAAAAAACCTAACGTGACCTTCAGCCTCAACAACAGCGAAATGAACGCCATTCGCCTGGCCAAGCTGACGGACGAAAATACCGACGCCAACTTCCTTGAGTACTCGCTGTACGGCTTGCCACTGCAAACCCAGCAGACCTTCATGATCATGGTGATGATCCCGATTGGCGTGCTGGTGATTCTGGTGTTGCGCAACCTGATCGGCTTGCAGACCCTCGGCACGTTTACCCCCGTTCTGATTGCCCTGGCGTTCCGCGAAACCCAGTTGGAGTTTGGCATTATCCTGTTTACGGTGATAACAGCCCTCGGATTGATGCTGCGCTCTTACCTTGAACACCTGAAACTGCAAATGCTGCCGCGGCTCTCCGTTGTACTGACCTTCGTGGTGATACTGATCGCGGCCATCAGCCTGTTCAGCCATAAGCTGGGCCTGGAACGCGGGCTTTCTGTGGCGCTGTTCCCGATGGTGATTCTCACCATGACCATCGAGCGACTCTCGATCACATGGGAAGAGCGCGGGGGTGGCCACGCGATGAAAGTCGCTATCGGCACCCTGTTTGCAGCCACGCTGGCGTATCTGGTCATGAGCATCCCTGAACTGGTGTACTTCGTCTTCACCTTCCCGGCGGTGCTGTTGATTCTGGTAGGTTTCATGCTGGCCATGGGTCGCTATCGCGGCTATCGCCTGACTGAACTGGTGCGTTTCAAGGCATTCTTGAAGGCTGATTCCTGATGTTTGGCTTGTGGAAGACCTGGAAGGCCCTGGAAGCCAGGGGCATCATGGGGATCAATCGGCGCAATGCGGACTACGTACTCAAGTACAACAAACGCAGCCTGTACCCGATCGTGGATGACAAGATCATCACCAAAGAGCGCGCGATCAAGGCAGGTATTCACGTGCCGGAAATGTACGGTGTGATCTCCACCGAGAAAGAAATCGAAAAACTCGACGACATCATCGGGGGCCGCAGCGACTTCGTGATCAAGCCTGCGCAAGGTGCGGGCGGCGATGGCATTTTGGTGATCGCGGACCGCTTCGAAGATCGTTTTCGCACGGTCTCGGGCAAGATCATCAGCCACGAAGAAATCGAGCATCAGATTTCCAGCATTCTGACCGGCCTCTACTCGCTGGGCGGTCACCGCGACAGGGCTCTGATCGAATACCGTGTAACACCCGACCAGATCTTCAAAAGCATCAGCTACGAAGGCGTGCCGGACATTCGCATCATTGTGCTGATGGGCTACCCGGTGATGGCCATGTTGCGCTTGCCGACCCGTCAGTCGGGCGGCAAGGCCAACCTGCACCAAGGTGCGATTGGCGTAGGCGTCGACTTGGCAACCGGTCTGACCCTGCGCGGCACCTGGCTGAACAACATCATCAGCAAACACCCGGACACCACCCATGCTGTGGACGGCGTGCAACTGCCCAACTGGGACGGCTTCATGAAGCTGGCGGCCGGTTGTTATGAACTGTGCGGCCTGGGCTACATCGGCGTCGACATGGTGCTCGATCAGGACAAAGGCCCGCTGATTCTTGAACTCAACGCCCGCCCAGGCTTGAACATCCAGATCGCCAACGACTGCGGCCTGACCTTGCGCACCCATGCCATAGAAGCGCACCTGGAAGAGCTGGCGGCCAAAGGCATCCAGGAAACCGTGGAAGAACGCGTGCGCTTTGCCCAAGAGCTGTTTGGACATACTCATCAGAACAAGCAATGACCTGATCACAATGGCTTTTGTGGGGGCGGGCTTGCTCGCGATACAAGCGACGCGGAATGTCAGGCGATGTGCGTCAATCCTATCGCGAGCAAGCCCGCCCCCAAAGGTTTCGACATAGATTTGCGGTCCTACACAAGACTACAATCAGCACCCCGCCCCGATGGCTGATTGGCTTCGCATGTTGACCTGTTCTGTACATCCCCTGCCTTACCATCCCGACCCTGCCCACTACTTTGCAGCGATTCGCCATGCACCTGGCGCCGTGCTGCTGGACAGCGGCCGCCCCATCGCAGATCGCGGACGTTATGACCTGCTGAGCGCGTGGCCAATTGAAGCGTTCGCGGTACAGCCAGAAGAGTCAGGCGGTAGTTTTTTGCAGCGCCTGCGCGGTGCTTTGAAGCAACTGGGCAATGCACAACTGCCCGCACCTTACGAACTGCCTTTTGTCGGCGGACTCATCGGCTATCTGAGCTACGACTTCGGCCGCCAACTCGAACACCTGCCTGCACAATCGCTCAATGACCTGCAATTGCCGGATGCACAGCTCGGCCTGTATACCTGGGCACTGGTCAGCGACCATCACGCAGCGACCAGCCAGTTGGTGTTTCACCCAAGCCTGGCGACCACCGAGCGCGAGCGACTGATTCAACTGTTCACCCAGCCCGTGTCGCCAAAGTCCGGCGCGTTCTCACTCAAACACCCGATGCAGCCCGACATCAGCGCCGAACACTATCAGCATGCGTTGCAAAAAATTCAGCACTACATCCAGGCGGGCGACTGTTATCAGGTCAACTACACCCAGCGTTTCAGCGCTCCGTGCGAAGGCGATGCCTGGACCGCCTATTGCGCGCTGCGTACCGCTTGCCCGACGCCGTTTTCGGGCTTTATCAGCCTGCCCGAAGACGCTGCGATTTTGAGCCTGTCCCCTGAGCGCTTCGTGCATGTCAGCGACAATCAGGTCGAAACCCGCCCGATCAAAGGCACTCGCCCACGCGGCAAAGACAGCGCCGAAGATGCTGCGAACGCCGCCCAATTGTTGGCCAGCGCCAAGGATCGCGCCGAAAACCTGATGATCGTCGATTTGTTGCGCAATGATCTGGGGCGAACCTGCCGCACAGGTTCGGTCAGCGTGCCGCAACTGATCACCCTCGAAAGCTACCCCAACGTTCACCACCTGGTAAGCAGCGTCATCGGCGAACTGGCCGACGGCAAAGACGCGCTGGACCTGATCGGCGACAGCTTTCCAGGCGGCTCGATCACGGGTGCGCCGAAAATCCGGGCGATGCAAATCATTGACGAATTGGAACCGACGCGCCGCAGTATTTACTGCGGCTCGCTGCTGTACCTCGATGTACGCGGAGAAATGGACAGCTCAATCGCCATTCGCAGCCTGTTGATCAAAGACGGGCGCGTGAATTGCTGGGGCGGCGGCGGGATCGTGGCCGACTCCGACTGGCAGGATGAATATCAGGAATCGATCACCAAAGTGAAGGTCTTGCTCGATACGCTGCAAACCCTGTAGCTCACGGTTTTTGTTACCATCCGCCCCACTAGAGAGCGCCAAGCGCCATTTACTGTAGGAAGCCGCCTGATGAGCCATCCGTTCGACGTCGCCGAAACCGCCGCGGCATATGCCAACAAGTCCCCGCAAGACATTCTCAAACTCGCCTTTGAACATTTTGGCGACGAACTCTGGATCTCGTTCAGCGGTGCCGAAGATGTGGTGCTGGTGGACATGGCCTGGAAGATCAACAAGAACGTCAAAGTGTTCAGCCTGGACACCGGGCGCCTGCACCCCGAAACCTACCGTTTTATTGAGCAAGTGCGCGATCACTATAAGATTCAGATCGAGCTGATCTCACCGGACCAACGCAAACTTGAGCCGTTCGTCAAAGAAAAAGGCTTGTTCAGCTTTTACAAAGACGGCCACGGCGAATGCTGCGGCGTCCGCAAAATCGAACCTCTGCGCCGCAAGCTGTCGACTGTGCGGGCATGGGCGACTGGCCAGCGCCGCGACCAAAGCCCTGGCACGCGCAGCCAGGTAGCAGCACTGGAACTCGACGGCGCGTTCTCGACGCCGGAGCGAGCGCTGTACAAGTTCAACCCGCTGGCGCAAATGACCAGCGAGGACGTGTGGGGTTACATCCGCATGCTGGAATTGCCCTATAACAGCCTGCACGAGCGCGGTTTTATCAGCATCGGCTGCGAGCCCTGCACCCGTCCGGTACTGCCAAACCAGCACGAGCGCGAAGGACGCTGGTGGTGGGAAGAAGCCACGCAAAAAGAATGCGGGCTGCATGCTGGAAACCTGATCGCCAAAAAGTAAAGCCATACACGCGGGAGCTGACGCAAGCTGCGATATTTGATCTTTAAAATCAAAAGATCGCAG
This sequence comes from Pseudomonas sp. NPDC096917, assembly GCF_044762555.1. NCBI lineage: Bacteria > Pseudomonadati > Pseudomonadota > Gammaproteobacteria > Pseudomonadales > Pseudomonadaceae > Pseudomonas > Pseudomonas sp. NPDC096917. The sequence continues at coordinate 122,543 of NZ_JBIWEO010000012.1, read as the reverse complement.
CCTGCGGCAGCGACAGCGACAGCGACAGACACCTCAATAAAAAACACGCACACAAAAAAGCCTGCACTAGGCAGGCTTTTTTGCGTGTCACAAGCGTTCAAGGGGCTTGTGACTCAAATATGGCGCAGCGGACGGGACTCGAACCCGCGACCCCCGGCGTGACAGGCCGGTATTCTAACCGACTGAACTACCGCTGCGCGTAACACTGAAAGCGAATGGTGGGTGATGACGGGATCGAACCGCCGACCCTCTGCTTGTAAGGCAGATGCTCTCCCAGCTGAGCTAATCACCCTTTCACTTCACTCTCGTTGCGGGGCGCATTCTCTCACACTTTTTGTGTAAGTGGTTGTTTTTATTCAAGTTTTTTTCAAAACCATTTAAAAACCACCGTTTCCAACGCCCTGCACCTTTGATTCAACAGCGAACTGCAGAACCGAAGCCTTTCAAGAAAAAGCCCGCATTCAGCGGGCTTCCCCCAACCATAAGCGCTCAACGTGCTTATGGTAAAAATATGGCGCAGCGGACGGGACTCGAACCCGCGACCCCCGGCGTGACAGGCCGGTATTCTAACCGACTGAACTACCGCTGCGCGTAACACTGTGAGCGAATGGTGGGTGATGACGGGATCGAACCGCCGACCCTCTGCTTGTAAGGCAGATGCTCTCCCAGCTGAGCTAATCACCCTTTCACTCTCGGTGTGGCGCGCATTCTACGGAGCGACCTATAGTCTGGCAAGCACTTTTTAAAATAATTTTCTTATGCACGACAAAGGCTTAGCGCAGGGTTGGCCTATTCAGCTTATCAAGCGAATAATGCCGTCTTTGTATAAAGGAGTGATTCACCCCATGTGGTTCAAAAACCTGCTTATCTATCGCCTGACCCAAGATCTGCCTTTTGATGCGCAGGTGCTGGAAACGGCACTGGCCACCAAGCCGGCCCGCCCGTGTGCAAGCCAGGAATTAGCCACCTACGGTTTCGTCGCCCCTTTCGGTAAAGGTGAAGACGCCCCTCTGGTTCACGCCAGCCAAGACTTCTTGCTGATTGCCGCCCGTAAAGAAGAACGCATCCTGCCAGGGAGCGTGGTGCGCGATGCATTAAAGGAGAAGGTCGAAGAGATCGAAGCCGAACAAATGCGCAAGGTCTATAAGAAGGAGCGTGATCAGCTCAAAGATGAAATCATCCAGGCCTTCTTGCCGCGCGCCTTTATTCGTCGCTCGGCGACCTTTGCCGCCATCGCGCCAAAGCAGGGCCTGATTCTGGTTAACGCTTCCAGCCCTAAACGCGCCGAAGACCTGCTGTCCACGTTGCGCGAAGTGCTCGGCTCGCTGCCGGTTCGCCCGCTGGCCGTTAAAATTGCGCCGAGTGCGGTGATGACCGAATGGGTTAAAACCCAAAAAGCTGCCGACAACTTCTTTGTGCTCGATGAGTGCGAGCTGCGCGACACCCACGAAGATGGCGGGATTATCCGCTGCAAGCGTCAAGACCTGACCAGCGATGAAATCCAACTGCACCTGAGCACTGGCAAAGTCGTGACTCAATTGTCGCTGGCCTGGCAAGACAAACTGTCGTTCGTGCTGGACGACAAACTGGTCGTCAAACGGCTGAAGTTTGAAGACCTGCTGCAAGATGAAGCCGAGCAAAACGGCGGCGACGACGATCTGGGCCAACAGGACGCCAGCTTCACATTAATGATGCTGACCTTCGGCGAGTTCTTGCCACAGCTGTTTGAAGCGCTGGGCGGCGAGGAGATTCCTCAAGGAATCTAAGCCTCCAAACGACGTGCATGGGAGCTGGCTTGCCTGCGATTGCATCACCTCGACACATTTGAAACACCGAGGTGGCTTCATCGCTGGCAAGTCAGGCGCCCACGACTTTCATGCCTGCCACACACCATAATCATAAAAAGGAACACCATGCGCGCACTCGCTGCCTTAAGCCGCTTTGTCGGTAATACCTTTGCTTATTGGGTTCTGATTTTTGCCGTGCTAGCGTTTCTTGAGCCCGCCTGGTTCGCTGGCCTTAAAGGCTACATCGTGCCCCTGCTGGGTTTGGTGATGTTCGGCATGGGCCTGACCCTCAAACTCGATGACTTCGCCGAAGTCGCCCGCCATCCGTGGCGCGTCGCACTGGGCGTGGTTGCTCATTTCGTGATCATGCCCGGCGTGGCGTGGTTGCTTTGCCAAATGTTTCACTTACCGCCCGAAATCGCTGTCGGCGTCATTCTGGTTGGCTGCTGCCCAAGTGGCACCTCTTCTAATGTCATGACCTGGCTGGCCCGAGGCGATCTCGCGCTGTCAGTCGCCATTGCCGCTGTGACCACCCTCCTCGCACCGCTGCTGACACCTGCCCTGATTTGGCTGCTGGCCTCAGCCTGGCTACCGGTTTCGTTCATGGAGTTGTTCTGGTCGATCTTGCAAGTGGTGCTGCTGCCAATTGTGCTCGGAGTATTGGCTCAGCGGCTGCTGGGTGCACGGGTTCGTTTCGCGGTCGAGGTGCTGCCGCTGGTGTCGGTGATCAGCATCGTGATTATCGTCGCCGCTGTCGTCGCTGCCAGCCAGGCACAAATCGCCAAGTCGGGCCTGTTGATCATGGCCGTGGTCATGCTGCACAACAGCTTTGGCTACTTGCTCGGCTACTTCACCGGGCGCCTGTTCAAACTGCCGTTGGCGCAACGTAAATCCCTGGCGCTGGAAGTCGGCATGCAGAACTCAGGGCTGGGCGCCGCATTGGCCAGCGCGCACTTCTCGCCTCTGGCAGCCGTGCCCAGCGCGCTGTTTAGCGTGTGGCACAACATCTCGGGCGCGCTGCTGTCGACGTACTTTCGTCGAATGAGCGAAAAAGAGGATCGCCTGGCTGCGGAAAAACCTGCCATCGACTGAAAAATCGGGGTTGAACGTCAGAAAAATCGTGGGCACTATAATGCGCACGGCGGGGACGACCCCGCGACTCATCGAGTGATTAATCTGGGGACGACCCCATCAATGGATGGAGGCAACCATGCCCTGGATTATCCTGTTTTTCGCCGGTCTGTTTGAGGTTGGCTGGGCCGTCGGCCTGAAGTACACCGAGGGCTTTACCCGCCCAATGCCTACGGCGCTCACAATTGCCGCCATGGTTTGCAGCCTTGGGCTGCTCGGCCTGGCGATGAAAGAGTTACCGCTGGGCACCGCCTACGCCATCTGGACGGGCGTTGGCGCAGTCGGCACAGTTATCGCCGGGATCATCCTGTTTGGTGAGTCCATGGCGCTGTTCCGACTGGCCAGCGTTGCTCTGATTATTGCCGGCCTGGTGGGCCTGAAGATGAGCGCATAACCACGTAAACCGTGTAGCCGCTTCCGCAGGCTGCGATGGGCTGCAAAGCAACCCTGAACGATGAAGGCTCCTCGGACCTTATCGAAGCCTTCGCCAGCGGTTACACGTTCTGGCCACGCAACTCGGTCACCCGCTCACGCAGCAGCTTTTGCGTGGCGTCGCTGGCCGCTATCGGCGCCCCGGCCACCAGCGTTACCCGTGACCACAAGCGATGGAACACGCCTTTGTTCGGGTCACGACTGAAGAAACTGCCCCACAAGCCTTGCAACGCCATCGGAATCACCGGCACCGGCGTCTGCTCCAGAATGCGCGTCACCCCTGCCTTGAACTCACTGATCTGGCCATCGCTGGTTAACTTGCCCTCCGGAAAGATGCACACCAACTCGCCATCGTTCAGGTACTCGGCAATCTTTTTGAATGCACGCTCATAAATCGCTTCATCTTCAGCACGCCCAGCAATCGGAATCGTACCGGCAGTGCGGAAGATAAAGTTGAGCACCGGCAGATTGTAGATTTTGTAATACATCACAAAGCGAATTGGCCGACGCACTGCGCCGCCTATCAAGAGCGCATCGACAAACGACACGTGGTTGCACACCAATAGGGCCGCGCCCTCATCCGGAATCGCCTCCAGGTTTTTGTGTTGCACGCGGTACATGGAATGGCTGAGCAGCCAAATCATGAAGCGCATGCTGAATTCGGGAACGATTTTGAAGATGTAGGTGTTCACCGCGATGTTCAGCAACGACACCACCAGGAACAACTCGGGAATCGTCAGCTTGGCCACATTCAGCAACAGGATGGTGACGATTGCCGATACCACCATAAACAGCGCGTTAAGGATGTTGTTGGCCGCAATCACCCGCGCCCGGTCGCTTTCAGCGGTGCGCGACTGAATCAGCGCATACAGCGGCACAATATAGAAACCACCGAACACGCCCAGCCCCAGAATATCCAACAGCACCCACCACGCCTGGCTGAACCCCAGCACACCGAGCCAGTCATTGGCCTGGATGTTTTGTGGCATGTGCCCCGAGTGCCACCACAGCAGCAGACCAAACACCGTCAGGCCGAACGAGCCAAACGGCACCAGACCGATCTCAACCTTACGCCCCGACAGCTTTTCGCAGAGCATCGAGCCCAAGGCAATACCGACCGAAAATACCGTGAGAATCAGCGTGACCACGGTTTCATCGCCGTACAGCCACTCTTTGGCGTAGGCCGGGATTTGCGTGAGATAAATCGCACCAACAAACCAGAACCACGAGTTGCCGACCACAGATCTCGAAACCGCAGGCGTCTGATTCAGGCCCATTCGCAACGTAGCCCAGGACTCGCTGAAGATGTTCCAGTTGAGCCGCAGCTGCGGCGTATCAGCCGGTGCTCGCGGAATGGCACGACTGGCCAGATAACCGAGCACGGCGACCGAGATGATCACCACCGACACAATGACCGTGTAATGGCTCGAAGAAAGCATGATTCCCGCGCCAATGGTGCCCGCCAGAATCGACAGAAAGGTGCCCATTTCCACCAAGCCGTTACCGCCCACCAGCTCATCTTCATGCAGGGTCTGCGGCAAAATCGAATACTTCACCGGTCCGAACAGTGCCGAATGGGTGCCCATAGCAAACAGCGCGACCAGCATCAATGCCAAATGATCGAACGCAAAGCCAATGGCACCGACCACCATGATCGCGATTTCGCCCAATTTGATCAGGCGTATCAGTTGGTCCTTGGGGTATTTTTCGCCAAATTGCCCAGCCAGTGCCGAGAATAAAAAGAACGGCACAATAAAGAGTAGCGCGCAGAGGTTGATCCAAATCCCACGGTCCCCTTCGATGCTCAGCTTATAAAGGATGGCGAGAATCAGCGATTGTTTGAACAGGTTGTCATTGAGCGCGCCCAGGGACTGGGTCACGAAGAACGGCAGGAAGCGGCGCTTCCCAAGCAAGCTGAACTGCGAAGGGTGACTCATCTTCCATGTACTCACGTTGCGCAGGAGGCTTTCTCATTGGAGTGTGGTTTTAACACTCAGGGCACAACCTTACTCAGGTTCTGTCACGAATAACGTCATATTCGGCGCTTTCGTACAGAACCTGAGTACCTGGACTACTTCTTAAGGCCTGCGATGCAAGGTGACACAAAAAGATCACCGCGCCAGGCACCTTTGACCGTGCGTGCGCCGACAATCAGCCACATCAGCGCCAGCATCAGCACCAGCAGACAACCGAGGACATCGAAGAAGCTCAGGTGCAACACGTGCCCCAGACGCAAGGTGGCCAACGAGTACACACCCAGCGGGAAGGTAAAGGCCCACCACCCCAGGTTGAACGGGATACCGGCGCGCAAATAACGCACCGTGATCAGCACCGCCATCGAAATCCACCACAGGCCAAAGCCCCACAGCGCGACGCCAGAAATCAGTCCAAAACCTTGGGCGATGTCACCGATCCCGGCAAACCCGTTGGCGGCAAAGATCGCCGGCGAATCAGCCCCCAACAGCAATAAACCCAAAGCGCCGGTACCAATCGGCCCCAAGGCCAGCCAACTCGACGCCGCCATGCTTTCGTGAGGCAACTTATGCAGCGCCATGCGCAGCATCAGAATGGTCAAAATGCTGAACGCCACGGGGACCGAAAACGCCCACAACACATAGCTGGTGATCAGCACATGGAACTGCACCACCGGGTCCGTCAGATGCGGCGCCAGCAACCCACCGCTGGCCGCCGCCACTTCGGCCGCGACCAAAGGCAACAGCCAAACGGCGGTCATCTGGTCAATGCTGTGTTCCTGACGGGTGAACATCATGTAGGGAATCATCACCCCGAACACCAGCGACATGGCCACATCGAGCCACCACAACACGTGTGCGACCTGCACCATGTCGCTGCCCCAGCGGGCCACGCCGAAGAGCAGAAAGCCGTTGATGATGGTCGCCAGCCCCATGGGGATGGTGCCGAAAAACATTGACACGGTGGAGTGACCGAAAATCCGCCGGGCCTCATCGAAATACATCACCCAACGTGCGCCATAAAGCACGCAGAACAGAATGAACAAGCCGATATTGAACAACCACAGCCCTTCGGCAAACGCCTGCAGGCCGGGAATTTGTACCGGCAACTGAGCCAGCGCCAGCGCCAAAACCCCAGTCCCCATGGTGGCGGCAAACCAGTTCGGGGTGAACTGACGAATCACCTCACGCGGATGCTGCAAGTGGCTAAAGGGCCGAAAACCGGCTTTGGCAGTGTTTGGGCAAGTCATGGGTTCCTCCTGTTCCTCGTATGAGGTCATTCAAGAGTAGAACTGAATCGAATATCTATATAACGGGTAATTTCTCTATGTGTTATCAGTTTTACCTATATATGACCCAGGTTTTATCCCTTCAAGCCTTGCTCAGCGCGGCAACCCGTCTCAACAACAGGATGAGCAACGCCCCCAGCACTAGCACAATCAACATCACGCTGCGGACGCTGCCTAAAAGGCACCTGCGTGCAGATTCACATAGCTCAATTGCAGATCATCCTGAGTCGCCACCGCGCCAGCGTTGACACCTTGCCCAGCATTGATCGTCTGTTGAACGTGATCGTCGCCCCGGTGGTTTTTCGCATTTTGTTTGCCGAAACGCCGTTGACACTTGAACAACTGAACGAACAAATCGACCTGGCCCTTCGCCCCTGACTGAATGCCTGCGACGCTTGGCCGCGCTCAGACCAACGTCGACGTGCCGCGGCTCAAACATCATGCGAGACTAGACTTCCGCAGCGGGATTGCTCGGGTCTTTTTACGCGCAGGAGTCTTCATGTCGTTGTCCAGCGGGCTTATCGCAGCCGTCGCCCTGGCCTACATGGCCATTATGTTTGCCATTGCCTTTTATGGTGACCGGCGCAGCAAACCGTTGCCGCCACGGGTTCGCGCATGGGTCTACAGCCTATCGCTGGCGGTGTATTGCACCAGCTGGACATTTTTCGGGGCCGTAGGCCAGGCGGCTGAACAACTCTGGTCGTTCTTGCCGATTTATCTGGGGCCCGTGCTGCTGTTGGTCTGCGCACCCTGGGTGCTGCAAAAGATGGTGATGATCAGCAAGCAGGAAAACATCACCTCGATTGCCGACTTTATTGCCGCGCGCTACGGCAAATCTCAGTCTCTGGCAATTGTTGTCGCATTGATCTGCCTGGTCGGGGTGTTGCCTTATATCGCCCTGCAACTCAAAGGCATCGTACTGGGGGTGAACCTGCTGATCGGCGCCGGAGCCGACACCACGGGCACCCGCGCCCAAGACACCGCGCTACTGGTGTCATTGGTTCTGGCGCTGTTCACCATTGTGTTTGGTACACGCAACCTCGACTCCACCGAGCACCACCGGGGCATGGTGCTAGCGATTGCGTTTGAAGCGCTGGTCAAGCTCTTCGCATTTCTAGCCGTCGGCGCGTTTGTGACCTACGGCCTCTATGACGGTTTCGACGACCTGTTTAGTCAGGCCATGCTGGCGCCGCGGCTTGAGCAATACTGGAAAGAAACCGTCAACTGGCCATCGATGGTGGTGCAAACCGGCGTCGCCATGATGGCAATCATCTGCCTGCCCCGGCAATTCCACGTAACCGTGGTTGAAAACATTGAGCCGCAAGACCTGCGACTGGCCAAATGGGTGTTCCCGGCCTACCTCATTTTGGCGGCGCTGTTTGTGGTGCCGATTGCCCTGGCAGGGCAAATGATGCTGCCAAGCTCCGTGCTGCCCGATTCGTTCGTGATCAGCCTGCCACTGGCGCAGGCGCATCCGGCGCTGGCAGTGCTGGCGTTCATCGGCGGCGCCTCGGCAGCCACCGGCATGGTGATTGTGGCCAGCGTGGCGCTTTCAACCATGGTGTCCAACGACATGCTGCTGCCCTGGTTGTTACGACACAAGAACGCCGAGCGTCCGTTTGAAGTGTTTCGACACTGGATGCTGTCGGTACGCCGCGTTTCGATTGTGGTCATTCTGCTGCTGGCCTATGTCAGTTACCGCCTGCTGGGCTCAACCGCCAGCCTCGCCACAATCGGACAGATTTCCTTCGCCGCCGTGACTCAACTGGCGCCTGCCATGCTCGGCGCGCTGTACTGGAAACAAGCCAACCGTCGTGGTGTTTTCGCGGGGCTCGCGGCGGGGACATTCATTTGGTTCTACACCTTGGTGCTGCCGCTGATCGCCCATAGCATGGGCTGGCGCCTGGGGCTTTTTCCAGGGCTGGCGTGGCTGCACAGCAACCCGCTGGGCCTATCCATCACCCCGCTTACCCAAGGTGTGGTGCTGTCGCTGGCGGGTAACTTCACCCTGTTTGCCTGGGTTTCGGTGCTGTCGCGCACACGCGTCTCAGAGCATTGGCAGGCCGGCCGTTTTATCGGCCAGGAAATCAGCAGCCACCCCAGCGGTCGCTCGATGCTCTCGGTACAAATCAACGACCTGCTGACCCTGGCAGCGCGTTTTGTTGGCGAAGAGCGCGCCCGCCAGAGCTTTATCCGTTTTGCCTATCGACAGGGCAAAGGCTTTAACCCCAATCAAAACGCCGACGGCGAGTGGATCGCCCACACTGAACGGCTGCTGGCCGGGGTACTCGGCGCGTCATCAACCCGCGCGGTGGTTAAAGCGGCCATTGAAGGCAGGGAAATGCAGCTTGAAGACGTAGTCCGCATTGCGGATGAAGCGTCAGAAGTCTTGCAGTTCAACCGTGCATTGCTGCAAGGCGCGATTGAAAACATCACCCAAGGCATCAGTGTGGTCGATCAATCACTGCGGCTCGTGGCCTGGAACCGCCGCTATCTGGAACTGTTCAACTACCCCGAAGGGCTGATCAGTGTCGGTCGGCCGATTGCCGACATTATTCGTCACAACGCCGAACGCGGCCTGTGCGGCCCAGGTGAAGCCGAAGTGCACGTGGCACGTCGCCTGCACTGGATGCGCCAAGGCCGGGCGCACACCTCTGAGCGCTTGTTCCCCAATGGCCGGGTGATTGAGCTGATCGGCAACCCCATGCCGGGCGGCGGGTTCGTCATGAGTTTTACGGACATTACCGCGTTCCGCGAGGCCGAGCAGGCACTCACCGAAGCCAACGAAGGCCTGGAGCAGCGGGTAGCCGAACGGACGCGCGAGCTGTCGCAACTCAATCAGGCACTGATCGAAGCCAAAGGCATAGCCGAAGCTGCCAACCAATCGAAAACCCGCTTTCTGGCTGCCGTCAGCCATGACCTGATGCAGCCCATGAACGCCGCACGGCTGTTCTCGGCGGCCCTGTCGCATCAAGAAGATTTAAGCCCCGAAGCGCAAAAACTGGTGCAGCACCTGGACAGTTCGTTGCGCTCGGCCGAAGACTTGATCAGCGACTTGCTGGATATTTCCCGCCTGGAAAATGGCAAGTTCACACCTGACATCAAGCCTTTTGCGATCAATGATCTGTTCAACACCTTGGGTAATGAATTTACCGCCCAGGCACAGGAGCAAGGCCTCAAGTTCAGGGTTCGCGGCAGCCGCTTGCGGGTCAACAGCGACATCAAATTGCTGCGGCGTATTTTGCAGAACTTCCTGACCAACGCGTTTCGCTACGCCAAAGGCCCAATATTGCTGGGCGTACGCCGCCGTCACGATCAGTTATGCCTGGAAGTGTGGGACCGCGGCCCCGGCATCCCGCAAGACAAGCTGCAGGTCATTTTTGAAGAGTTCAAACGCCTGGACAGCCATCAGACGCGCGCCGAAAAAGGTCTGGGTCTGGGTCTGGCGATTGCAGACGGCCTGTGCCGAGTGTTGGGTCACACGATTAAAGTGCGCTCATGGCCAGGTCAAGGCAGCGTATTCAGCGTCAGCGTGCCGCTGGCGTCAGCTCAGAGCGAGCCGAAAAGCATCGCGACTGAACACAAAGGCCAATCCGTCACAGGCGCGCAAGTGCTGTGCATTGATAACGAAGACAGTATTTTGATTGGCATGCACAGCTTGCTGACGCGCTGGGGTTGCCGGGTCTGGACCGCCAGAAACCGTGATGAGTGTGCTGCCTTGCTCAACGACGGCGTGCGTCCGCAACTGGTGCTGGTGGACTACCACCTGGACGATGGCGAGACGGGAACCGATCTGATGGGCTGGCTGCGTGCCCAACTGGGTGAGCCCGTACCCGGCGTGGTGATCAGCGCTGACGGGCGCCCGGAGATGATTGCGCACGTTCATGCGGCAGGCTTGGAATACCTGCCAAAACCGGTGAAACCTGCCGTGCTCAGAGCGCTCCTGAGCCGGCATGTGCCGCTGTAGCAAAGAGCTTGCTCGCGATCAATAAAGATCAAACGATCGCGAGCACGCTCGCACCTATAAAAAGCGCATCAGCTACTCCGCTGGGTGCGCTACGCCGTCAACGTCGGTCATGGCACGCTCCAGCAGATCCGCCGGTAAGCTTTTACTCGCCCGCGCGCCCAGCAACTTGAGCTGCTCACTGCGGCTTACAAGGTTCCCACGTCCGTCTGTCAGTTTGTTGCGGGCCGCTGCGTAGGCTTTGTCCAGCTGTTGAAGGCGATTGCCGACCTCATCCAGGTCCTGGATAAACAGCACGAACTTGTCATACAGCCAGCCTGCGCGCTCAGCAATTTCACGGGCGTTTTGGCTCTGACGCTCTTGCTTCCACAGGCTGTCGATAACCCGCAACGTCGCGAGCAACGTGGTCGGGCTGACGATCACAATGTTGCGATCGAAGGCCTCTTGGAACAGGTTGGGCTCAGCTTGTAACGCAGCAGAAAAAGCCGCTTCGATAGGCACAAACAGCAACACGAAATCCAGGCTGTGCAGCCCTTCAAGGCGCTTGTAATCTTTGCCGGCAAGGCCTTTGACATGGTTGCGCAACGACAATACATGCTGCTTGAGCGCCGCCTGACCGATCACTTCGTCGTCGGCGCCGACGTACTGCTGATAGGCCGTGAGGCTGACCTTGGAGTCGACCACCACCTGTTTGTCACCCGGCAACATGATCAGCACGTCTGGCTGAAAGCGCTCACCGTCCGGGCCTTTCAAGCTGACCTGGGTCTGATATTCACGCCCCTTTTCAAGCCCCGCGTGTTCAAGCACCCGCTCCAGAATCAACTCACCCCAGTTGCCCTGGGTCTTTTGACCTTTCAAGGCACGAGTCAGGTTGGTGGCCTCATCACTCAGACGCAGGTTCAGTTGCTGCAAGCGTTCCAACTCTTTACCCAGTGAGAAGCGCTCACGGGCTTCCTGCTGATAGCTTTCCTCGACACGTTTTTCGAACGACTGAATCCGCTCTTTGAGCGGGTCGAGCAATTGCCCGAGGCGTTCATTACTGGTCTGCGCAAAACGCTGCTCGCGCTCATCGAAAATTTTGCCTGCCAGCTCCGAAAACTGCGCCCGCAGCTCATCTCGCGAACCTTGCAAGTCGCTCAGACGTTGCTGGTGGCTGTCTTGCTGCTCGCGCAACTCGGCGCTTAGCGCAGCGGCTTGGGCGTCAAGACGACGTAACTCGGACTCTTTCTGCGCACGCTCCAGGCTCCAGGCATGGGACGTATCACGGGCGTTGTCGCGCTCCAACTGGAGTAACTCGACCTCGCGACGCAGCGCGGCCAGCTCCGCTTGCTTGGCGGCATTGGCCTGCCCCAGATCACTGATCTCATCACGACTGGCATCCAGTTGGGCATTCAAACCTTCTTGAGCCAACTGCGCCATGTTCAAGCGCTCATCCAGCAGAATCAGCTCTGCCTGATGCCCGCTGGCACGCCGCTGCAACTGCCAGACAAGCGCCAGCAACGGCACACCTGCCAGCGCCAGGCCCAGCAAAACGCTGTTCAGGTCCAAGGCCATAACCACTCCGCACACAGTAAAAGAGCAAGGTTAACCAAGCTCAAGGATCGAAGACAGCTCAGTCTTCGATCTTGCTCAGTTCCTGCTGTGCAAGGCGGTCGCCAGCACGTGCGGCCTGACGCAACAGTTCGTAACCAATGCGCTGATCACGGGCACTCCCGCAGTCACGGCACATCAATTGCCCCAAACGGCTTTGCGCCAACACAACGCCTTGGCGGGCGGGCTGCTTGAGCAAATGACCGGCCACATGCTTAACGCTGGGGTTAGCGCCCAGGCGAGGGTTGTCCAGCAACCAGACCGCAATCCGCAAAGAAAAGCGTTTTGGGGCTTCGGGTGGTGTGTTGGAACGAGCAACAGAGGAAGTAGATGTGCGAAACTTCATAAAACACTGTAGGGCAGAACAGAAGGCGCGCCACTCTACTCCTTTTTTCGCTGGGGTAAAGCCGTAAAAAGTCTATACCCGCGTTCTAGAGCAAGTGCGCGGGACAATCCACAGATCCTGTGGATAAGTCAGTGGACAACCCCCGATTACCCCCCGCAAACGCCCACCCAGCGGGGCTTCGAGTCAAACTGTCGATTTTTTCACCAATTAAAAAAAACGATGTTTTTCATTGACTTAAATTTGCATAACAGGCTAGACGCCTGTGTAGATCGTTATCAGAAGCGGTTTTGGCAACTGCACTGCAAATGTGCACAAGTTCACATCCCACTCAATGAAGGGGGCAGCAGCAGAGCTGAAAATGTAGGAACACGCGCAGGCAAAGCTCCAGGAGCAAAGTGCATTGCAGCAGCTAATACCTCAGCCACCACGCTGGAATAAAGTACAAAGTCGGCTACTACCAGAGTCAACAACACGGGAAATCAACGCTGCCATCACCTTGCACCCCTCGCACTTCGCGACGGTGACAGCATGTATTTTCACTAGCACACTTGCATTTCAAATTTCAACCGGATAGTATCCGCAACGTTAGTACCAAGCTGAAAGTCAATTCGGGCCGAACAAATCCCTCAGCGACCTCCGAAAAAGAGAAGTCACGCTGATAAAACGGGATCGACCCCCTCGATGGTTTACAGGTAAGTCTTGCGTCGATACAGCCTTTGAGCACACAAAGGGTATCGCGAAGTTTTTAATCTGACCGAACCAACCTGCAAATTGATCAGGATCTTCACCCGGAGCACGGAACCTTAGCTCCTGTTGTGATTGCCTGCCCTCCTAAGTACCTACCTGCCAGCACAAGCGCCACATACTTAATGCGCTCCAACTGGCGGCTTTGTTCCAGTCAGGTTCTTCGTCCAGCCAAAGAAGGCGCGACGTCACTGGAACGTTTTAACGCAGCACGGATCATATCCGTGTCATTTGTAGGAACACCTAATAACTATGTCTACTCAAATCCACACTCAGGATGCCATTCGCACCCTAACCAACGCCTTTGCTCCAATGAACTGTCTGATTATGGCCGCTCGCAAAGGATGCTTCAGCTTTACCCTGGTCAACGAACACGGCATCGCTCGTCACAGCGAGCGCCTGTATCCCGATCAATATTCCAGCGCAGAACCTCTGCAGGCTGTGATCGAGCGTACTCGTCAGGCATTGACTGCCTAAGTACCCAGCAAGCGTTTACACAACAAGCCCTGCCTGATTAGCAGGGCTTTTTGTTGCCTGCGATTTGTGACATATCCAGCATCGCTTAAGTACTTGCGGATATATCGCCAACACCTAGAAGCTATAAATGATTTAAAAACATAACTTTACAGCATTAATATGACACTACACTTCAACTCAAGCGGCCTGTTCCGCTTCCGGCTCCCCCACACGACTCATTGCTGCCAAGCACTCGAGGGTCGCCGGCCATTTTCAGCCGTCGAGGACGATATGGGGATCGCTGCCAGGGAGTTGAGCCTTTATGTCATTCGGCCAACGCTTCTTTATCTAGGCCAAACCAACCCGGATGCCGAAGCTTTGTTACTGGGCATTGCAGCCAGCCAATCGAGTTTGGGATCGGCGCTGCATAACCGCCGCGGTCACGGCCTTTACGGCATCCGCGAGCCTCGCCACAGCGCATTGTGGGATGTGTATCTGGCCCACGATCCGGATTTGGCCAGTCAGGTACGTGGACTGGCCAGTCAGCATGCTTTTCTGCGCAGCCCTCATCTGGAATTGACCGTTAATTTGCGTTACGCCACCGCCATTGCCTGGCTGCTTATTGAAGAACAAAAAACCGCCATTCCGCACCTCGATGACGTACTCGGCATGGCAAGAATATGGCGCCAAGTATTTGAGCCACAAGGACGTTTACGCGATTACGTCAAAGCTTGGCATAACTGCGTTACCCCCCTCAATCAGGTTGCTTGATGTGCAAGCCTCCTACAAAAAACTACAAATGACCCAAAACCGGTCGGATTGTCCTACAAAACAACGTGATCTTCTGCGATTAAGCCTATAGCGCTTACACAAAAATGTTGGTAGTTTTCGTCCGGTGATCAAAAGGAGTTCTAATAATGAAAAAAGTAATGCTCAAGACCACACTTAGCCTCGCCGTTACTTTGGCTTCCAGCCAGATTTTCGCCAGCGGCTTCGCCCTGAACGAACAAAGCGTTAGCGGTATGGGGACCGGTTTCGCGGGTCGTTCATCTGCTGCTGACGATGCAAGTACCGTTTTCGGCAACCCTGCCGGTATGGCGCGCCTTGATGGACAGCAAATCACAGGTGGTTTCGCCGTCATCGACGCGTCGACTGACATCAAAGATGCCAAAGGCAGCATCTCCGGCACCAACAAAGGAGACATGGTCCCGTTTACCGGCGTGCCAATGGGCTTCTACACCAACAAGCTTAATGATCAATGGTCTGTCGGTTTCGGTGTCTACGCACCGTTCGGTCTCGTCACAGACTACGAAAGCAGCTTCCAGGGCCGCGGCTTTGGCAGCAAAAGCGAAGTGAAAGTTGTCACCCTGCAGCCAACTGTCAGCTACGCGTTTAACGACAAGGTGTCTATCGGTTTCGGTCCGACCATCAACCGAATTTCCGGCACCCTTGAGTCCGAAGTCAGACTCACTCCTAACCCGTTAGCTGGGGCAGGGGATAACAATGTGAAAATCAAGGGTGATGACACAGCTCTCGGTTTCAACGTTGGCGTACTGGTACAAGCAACCGACACAACGCGTGTGGGCTTGACTTACCACTCCCAGGTTAAATACAAACTGGAAGGCCACACTGAAATCACAGCCAGCAGCGACCCTTTCACTGCGGCACGACTGAAAAGCGACCGCTATGACGCCTCGCTGAAAATCGACACGCCAGAGTCCTATGACCTCTCGGTAACTCAAGACCTGAGTGATGCCTGGAAAGTGTATGCAGGTACCACCTGGACTCGCTGGAGCCGTCTGAAAGACATTACCGTTGAAAACAAAGGCGTTACAGGCGCAACCAACTCCGCCCTGTTTAGCACCATCACGGAAGAACAGAACTGGCACGATACGTGGGCCTATGCCATTGGTACTTCGTATCAGTTGAACAAGCAGTGGGTATTGCGTACCGGTCTGACTTGGGACCAATCGCCTACCAACAATGAAAACCGCTCGCCACGTATCCCGACCGGCGACCGTACTATTTTCAGCTTGGGTGCCGGCTATGCCGTCAATGACAACCTGGTTATTGACGTGGCTTACTCTTACCTCAAAGAAGAGTCGGTCAAGGTTAACGACGCCAAACCCGCTCTCGGCAGCTACTACAGCTCCAAGTACGAAAACAGCGCTAACGGCTTCGCAGTGGGCGCAACGTACAAGTTCTAATTCACCACGAGCCTGAACCACTCGCCGGCTGAACCAAAAAACCCCGCTCTCTTCATTGAGGCGGGGTTTTTTGTGTAGGAACTAAGGCTTTGAGGCGATGGCTTTTTCTATAGCTTCAACCAGTTCCGGGTTGTCCGGCTTGGTCAGACTAGAGAAGCTGGCAATGACCTTGCCTTGTCGGTCGACCACGTACTTGTAGAAATTCCACTTCGGCGCGCTGGTTTGCTCCGCCAGCACCTTGAACAGATGAGTCGCGTCAGCGCCGCGAACCTTTTGCGGCTCAGTCATGGTGAAGGTTACACCGTAATTGACGTAGCAGACCTTGGCGGTCTCCTCGCCATCCTTGGACTCTTGCTTGAAGTCATCCGATGGCACACCAATCACTTCCAGCCCCTGCCCCTTGAAGCGTTGATTCAACGCCTCCAGCCCTTTGAACTGCGGCGCAAAACCGCAAAAGCTCGCCGTGTTCACAATCAACAGAGGCTTGCCAGCGAAGTGCTGGCACAGATCGATAGACTCTTTGGCACGCAGCTTGGGCAACGAGCCCTCCAGCAATGGCGGGCAATCGGCCGCCCAGACAGAACCGGCGCACGCTAACAGCAGTACAGGCATCGCAATCCAGCGCTTTAGCATCATAAGTGTCCTTTAACGAAGGGGCAGGGACAGAACTTACTCGTCCCCGCCCTCCCCTAGCAAGCACCCATGCCTAACTGAAGCAATGCGAGTCCGCCCTGATGCCACCCCCACCACGTCAGCGCCAGCAGCACAAAGCCCGCAGTGGCTGCACCGAGCCAAAGCCACGTTGAATTCACGCCGCACTCCCTTGTGCTTGTAAACGCGCTACCGGGCGCTCACGTATCGGCCAATTCAAGGCTGCTGCCAACAAGCTCAGCAAAATGGAACCTTGCCAAATCAGGTCATAACTGCCGGTTCGATCATAGACCACCCCGCCCAGCCAGCCACCCAGGAAGGCACCCAACTGGTGGAACAGGAAGACGATCCCGCCCAGCATCGATAAGTTGCGCACTCCAAACAGAGTCGCAACCGTACCGTTGGTCAGCGGTACCGTCGACAGCCACAAAAAGCCCATGGCCATGCCGAACAGGTTAGCGCTGAATTGCGTCAGCGGCGCCCACAAAAACAGCACGATCACCACGGCTCGCGCCAGGTACAACGCCGTCAGCAAGCGGGGTTTGGAGATACGCCCGCCCAACCAGCCCGCCGTGTACGTACCAAAGATATTAAACAGGCCAATCAACGCCAAGACGGTGGTACCCACGGTGGCAGGCAGATGCTGGTCAACCAGATAGGCCGGCAAGTGGATGCCGATGAACACCACCTGAAACCCGCACACAAAAAACCCAAACGCCAACAACCAGAACCCCGAGTGACTGCACGCTTCGCGCAGCGCCTCTTTAAGTGTTTGCTCGCCGCCCAGACTTGGCATCGGACGATCCTTGAGCATGCTCACCAACGGCACAATCAATGCCACCATCAGCCCCAGCACCAGCAATGCCGACGACCAGCCGAGCCAGCCGATCAGGCCCAGCGTACCCGGCAACATGGCAAATTGGCCAAAGGAGCCAGCAGCACTGGCGATCCCCATGCCCATGCTGCGCTTTTCCGGGGGCAAGGCACGCCCTACGACACCCAATATGACCGAGAACGAAGTGCCAGACAGACCGATACCGATCAACAAACCAGCACTGAGCGATAACGTCAGTAACGAATCAGACATGCCCATCAGCACCAGGCCTGCGGCGTACAACACGCCACCTATCAGCACGACTTTGGCCGCGCCAAAGCGGTCGGCCAATGCACCGGTAAACGGCTGGGCCAGACCCCAGATCAAGTTCTGCAGGGCAATGGCAAAGGCAAAGACCTCACGCCCCCAGCCAAACTGCGCACTCATTGGCGGCAAAAAAAGGCCGAAGCCATGCCTGACACCCAACGACAGCGCCAAAATCAGCGCACTGCCCACCAACACCCACAGACTCGCCCGCCACACCGATGTCATTATTATTCTCCGCAAGCGGGTATATACCCATTTTTATTCGTACAACGGGTGCTTAATCAGCACCCGCCAGCTCATCCAATAACTGCAAGAGTTGTTCGCGCCGCTCTTCGCCCAAACGCTCGATCAAACGTTGCTGCGCGGCCTCCCAGGCTGGCCAGGCAGCGCTGAAACACTTTTCCCCTTCTGCCGTCATGCACACCAGCCGATTACGCTGGTCCCGGCCCTCAGACAGCTTCACCAGCCCGGCGCTTTCAAGCACCCGCAGGTTACGCCCCAACGTACTGCGATCCAGCCCCATGGCCTCAGCCAGGCTAGAAATGCTGGGCTGATCAAGTCGTTTGAGATTACTCATCAACGAAAACTGGGCAACATTGATTCCGAAGCCATCCAGGGCCCCGTCGTAATGCTTGCTGATGCCCCGCGACGCACGCCGCAGGTTGGTACATAAACACTGGGTTGGTAACATTTTTTATGTATATACCCGCAATAAAAGAGAATCAATATTTAAAACACCCTTCGGCAGCACCCAAGGGGTTATCAAGCAACGATTAGTGCCACCCCTACCAAGACCAGCACTTCAAGCAACTCCAGCAGTGCACCCGCCGTATCACCGGTGGTGCCGCCCAAGCGCTTGATCATCACGCGGCGCAGCCATACAAAGCCTGACGCTGCCAACACCATGACCCAAAACCCGGCCAGCGCGACACTGGCCAACGCACTCACCCCCAACACCCACCAGCCCGCCTTACGCGGTAAATGGTCGGCCAGGGCTTGCCCCAAACCACCCGGCCGTACATAGGGTGTGGTCAGAAACACGGCCAGCAAGGCGCTGCGCCCGATCAGCGGGACGATCAACAAGACAGCGGTGTGCTGCTGCTCGATCAGCGCCAGCAACGCGCAAAACTTGAGCAGCAACACCAGGACCAGCGTGACCACGGCAATCGGACCGCTGCGAGGGTCTTTCATGATGGTCAGGGTGCGCTCGCGATCCCCGAAACCACCCAACCAGGCGTCCGCGCTGTCCGCCAGACCATCCAGATGCAACCCGCCACTGAGCAATACCCAAGCCGTTAGCAGCAGCGCCGCGTGCAACATCAACGGCGTGCCCGTCAGTACGCTGTTCAACGCCCATAACAACAGACCAAACAGCAGCCCAACCAGCGGATAGAACAACAGCGAACGCCCCAGTTCCTGAGGCTGCGGCATGCCAGGCAAGCGAATCGGCAGGCTGCTCAAAAACTGCAAGGCGATCCACAGTGGCAGCATGCTCAGCGCCCCTCGCTCAATACACCATGCGCGTCGACCTGCAACTCGAACAGCGCCCCATTGACCACGTGGATCTGTAGCAACTGTTCACGGGGCAAGCCACGTGCCTGTGCCAGCAGCAACTTCATCACCCCGCCATGACAGACCACCAACACCCGTTCGCCCGGATGCGCTTGCTGCAGGCGATTGACAGCTGACAACACACGCCTCGAGAACTCATGCACCGGTTCGCCATCAGGCGGAGTGAATGCGTAGGGGTCAGACCAAAACAAGCCCAGTGCCTCGGCATCGGTTTCCATCAGCGCGGCTGCGCTTTGCCCTTCCCATGCGCCAAAGTGCAGCTCTTGCAGGTCTTTGTCGAAGGACACGGGCAATCGGAGTTGCTCGCCCAACTCTCGGGCGAATAAGGCACAACGCTGCAAGGGCGAGCTGACGATACGGTCCCACGGGCCTTGCCCCTGAACGGCTGCACGCATTTGCGCCCAGCCCGGCGCAGTCAGCGCATCATCCAGGCTGCCGCGCAGGCCGCCGCCCAATTCGGTTTCACCATGACGCAGCAAGTCCAGGGTGATGCTCATGCCGAACGATCCGCGACAGCGGCTTGGGCAAAAGTTGCCATCTGCCCGTGCAGCTCACAGGCCAGACGCACCAGCGGCACCGCCAGCGCCGCGCCACTGCCTTCGCCCAGGCGCAACCCCAGATCAAGCAACGGCTGGGCCTGCAAACTGTCGAGCACATGGCGATGCCCCTGCTCGGCGCCACGATGGCTGAACACCAGCCACTGGCGGCACTCCGGGTTCAAGCGCACGGCCACCATGGCCGCGACAGTGCAGATAAAGCCGTCGACCAGCGCCACGATTCCGGCTTGCGCGCACGCGACATAGGCACCGGCCAAGGCCGCGATCTCAAACCCGCCCAAACGAAACAGCGTCTGCAACGGGTCGTCGAGGTAACCCTCATGAAACGCCAGCGCCCGCTCAATCACCTGCGCCTTATGGCTGACCCCGGCCGCATCCAGCCCTGTGCCCGGCCCGGTCAGCAAAGAGGCAGAACAGTTCAGCAAGGCACTGGCCACAGCACTGGCCGAGGCGGTGTTGCCGATGCCCATCTCGCCGCCGACAAACAGTTCAGTGCCCTGCTCTTTCGCCCGCGCGATACTCTCGCGACCGGCAGCCAGCGCTTTCAAGCCTTGCGCATCGCTCATGGCCGGGCCCGTGGCGAAGTTCGCCGTGCCCGCACCCAGTTGTAAATGCCGTACACCCGGCAGATTGAGCATCGGCGTCACTGTGCCCAGGTCCACCACATCCAAATGCGCGCCCAACTGGCGGGCCAACACGCTGATTGCCGCACCACCGCTGACAAAGTTGTGCAACATCTGCCCGGTGACCGCCTGCGGATAAGCCGACACACCTTCGGCGACAACGCCGTGATCACCGGCAAAAATTGCAATCCACAACTGATCAGCTCGCGGCTTCACACGCCCTTGCAACCCGGCCAGCTGCACAGCCAGGGTTTCCAGTTGCCCCAGCGAACCGGCAGGTTTGGTCAACTGCTGCTGGCGCTCGGCCGCGGCTGCTTGCATGTCATGGTCAACCGGTTTGCACGGGTGCAGCCACCACGGAGTATTCATAGAGCAGTTCCTTTCAAGGTCAGGGGCAGGCCCGCCACGGTCAGCACCACTCGCTGACAACGCTCGGCCAAGGCTTGATGCAACCAACCGGCTTCATCGACATAGCGGCGAGTCAATTCGCCCAGCGGCACGACACCCATTCCGGTTTCGTTGCTGACAATAATAATCTCGCCCGGCAATTGAGCCAGGCAGTCCAGCAGCGCATCGCGCTCGGTGCTCAAACGCTGCGGGTCTTCAAGCATCAGCAGGTTGGTCAGCCACAACGTCAGGCAATCCACCAACAGGCACGTATCGGCCCGCGCGTTGTCACGCAGGACACGCGCCAGTTCGAGCGGCTCTTCAATCAAGCCCCACTGTTGAGGACGACGTTCACGATGATGGCGCACCCGCTCGCTCATCTCACCGTCCAGCGGTTGGCTGGTCGCAATATAAATGACGGGGCAGCCCGAATCGGCTGCAAGCTTCTCGGCCAAGCGACTTTTACCCGAGCGGGCGCCACCCAAAATCAGTTGCAGCATGTCAATAAACCTCTAAAGGCTGACGCCTCCCCTGTAGGCGCGAGCTTGCCTCGCGATCTTTTATTCTTCAAAACGATCGCAAGGCAAGCTCGCGCCTAAACGGGATTTAACGTTTCAGATCCCGCACAGTTCGCGCAGGTACGCGGTATCAAGGTGTTTCTCGACCATGTCTGCCAGGCGCTCGATGTCGCGCTCGCGCAGGGCGTGGTAGTCCACCTGCTGCACGTCCTGCAAACCGGCCCAGCGCAACAAGGCGCTACAGGCGGCGGGCGACTCGAATAAGCCGTGCAGGTAGGTGCCAAGGATTTGCCCGTCAGCACTTTGCGCACCGTCACAACGGCCATCATCCAGACGCACCACCGCTTGTTCCAGCGCCACGCCCGTGGTGACGCCAGCGTGAATTTCGTAGCCGCTGACCTCGGCGTTCTCCAAGACCAAACGTCCACGCACATTACGCAGTTGTTTCTCGGCCGCCAGTTCGGTGCGCAATGCCAGCAAACCCAAGCCATCGCTGGAGCCCGCCGTGCCTTCTAGCCCCAGCGGATCATCCACCTGCTCGCCGAGCATCTGCAAGCCGCCGCAAATGCCCAGCACTTTGCCGCCGTAGCGCAAATGCCGACGGATCGCCGCGTCCCAACCATTGGCGCGCAAATAGGCCAAATCACTGCGCACGCTTTTTGAGCCTGGCAGGATGATCAAGTCCGCGGGAGGAATAGGCTGACCCGGCCCGACAAACTGCAAGTCCACCTGCGGGTGCAGGCGCAACGGGTCGAAGTCAGTGTGATTGCTGATGCGCGGCAACACCGGCACCACCACTTTGAGCACCTGGTCAGCCTTGTCGGTCTGGCGCTGATCGATGCCGTCTTCGGCTTCAAGGTGCAGGTCCAGCACGTAAGGCAGCACGCCGATCACCGGCTTGCCTGTGCGCTGCTCCAGCCAGTCGAGGCCCGGTTGCAGCAAAGCAATGTCACCGCGAAAGCGATTGATGATGAAACCTTTGACCCGCGCCTGCTCGGTCTCTGACAGCAGTTCAAGCGTGCCAACCAAATGCGCAAACACCCCGCCTCGGTTAATGTCGGCAATCAGCACCACCGGACAATCCACCGCTTCGGCAAAGCCCATGTTGGCAATATCACCGGCGCGTAAATTGATTTCGGCCGGAGAGCCCGCGCCCTCAACCATGACCACCGGGTACGCGGCGCTCAAGCGTTGATGCGAGGCCAGCACTGCCTGCATGGCGATGGCCTTGTAGTCGTGGTAGGCCACTGCATTCATGCTGGTGACCGCGCGACCATGAATAATCACTTGCGCGCCGGTATCGCTATTGGGCTTGAGCAGCACCGGGTTCATGTCGGTGTGCGGCGCCAGCCCGGCAGCCTGCGCCTGAACGGCCTGGGCGCGGCCAATCTCGCCACCTTCAGCCGTCACGGCACTGTTGAGCGCCATGTTCTGCGGCTTGAAAGGCACGACGCGCACACCTTGGCGGGTCAGCCAGCGGCACAAGGCCGTGACCAACGTACTTTTTCCGGCATCGGACGTGGTGCCCTGCACCATCAATGTGCTCATGACACTCCCTTAGTGGACACTTGGGTATAGGCCTGCAACGCCTGTTCCAGCCTCAACCAGTCGGCCTCATCGCCAGGCAGGCCAAACCGTACGCTGCTGTTGCTGGTAAACAGGCGCAGCAAAATCCCGCGCTGCGCCATAAAGTCGTAAAGACGCTCGGCATGCGGCGTGATCAGCCACTGGAACAGGGCGCAACCGCCTTGCGCAAGCAAATCATGCAGGCCCAGCAATCGCTGCAAGCGCCCACTGGCCAGCGCCGTGCGTTCGCGCTGCAGGGCTTGGTTAGCGGTGTCCAGCAGGCACGCCTGCCCCACAATGCGGGTCGGGCCACTGACAGCCCAGGGCCCGACCTGTTCGGCCAACAGCTTGAGCAACCTGAGTTCGGCCAGCACAAAGCCTAAACGCACGCCTGCCAGGCCAAAAAACTTGCCGAATGAACGCAACACAATCAACCCGGTGCGCCAGGTCTCAGCCGCCAGGCTCAAGTCGGGGGTGTTGTCCATGAAGGCTTCGTCCACCACCAGCCAACCACCGCGCTGCGCCAGCCGTGCGTGCCATTCCAGCAAACGCTCGGGGGACAGGTTCAAGCCCGTGGGATTATTGGGGTTCACCACCACCAGCACATCCAGCGTGTCGAGGTAAAAGTCGACTTCCTGATCCATAACTTCGCGCACGATGTGTCCGCTGCGCCGCCAGGCTTCGGCATGTTCGGCGTAACACGGCGACAGCACGCCCACCTTGCCACTGCGGCGCAGCCGCGGCAGTAATTGGATCGCACATTGCGAGCCCGGCACCGGCAAGACATTTTGCGCGCCGTAATACAGGCAGGCCGCTTGCTCCAGCCCGTCATCGGTTTCCGGCAAACGCGCCCAGGCCCGTTCCGGGATAGGAGGAATCGCAAAAGGCCAGGGTGCCAGACCGCTGGACAAGTCCAGCCAGGCCGACTCGGCAATGCCGTAGTGCAAGGCCGCCTGACGTAAACGCCCGCCGTGCTCAAGCATAGAACTCACTCCCCACACACAGGATCAGTAACCACAGCCACACACCGCGTTGTACCAACTGCCAGCCGCGGCCGATTGAGTCAGCGTCGGCCGGCACGCCTTCACCCAGCTGTGGACGTTCGTGCAGCTCACCGTGATAAATCGCCGCACCGCCCAGCTCGACACCCAGCGCACCTGCCCCCGCCGCCATGACCGGCCCGGCATTGGGGCTGTCCCACTGCGGCGCCTGTTCACGCCAGCACTTCATCGCCAAGCGCGTCTTGCCCAGCAAGGCGTAGGTCAACGCCACCAGTCGTGCAGGAATATAGTTAAGTACATCGTCAATGCGCGCGGCGGCCCAGCCAAAACGCTCAAAACGCTCGTTGCGATAGCCCCACATCGCATCCAGGGTGTTGCTTAAACGGTAGAGCACCACGCCCGGCGCGCCAGCCACTGCAAACCAGAACAAGGCGGCGAACACCGCATCACTGCCGTTTTCCAGCACCGACTCTGTGGCCGCGCGCGCCACTTCGGTCGAATCCAGCTCACTGGTTTGCCGACTGACCAAATACCCGACCCGCGTGCGGGCCTCGTCCAGATCATTGGCGCGCAACGCCTCGGCAACCGGCTGCACGTGTTCACCCAGGCTGCGCATGCCCAACGCGCAGTACAGCGCCACAATCTCCACCAGCCAGCCGATATAAGGCAGCCACGACAAAGCGGTGGCCAGAAGGGTCAGAGGCAATACCGCCAGCACCCAGGCGGTCACGCCATGGCTACGCCAGCCCCGCCCACCCGAATTGAAACGCTGCTCGATACGGTCAGCCATGCGGCCAAACGCAACCAGCGGATGCCAGCGTTTAGGCTCGCCGAGCAGCGCATCCAACGCCACCCCGGCAACGCACAACAACGCCACACTCATGGCTTTACTCCCCAAAAATTCTCGTAGACCAACTCACTCAGCGGACGCGCTTGCGCCCACCCCTCCAGCACCAGCATGGGCGCCGGATAAAATGCCTCGACCGGGCCCAGGCACAACACCGCCAGTGGCTTGGCACCTGCGGGCAACCCCAGTAAATCCGCCAGGGCCTGCGGCTCGAACAACGACACCCAGCCCATGCCCAGGCCTTCCACGCGCGCGGCCAGCCACAGGTTTTGAATGGCGCAAGACAACGACGCCATGTCCATTTCCGGCAGCGTACGGCGGCCGAAAATATGCTTTTCGCGGTCATCCATCAACGCCGCCACCAGCACCTCGGCGCAATCGTTGATGCCTTCAACCTTGAGGGTCATGAATTCATCCGACCGCTCACCCAGCGCCTCGGCGGTGCGGACCCGCTCGTCTTCAACGACCGCTTGAATCTTGCCGCGCAGTTCGCGGTCAGTGATGCGGATAAACCGCCACGGCTGCATCAGGCCCACACTCGGCGCCTGATGCGCGGCTTCCAGCACACGTGCCAACAACTCAGGGGCCACGCTGCCCCCGCTGAAATGCCGCATGTCGCGGCGCTCAGCAATGGCCCGGTACACCGCGGCCTTCTCTTCAGGACTAAATGCGTTGTCGCTCATGACACCTTCACGGCGCACGGCGCGAACAACGCAGCCATGGCCTGGGGATTGGACGGAAAGTAAAAGTGCACATAAGACGCTGTCATACGCCCTTCGCGATACACCGCCTCCGCACCACGCCCGCCATTGGGGCTCAGGCCACGTGCGACAGGCTCAAGTTCGGTGCTGGTCAGCGAGTGATGATAGGTGTGTCCGCGCAACAGGCCTTCGGGCATCTCAACGGCCTGCAAAGCCAGAGCCGCCAAGCGTTTTTGCATGGTCGCCTCGCCCTTGAGCAGGCCGACCAACTCGGCGCGCTGACCGTCGACGTCGGTCAAGGCATCCAGCAGATAGAGCATGCCGCCACATTCGGCCAGCAAGGGCTTGCCTGCTTGATGGTGAGCACGGATTGCATCCAGCATCGACGTGTTGCGCGACAGCTCAAGGTGATGCAACTCGGGGTAGCCGCCCGGCAAATACAGACTGTCAGCGCCAGGCAGCTGCGTGTCGCGAATCGGCGAGAAAAACACCAGTTCGGCGCCCATGTCGCGCAACAGCGCCAGGCTCGCGCCATAGGTAAAGGCAAAGGCTTCATCGCGCGCCACAGCAATCCGCACCCCGGCCAGTAACGGCTCAACGGCAACAGGTTGCGGGGCTGCAAACTCCACCGCCGGTGGCAGCGCTACCTCGCAGGTGCTGGCCAGGGCGTTGGCCGCCGCATCGAGGCGCGCATCCAGGTCATTCAATTCGCTGGCTTGCACCAGACCTAAATGCCGGCTTGGCAGCTCAATCCCGGTCTCGCGGGACAATGCGCCGTACCAGCGCAAGCCTTCAGTCAGGCTGCCTTCGAGCAACTGCGCATGACGCACCGTACCGACCCGGTTAGCCAGCACCCCGGCAAACGGCAGGTCCGGCTGATAACGCGCCAGCCCCAAGGCCAACGCGCCGAAGGTCTGGGCCATGGCGGTGCCATCAATCACCCCCAACACCGGCACGCCGAAATGACGCGCCAGATCGGCGCTGGACGGCGTGCCGTCGAACAGCCCCATCACGCCTTCGATCAGAATCAGGTCCGCTTCACCGGCCGCTTCCCACAGCAAGCGACGGCTTTCATCGGCGCCAACCATCCACAAATCCACCTGATACACCGGCGCACCGCTGGCGCGCTCGAGGATCATGGGGTCGAGGAAATCCGGGCCACATTTGAATACCCGTACCTTGCGCCCTTGATTGCGATGCAATCGGGCCAAAGCGGCGGTGACGGTGGTCTTGCCCTGACCGGAAGCCGGCGCGGCGATCAGTACCGCCGGGCAATGACGCGACTCTCTCATGCTTGAACACTCACAATTCAATGCCTTTCTGGGCCTTGATCCCGGCCTGAAATGCATGCTTGATCACACCCATTTCAGTTACGGTATCGGCCAGATCAATCAGCTCAGGTTTAGCGCCACGCCCGGTGACCAGCACATGCTGCATCGGCGGACGGGCTTGCAGGTCGCTCAGCACTTGCTCGAGGTCGAGGTAGCCGTGTTTGAGTGCAATGTTCAGCTCATCCAGCACCACCAGCCCAATGGACGGATCACGCAGCATCTCGCGAGACACTTCCCACGCCGCCTCAGCTGCCACGATGTCACGCTGGCGGTCCTGAGTTTCCCAGGTAAAGCCTTCGCCCATCACGTGATAGCGCACTTGTTCAGGAAAGCGACGGAAAAACATCTCTTCGCCGGTGCTGTTACGGCCCTTGATGAACTGCACCACGCCGCATTGCAGGCCATGGCCCATGGCCCGGGCCAACATGCCAAAAGCCGAACTGCTTTTGCCTTTGCCATTGCCGGTCAACACCAGCAACAGGCCACACTCGTTAGGGGCACTGGCAATGCGCTCGTCCATCACTGCTTTTTTGCGCAACATGCGCGCCAGATGACGCTCGTCGCGTTCGGGGGATTCGTTCATGGCAGCTCTCCGTTGGGGCTGAATTAAGCAAACGGGAGGCGGGAGGATTCATTAAAAAACGACACACCTACGCCCGCCGCGAGGGTGCTGGATGGATCAGGCCGGTCTCCGGGCTCATGAGCGGGGCGTTTTTACACATAAAACGCAGCCTCACCACGCGCCTTCCCGTGCATTAAACACAGTGGCATCGGGCGTGATGTTGACTCATTTACCGTTGCGGGGGCAGCGCCGGGATCAAAGCGGTTGTGTGGTTAAACACGCTTTCACCGGCTTCCCTGTTTCACTCGGCCAACCTTGAGTTGCAGAGCACCTGAAACAAGCCGCGAAGGTTAGAGGGTTGGGGGTGGAGCGTCAATTAAAGGTGCGGGTCCGCTTGCCAAAGGATTACTGCGACCTGAACCTTCGCCAACTACGCTCCTCTATGACTAACACGACAAAAAAACTCATGGAGATCCACATGCTTAAACGCCAGCACGCTGTTGTCATCGTTTTAGCGGCAGGGTTGGCAGCCTGCGGCGAGAGTTCGACGCTGCAAGTCACCGACGGCACCGGCCCCTCACCCAAGCTGCCAGAGCCGAACAAGACGCTGATACCCACCGTTAACATCGCCCCGGCCATTGGCTGGCCAGCGGGCACCAAGCCGGTGGCAGCAGAAGGTTTGCAAGTGCAGGCGTTTGCAGATGGCCTTGACCATCCGCGCTGGCTGTATGTGCTACCCAATGGCGATGTACTGGTCGCCGAGACCAACGCGCCCCCCAAGCCCGATGACAGCAAAGGGATTCGTGGCTGGGTGATGGAAAAAGTCATGGGCCGGGCCGGGGCGGGTGTTCCGAGCGCGAACCGGATCACCCTGCTGCGCGACGCCAATCACGATGGCGTGGCTGAAACCCGTACGGTGTTTATCGACAACCTGAACTCACCATTTGGCATGACCCTGGTGGGCAACGACCTGTATGTAGCGGATGCAGACAAGCTGCTGCGCTTCCCTTATCAAACAGGTGAGAACTCGATCAGCGCGCCACCGACCAAAATTGTCGACCTGCCGGGCGGACCGATAAACCATCACTGGACCAAAAACGTCATCGCCAGCCCCGACGGCAAAAAGCTCTACGTGAGCGTGGGCTCCAACAGCAACGTTGGCGAAAACGGCCTGGACAACGAAGAAGGTCGCGCCGCGATCTGGGAGGTCGACCCCGCGACGGGTAGCCACCGTATTTTTGCCTCAGGGCTGCGCAACCCTAATGGCATGGACTGGGAGCCCAAGACCGGCAAACTGTGGACCGCAGTGAACGAACGCGACGAAATTGGCAGCGATCTGGTGCCCGACTACATCACCTCCGTGAAGGATGGCGGCTTTTACGGCTGGCCCTACAGCTATTACGGGCAACATGTCGATACGCGGGTCAGCCCGCAAAACCTCGATTTGGTCGCCAAAGCAATTGCGCCAGACTACGCAGTGGGCCCGCACACGGCCTCGCTGGGCCTCAGCTTTGCTAAAAACAGCCAGTTGCCGAACTTTACCGACGGGGCGTTCATTGGCCAGCACGGCTCATGGAACCGCAAGCCGCACAGTGGCTACAAGGTGATTTTCGTGCCGTTTACTGACGGTAAACCTGCAGGCATGCCGATTGATGTGCTGACCGGATTCCTCAGCGCAGACGAAAAAGCCATGGGCCGACCGGTTGGGGTTGTGATCGATAAGCAGGGGGACTTGCTGGTGGCCGATGATGTCGGCAACAAGATTTGGCGGGTGTCGGGCAAGTAAGCCCTAAGATCAAAAACGCCCTCACCCCAGCCATCTCCCGAAGGAGAGGCCTGGGGTGAGGAGCTTGTGCTTTAGATTAAGGCAACTGCGCCAAATGCTGCTCGGTCGGCAGGACGCGCTTGGCGTTCAAATAGGCTTTTTGCCAGTAGGCTTTGTTCAGGCTGTCCAGCTTGACCGTGCCGCCCGTGGCGGGCGCATGCACGAAGCGGCCTTCACCCACGTAGATTCCGGCATGGCTAACCTGCGTGCCGCCGCCTGTGGCGAAGAACAGCAAGTCACCCGTTTGCAGTTGATCCTGGCCGACACTCTGCGCCCGCATCACGATCATTTCGCGCGTGGTTCGCGGCAACGAGATACCCGCGACGTCGTTATAGACGTACTTGATCAAGCCACTGCAATCAAAACCCGAGTCCGGAGTATTACCCCCCCAGCGATAAGGCGTGCCGACCAAACTGAAGGCACGGAACAACACATCCGCAGCCATCGGAGACGTTTCATCGGGTTTGGAAAATATCGGCTTTTGGGCGACCACAGGGGCTGGCGCCGGACGGTTGGCGCAAGCACTGAGCAGTGCTGCTAACGTGATAAGTGCAACGCGAGCCATAGTCGACATAAACAGAACGTTCCTGCTTCTGGATACGGCTACTGGGGCCGCGAAACCTGAAGCCGCGACAGGGGGCACCTGCGCGGCTTCAAGAATTTAACATTGCGACTGAATTCTAGACCTTAGAGGCCAAACTTCAAGTAAGACTTTAACTTTACTTGCGGGCCACTACGCTGGTTGGCGCCATCGCCAGCGCGCGCTTGGCTTCAATAAAGGTCTTGTTCCAGTAGCTGTCACCCAGGCTGTCGATCCGCACACCACCGCTGCGGCGGCTGCTGGAGTGGATAAACTGGTCGTCACCCAGGTAAATCCCGGCGTGGCTGACGCGCCCACGGCCATTGGTGCTGAAGAACAGCAAGTCACCTGGTTTAAGGTTGTTTCGTGCGACCAACGGTGCATTTACGTTGATCATTTCACGCGTCGAGCGCGGCAATTGCATGCCCGCCTCTTCTTTGAACAGATAGCCGATGAAGCCACTGCAATCGAAACCGGCTTCAGAGGTGCCGCCAAAACGGTAACGGGTACCGATCAAGGACATACCGCGCTCAAGAATGCTGTCAGCCAAGGCTGGCAGTTCGTAAGGCTTGCTGTTTGCGGCAAATTGAGCCAGTTCTTTTTCAGTCGCCAGTTCTTCCTGATAAAGAGCGGAAGCCTGCGACGAAGATGACTTTTGAACCTGAGTGTCGGTCACTTGCTGGGACACTGGCGTGTGCGCAGCGCAGCCGAACAGCAGGGTAACAAGTGCGAGAGGCACGAGGGGTGCGAAGCGCTTTAGCATGGGCACGACCGTGGCTTGTCAGAAAAGTAGCCGCGACTATGCCTTCTATGATCCTCATTTGCAAATTCAATCGATATAAATGTGACTTAGTCGATTTCACGTGACATCTAAGGTTTTACACCCCTGACAATAGATTTTGCGTAGACACCCCGTCTGACACGCAGGTTTTCTGGCGCCTGAAAGCTGCCAACCCCTGCGCAATCAGCTTGTCTGACGATCTTTTATGCCAAAAAAAATCGCCAGCACGCTCGCGCCGACAGGGAATGTTTTCAGCACTTACCAGCCAAGCGTTTCTTTCAAGAAGGGGATTGTCAGCTTGCGCTGTGCCTGCAAGGAAGCCTGATCGAGGCGCTCGAGCAATTCGAACAACGCACTCATGCTGCGCGTACCGCGAGTGAGGATGAAATGCCCGACTTCATCAGTCAGGTGCAGCCCGCGGCGCGATGCGCGAAGTTGCAAGGCACGCAATTTGTCTTCATCAGACAAGGGGCGCATTTGAAAAACCAGCGCCAGGGTGAGGCGTGATTTGAGGTCGGCCAGTTTGATCGGCAGTTCACGCGGCGAAGCCGACGCGGCGATCAACAGACGGCGCCCGCTGTCACGCAGACGATTGAACAAGTGAAACAGCGCTTCTTCCCAGTCAGCCCGTCCGGCCACCGCCTGAAGGTCATCCAGGCAAACCAGCTCGTACTGTTCAAGATTGTCGAGAATCTCGATGCCGCGATCGAGTAACTCAGCCAACGGCAGATACACCGCTGGCTCGCCCAACTGCTCAAAACGCAGGCAGGCGGCCTGCAACAAGTGCGTGCGTCCTACACCCTGCTTGCCCCACAGATAGATCAGACTTTCAGTCCAGCCGGCGTCGGCTTCGCACAGACGCTCGACATAGCCGAGTGCAGCGGCATTGGCGCCTGGATAGTAATTTATGAAGGTAGCGTCATCACGCAGACGCACACCTAGGGGCAGCTGAATCGGTTTCATGCTGACTGAACAGTTCAAACGAACCGTTAGTGGCCTCTGTGTAAAGTTTGCAAAGTTTATACCCGTGTAGCCGGGCGCACAATGTAACAGACCACGAGCAAAATCAAAGGTTTGCGTTAGCGTCTTGAATTGAATGGTGTTTTTTTGGCAAAACTGGCCAGACAAGAAGCAAAAAGACGAGCCCATGGAAAATGAACTCGCCTCTTATTAGGGTTGGATGGCGCTACAACTCAGGTTCTTCATCCCCTTTGTAAGCCTGCGAATCCTTGTACATATCGTGCATATGGCGCACCAGCACCATAATCACTGCCGCCACCGGCAATGCCAGCAACACGCCGGTAAAGCCAAACAATTCGCCACCCGCCAGAATTGCAAAGATCACGGCCACTGGGTGCAGGCCGATTCGGTCGCCCACCAGCAACGGTGTAAGCACCATCCCCTCCAGCGCCTGACCGACCATAAACACCGCAACAATCCCCAACATCGGGTAGAGGTCGCCGCCGAACTGGAACAGGCCCGCGATCAGCGCCGCACCAATACCGATGATGAAGCCCATGTACGGCACGATGGCTGCCAGACCCGCCATCAAACCAATCAACAGCCCCAACTCCAGCCCGACCAGCATCAAGCCTGCCGAGTAGATAACGCCCAGCGCCAGCATCACCAGCAACTGCCCGCGAACAAAGGCACCGAGTACGTCGTGACACTCTTTGGCCAGCGACACGATTTGCTCTTCGCGATCACGCGGCAGCAGATTACGGATCTTGGCCAGCATGATGTCCCAGTCGCGCAGCAGGTAAAACGCGACCACCGGAATCAGTACCAGATTGGCCAAAAAACCCACCAACGCAAGGCTCGAAGCGGTCGCCTGCGACAACACCACACCGACGATGTCGCCCGCCTGGCCCATGTGCTCGGTAATCGCTGCCTTGATCTTGTCGAAGTTCCAGAAACTATCGCCCAGACCAAACTTGGCTTGCACCCACGGCATGGCCGTGTGCTGCAACCAGTCGAGCACCTGCGGCGCCAGTTGATAGAGTTTCATCAATTGCTTGGCCAAAAGCGGAACCAACACCAACAGCAACGTCACCAGAATGACGGTAAACACAGAGAAGACTGTAATAGTCCCCCAAGTTCTTGAAATGCCGAACCTTTCGAGACGGTCGACGACCGGATCGAACATGTAGGCAAGAACGATGGCTATCAGAAAAGGCGTCAGGATCGGGTGCAAGAAATACACAAACAGCGCTGCCACCAGCGCTCCCCCCCACCACACCCACCGGCGCGAATCCGTCATAAATGCCTGTCCTTATATATAGAAGAGAAAGATCTACCAGCTAAAGCGTAGCTTCGGCCCTGACGCGGCCACTGCACCCGGGGCATGCCCATCAGCCGCCACCGACTGAACCTGATCTGCCGGCACTTCATGCAACTGTGCAAGCCCCAGCTGCGAACGCAATTGTTCGGTGCTGCCGTTGACCTGATAAACAATACGATCGCCGTCCACGCTAATAAGTTGCCCACCAAACGGCTCAAGCAGACGACCCAGCTGGGCATAGCGCTCCAGCGTCATGCCCTGCACCTGAAGCAACTGCTCGGTTGAAACGCCCGGCTTGACCGCATAATGCGCAGCCAGTCGTTCACTGACCTGCAGCAGCACGGCATCCGCCAATGCCGCCTGATCGGCAGCCGATGCGCTGCCTTGCTCTTGCTGATCCCCCACCCACAGGCGCCATTTGGCTTGCCATTGGCCGCCGTCTTCATGGGCATGCACCGCCAACAGCGCATCGGCGCCGTAGCGCTCGGACGCTTCTTTCAACGGCGCCGGGTTAGAGCCTTCAAGGTTTTCAGGCGTGCCGACCAGTTGCTCGCTCAGGTCAGCCAGCGGCAAGCGCAGCGGCAGCCCGCGATGTTGCGCCGCACGACGCAAGGGCTCGGCAGCCGACTGGCCGTCACCGACCAGGCTGGCACCCTCGACCGAATCGTTGAGCCACCAGCCCAGTAGCGCGGGCCGGTTGGTGCCCCACAGCGACAAACCGGCCTGGCGCAAGGCGCGATCGGTGCTCACCGGGTCAAAGTCCACTTGCAGGGCTTCAGGCGGGCCAGCGTCATAGCCGTACTGGCTGATGATTTGCTGCGGGTCTTTGCGGATCGCTTCCAGCGCCGGGCTTTGGATCGCCTTGGCATCGCCCGTAAGGCGCAACACCAAGGTTTCAAGGGCTTTTTGAGTGGCTTGTGCGCGCTCATCCGGCGACTGACTAGCCACCGGCTCACGCACTTGATACAGACCCGTCAGGATTTGGGCATGACTCGCAAGACTAAACAATGACAAACAGCCTACAGCTATAAATTGATGAAAACGCATGAAAGATTCCTGACGGCAAAAGGCAATATTAAAAGGCCGCATAAAAACACTCGATAACGCTTCAGACAGGCTTTAGGCCAAATCATTCACGTCCAGATTGCAGTTTTATGCGGTCATAAACACTCAAAACTGATTGGCTATACCTTATACAGGGCCGCGCAAAGCAACCAGTACGTCTAAAAAAGGTTTTTTTCGACAGATATAACCCTGCCTGTCGGCCCGAGGATGGCCGCTGCCCTTCAAGCCTGATAAAATCGCGCGCCTTCGCAGACCGGCGACAGCCGGGCACCCTGCAAATGCTCTGTTCCATGAAGTGAGCACTTGCAAGCGGGCCCCCTGAGATCGGTCGATACCCCCGAATCCCCCCTAAAGGCCTGGATTATGAGCAAGCAACCCTCCCTGAGCTACAAGGACGCCGGTGTAGACATCGACGCCGGTGAAGCATTGGTCGAACGCATCAAGAGCGTGGCCAAGCGCACTGCGCGCCCGGAAGTGATGGGCGGCCTCGGCGGTTTTGGCGCCCTCTGCGAAATCCCGGCGGGTTACAAGCAGCCTGTTCTGGTTTCCGGTACCGACGGTGTAGGCACCAAGCTGCGTCTGGCACTGAACCTGAACAAGCACGACAGCATCGGCATCGACCTGGTGGCCATGTGCGTTAACGACTTGATCGTGTGCGGCGCAGAGCCTCTGTTCTTCCTCGACTACTACGCCACCGGCAAGCTCAACGTAGAAACCGCGACCCAAGTGGTCACAGGTATCGGCGCTGGCTGCGAATTGTCCGGTTGCTCGCTGGTAGGCGGCGAAACTGCAGAAATGCCAGGCATGTACGAAGGCGAAGACTACGACTTGGCCGGTTTCTGCGTGGGCGTGGTCGAGAAGTCAGAAATCATCGACGGCTCCAAAGTGGCAACCGGTGACGCCCTGCTCGCCCTGCCATCTTCGGGCCCGCACTCCAACGGCTACTCACTGATCCGCAAGATCATCGAAGTGTCGGGTGCCGACATCGAAAACATCCAGCTCGACGGCAAACCACTGACCGACCTGCTGATGGCCCCGACCCGAATCTACGTCAAGCCGTTGCTCAAGCTGATCAAAGAAACCGGCGTTGTCAAAGCCATGGCCCACATCACCGGTGGTGGCCTGCTCGACAACATCCCGCGCGTTCTGCCTAAAGGCGCACAAGCAGTGGTTGACGTGGCTAGCTGGCAGCGCCCGGCCGTCTTCGACTGGCTGCAAGAAAAAGGCAACGTCAACGAAACCGAAATGCACCGCGTGCTGAACTGCGGCGTGGGCATGGTGATCTGCGTGGCTCAGGCCGACGTTGAAACCGCACTGAACGTACTGCGTGAAGCAGGCGAGCAGCCTTGGGTTATCGGCCAGATCGCTGCCGCTGCCGAAGGTGCACCACAGGTTGAGCTGCAAAACCTCAAGGCGCACTAATGCCTGATACCTGTGATGTGGTGGTGCTGCTTTCCGGCACCGGCAGCAACTTGCAGGCCTTGATCGACAGCAATGACGTCAAGGACAGTCCGGCCAACATCCGCGCGGTGATCTCCAACCGCGCAGATGCCTACGGCCTGCAACGCGCTAAAAACGCGGGTATCGACACCCGCGTACTGGATCACAAAGCATTCGAGGGCCGCGAGGCCTTCGATGCGGCACTGATCGAAATCATTGACACCTTCAACCCGCAACTGGTGGTTCTCGCCGGATTCATGCGCATCCTCAGCGCAGGCTTCGTGCGGCACTATCAGGGTCGCCTGCTCAACATCCACCCTTCCCTGCTGCCTAAGTACAAGGGTTTGCACACGCATCAGCGGGCGCTGGAAGCCGGTGACAGCGAGCATGGTTGCAGCGTGCACTTTGTAACCGAGGAACTCGATGGCGGGCCTCTGGTCGTACAGGCAGTGATTGCGGTAGAGTCCAACGACTCGCCGCACAGTCTGGCGCAACGGGTTCACACCCAGGAGCACCTGATTTATCCGCTTGCAGTGCGCTGGTTTGCCGAAGGTCGCTTGTCACTTGACGAGCAAGGCGCATTATTAGACGGTCAATTACTCGCGGCCAGCGGCCACCTGATACGAACCTAGGAGACATTATGCGTCGTGCCCTGCTCCTCGCCCTCAGCCTGCTGGCTATTCCAGCAGTGCAAGCGGCAGAACTTAAACCTTTCCAGGCCAGCTACACCGCTGACTGGAAACAGTTACCCATGAGCGGCTCTGCCGAGCGCAGTCTGACCAAAGACGCCAACAACGTCTGGACCTTGAGTTTCAAGGCCTCGATGATGATCGCCAGCCTCACGGAATCCAGCACCTTCACCGTCAAGAACGACAGCCTGATCCCAACCACCTACACCTTCGAGCGTGGCGGTCTGGGCAAGACCAAAAAGATTAGTCTGGACTTCGACTGGGCGGCCAACATGGTCACCGGCCTCGAAAACAAAACCCCGGTCAAGGTTCCGCTGCTCAGTGGCATGCTCGACAAGTCGACTTACCAGTTGGCCCTGCAGCGTGATGTCGCTGCCGGCAAAAAAAGCATGAGTTACCAGGTAGTGGAGGGAGAAGACGTAGACACGTATGACTTCCGCGTCCTTGGCAGCGATAAAGTCCAGACCAAAGCCGGCACGATTGACGCCATCAAGGTTGAACGCGTGCGCGACCCGACACAAAACAAACGCACCACCATTATGTGGTTCGCCAAGGACTGGAATTATCTGCTGGTCGCCTTGCAGCAGGTCGAAACTGACGGCAAGGAATACAACATCATGCTGCAAGACGGCACGGTGGACGGCAAAACGGTCAAGGGCAACTGAGGCCGCTACACGCCTTAAGCTGCAAGCTTCAAGATAAACCTCGCTTCGGCGGGGTTTTTTGGTTTTTGGGTTCGCGCGCAATTATCCCCTGTAGAAAGCTCGCTGCGCAGGAGCGATTGAGTGATCTACACGGCCTTGAACATGAAAGATTTGTCATAAAACTATCGGCAAAACACGTAAACACCACGCCGTTAAAGGGCTGTAGAGTTTTGCGGTTTTTAACAACATGACAGCGCTGCAAAAAGCTATTTACTTAGGAGGCTAACAAATTCTATAAAGAAGTCCTGCGACGTCTTGCCGCAGGCCCTTATCAGAATTTGGAGCAAGCAGATGACTATCAAAGTAACTGAACGCGACGATTCACGTATGTTCCATCAGCTTGTCGCTCACGGCGTGCACCTGTGGGATGTTCACCAGGAAGACGTATTGGTTGGCATGTTCCACCGCGAGAGCGACGCTCATAACTATAAAGCTGAGCTGGAAAAGCTTGAAGCGCAGAAAAAAAACCACGCCTGAGTCACTGAAACTACTGTCTTGAAAAACACAAACCCCGCCGAAGCGGGGTTTGTTTTGTCCGGTTTACAGGCTGGCTGCACCCAACTACCCGGTTACCACATCAGGTCGTCAGGGATCTGATACGCCGCGTACGGATCGTCTTCTTCTGGTGTCTTCGGCTCTACCAGAATGTTGAGCTGGACGATCCGGCGCGGATCGCGCTCCTGGATCTTCAGCGCCGCCTCACGCGGGATCACTTCGTAGCCGCCCTGATGCTGCACAATCGCCAGCGAGCCATTGGCCAGCTTGTTACGCATCAAGGTGTTGACCGACAGGCGCTTAACCTTTTTGTCGTCAACAAAGTTGTAGTAATCCTCGGTGTTCAGCTTGGGCAGACGCGACACTTCGATCAATTGCTTGATCTGCGCAGCACGAGCCTTTTGCTCGACCTTTTCCTGTTGCTGACGATTCAATTCCTGGTCGCGCTTGACCTTCTCGGCCTTGGCTTCTGCGGCCAGGCGCTGTTGAGTATCGTCCAGCTCGATCTGGCCTTTGTGGGCCAAACGCTGCTGCTTTTGCTTTTCTTTGCCTGCCTGTTTGGCCTGCTTCTCGTTGACCAGTCCGGCTTTGAGCAACTGGTCGCGTAGGGAAATGCTCATCTACTTACTCACTTAGGCAAACTCAGCCGCAGCTGGGTACATTCTTTTCCTGGCGCTTGGCTTCGCCCCACAGAGCGTCCAGGTCTTCAAGGGTGCAATCTTCTATGGGACGCAGGGTATCGCGCAATGCCTGCTCGATAAACCGGAAACGTCGGTCAAATTTAGCATTCGCGCTGCGCAAAGCAGTTTCCGGGTCAACTTTTAGATGCCGCGCCAGATTGACCACCGAAAACAGCAGGTCGCCAATCTCATCGTGGATCGCGGCCGTATCGTCTTCAGCCATGGCCTGGAGCACTTCATCCAGCTCTTCACGCACCTTGTCCAGCACAGGCAAGGCCGCTGGCCAGTCAAAACCGACCTGCGCCGCACGCTTTTGCAACTTGGCCGCACGGGACAAGGCAGGCAGCGCCACCGGCACGTCATCGAGCAACGACAACTGCTGCGGCGAGTCAGATTTTTCTGCGCGCTCCTCAGCCTTGATTTGGTCCCAGCGCTCCTTGACCTGCTCTTCGCTCAGGCGCGGTACATCCAGCGGTGCATACAGATCGCCGGTCGGAAAAACATGGGGATGGCGACGAATCAACTTGCGGGTAATGCAGTCGATCACCCCGGCAAATTCAAAGCGTCCTTCCTCGCGGGCCAGTTGGCTGTAATACACCACCTGAAACAGTAAATCCCCGAGCTCACCCTGCAGATGCTCAAAGTCGCTGCGCTCAATGGCGTCAGCCACTTCATAGGCTTCTTCCAGGGTGTAAGGGACGAGGGTAGCGTAGGTTTGTTTGATGTCCCACGGGCAGCCAAATTGCGGGTCACGCAGGCGGGCCATGAGATTGAGAAGGTCGTCGAGGGTGTACATCAATAGTCCTTGTACAAAACCCTGTAGTCGCTGCCGCAGGTTGCGATGGGTTGCGTAGCGACCCTGCTTTACAAAGCGAAGGTCCTTCGGCCCTTATCGCAGCCTGCGACAGCGACTGCACGGGTTGGCGCTGTTTGGCTAACGCGGCTCGCTACGCCCGATACGGCGGGTTTCGATGATGTTTGGCAGTTGCGAGATTCGCCCCAGCAAACGCCCCAATGCATCCAACCCCGGAATCTCGATGGTCAGGGTCATCAGCGCCGTGTTGTTCTCTTTGTTCGAGCGGGTGTTGACCGCCAAAACATTGATGCGCTCGTTAAGCAGCACTTGCGACACGTCGCGCAGCAGGCCAGAACGATCGTAGGCACGGATTTCAATGTCGACCGGGTACGTCGACACCGGGATCGGCCCCCAGTTGACCTGAATGATCCGCTCCGGCTCACGACTGCCCAGTTGCAGCACCGAGGCGCAGTCTTGACGGTGAATGCTCACGCCACGCCCTTGAGTGATGTACCCGACAATCGCATCGCCCGGCAGCGGCTGGCAGCAGCCAGCCATTTGGGTCAACAGGTTGCCCACGCCTTCGATCTGGATGTCGCCGCGCTTGCCCGGCTTATAGCCCGTGGCTTTACGCGGGATGAGCTCCATCTGTTCGCTGCCGCGTTCCGGCTCAACCAGTTGCTGCGCCAGATTGATCAGCTGTGCCAGGCGCAAGTCGCCGGCACCCAACGCCGCGTACATGTCCTCCGCGGTTTTCATGTTGGCTTTTTCGGCGAGTTTTTCGTAATCCACCGCTGGCAAGCCCAGACGGCCCAGCTCGCGCTCAAGCATGGTTTTACCGGCCGCGACGTTTTGATCGCGGGCCTGCAATTTAAACCAGTGAACAATCTTTGCCCGCGCCCGCGACGTGGTGACATACCCCAGGTTCGAGTTCAGCCAGTCGCGGCTCGGCGTGCCGTGCTTGCTGGTGATGATCTCGACCTGCTCGCCGGTTTGCAGGCTGTAGTTGAGCGGCACAATGCGCCCGTTGATCTTGGCGCCTCGGCAGTTATGGCCAATTTCGGTGTGAACCCGGTAGGCGAAGTCCAGCGGAGTCGCGCCCTTTGGCAAGTCGATGGCATGCCCGTCGGGCGTAAAGATGTACACCCGATCCGGCTCGATATCGACCCGCAACTGATCGGCCAGACCGCCGATGTCGCCCAGTTCTTCGTGCCATTCCAGCACCTGACGCAACCACGAGATTTTCTCTTCGTACTGGTTGGACCCGGCCTTGACGTCGGTGCCCTTGTAACGCCAGTGCGCGCACACACCCAACTCCGCCTCTTCGTGCATGGCGTGGGTGCGAATCTGCACTTCCAGCACCTTGCCTTCAGGCCCGATCACCGCCGTGTGCAACGAGCGATAGCCGTTCTCTTTAGGGTTGGCGATGTAGTCGTCGAACTCTTTGGGAATGTGTCGCCACAACGTGTGAACGATCCCCAGCGCGGTGTAGCAATCGCGCATTTCCGGCACCAGCACTCGCACCGCACGCACGTCATAGATCTGGCTGAAAGCCAGGCCCTTGCGCTGCATTTTGCGCCAGATCGAATAGATGTGTTTGGCCCGGCCGCTGATGTCAGCGTCAACCACCCCGGTGGCTTCAAGCTCGGTGCGCAACTGGTTCATCACGTCGCTGATAAAGCGCTCGCGATCAAGGCGGCGCTCATGCAGCAACGTGGCAATCTGTTTGTACTGCTCAGGTTCGAGGTAGCGGAAGGACAAGTCCTCCAGCTCCCATTTGATATGGCCAATGCCCAGGCGGTGCGCCAGCGGCGCATAAATATCGAATACCTCGCGCGCAACGCGAATGCGCTTTTCGTCCGAGGCACTTTTGACTTCACGGATTGCGCAGGTACGTTCAGCCAGTTTGATCAGTGCTACGCGCACGTCATCAACCATCGCCACGAGCATTTTGCGCAGGTTTTCGACCTGGCCCTGAGAGCCCATGACCATGGATTGACGAGGGCTAAGACTGGCGCTGATAGCCGCCATGCGCAGCACGCCATCAATCAGCTTGGCCACGACCGGGCCAAAGCGCTGGCTGACCGCCGGCAGCAGGATCTGCCCTTCGCGCACGCCGCGATACAAAATTGCAGCGACCAGAGAATCCTGGTCCAGCTTGAGATCAGCCAGGATTTCAGCGATTTCCAACCCGGTTCGAAAGCTCGACGCGCCCTCCGACCACAGGTTTTTCGCGGCATTGGCTTGCTGTTCGGCCTCACGTGCAAACTCACACGCTTCTTTCAAGGCTTCACGGTCCAGCGCCACATCGACACTCACCGCATGATCAAGCCATGCCTCGAGGTTGAGACTGCCGTCGGTGTTGATCGGCTGGTGTGCTCTGACCTGTACCATCTTGCTTACCTTCCCTACAGCGCACGTTTAATACGCTGATATCACCGACCCGAATCCCAACCGCACGCCCCTGGGTAAAGCAGCGTACGGTTGCGGGCCCGTCGAAATAGACAGACGTCCTAGTCTGCTTCAAATAACGCCATCGCCTCGACATGCGCGGTTTGCGGGAACATATCGAGGATTCCGGCACGTTTTAACCGATACCCCTGTTTCATCAACTCAACCGTGTCGCGGGCCAACGTGGCCGGGTTGCACGACACATACACCACACGCTTGGCCCCAAGGCCCGACAACTTGCGCACCACCTCATACGCCCCGTCACGCGGCGGGTCGAGGAGCACGGCGGCAAAGCCCTGCCTGGCCCATGTTGCATCCACCAAAGGCTGCGACAGGTCGGCCTGAAAAAACGCTGCATTATGCAGCTTGTTACTGGCCGCGTTTTGCGCGGCACGTTCGACCATCGTCGCAACCCCTTCGACGGCCACCACTTCGCGCACCTGACGCGCCAACGGCAATGCGAAATTACCCAGCCCACAGAACAAGTCAAGAACCCGTTCGTCGGCCTGTGGCGCCAGCCAGTCCAGCGCTTGCGCAACCATGGCTTCGTTGACCCCGGCGTTGACCTGAACAAAGTCACCCGGCCGGTACGCCAACTCCAGATCCCATTTCTCTAAACGGTAGCCCAAGGTCTGGCTCAAATCGACCGGTTGTGGCTCGCCGTCTCCATGTAGCCACAATTGGGTATGATGGGTGGCGCAAAAATTCTGTAAAACCTGCAGATCGGCTTCGCTCAGCGGCGCCATATGGCGCAGCAACACCGCTATCGCCGAGCCGCTGAACAACTCGACATGCCCAAGGGCTTTCGGATTGCTCAACTGACGCAACATGGCCGGCAACCCACTCATGATAGGTTGCAAAGCCTGTACCAGTACCAAACAGTGGTCGATGGCGACGATGTCCTGACTGCCTGCGGCCCGAAAACCGACATCCAGTCGCTTGGCCCGCGCATCCCAACGCACCGCAATGCGGGCACGGCGGCGGTAGCCAAATTCAGGTCCGGTCAACGGCTGCGCCCATTCTTCAGGCTCGACGCCAGCAACACGGTTCAACTGCTCGCTGAGCATGCGCTGTTTCAGTGCAAGTTGCTCGTTATGGGGCAGATGCTGAACGCTGCAACCCCCACATTTTCCGGCATGCACACACGGCGCAACGCGACGAATATCGTTGGCCTTGAACACGCGTTCGGTGCGCGCTTCGACGACTTTGCCATGCGCACCCAAAACCCGAGCTTCGACCTCTTCACCGGCCAAAGCCCCCGATACAAACCAGGTACGGCCTTCAACAAAGGCAATACCACGGCCGTCGTTGGCCAGACGTTCGAGGGTCAAACGCTGTTTTTTGCCGGTAGGCACTGGCGTGGCCTTGGTCCCGCCAGTGGGCTGAAAACGCAGGCCTCTCTCTTGCTTAGCCATCAGTTGGGCGCATCGTAAAGGCCGGTCGACAAGTAACGGTCGCCACGGTCACAAATGATGCCGACGATCACGGCGTTCTCGACTTCTTGCGACAAACGCAACATCGCTGCCACCGCACCGCCCGAAGACACACCGCAGAAAATGCCTTCTTCGCGAGCCAGTCGACGCATGGTGTCTTCGGCTTCGCGCTGGGCCATGTCGACAATCCGGTCAACCCGACTGGCTTGATAGATTTTCGGCAGGTATTCGGTCGGCCAGCGACGAATACCCGGAATCGCGGCGCCTTCCATTGGTTGCAACCCAATGATCTGCACGTTGGGGTTTTGCTCTTTGAGGTAACGCGAGACCCCCATGATGGTACCCGTGGTGCCCATCGAGCTGACGAAGTGGGTGATCGTGCCTTGGGTCTGACGCCAGAGTTCCGGGCCGGTGCTGGTGTAATGCGCCTCTGGGTTATCACCATTGGCGAACTGATCGAGCACCTTGCCGCGGCCTTCGGCCTGCATCCTGTCGGCCAGGTCGCGGGCGCCTTCCATCCCTTCTTCCTGACTGACCAGAATCAGCTCGGCACCATACGCGGTCATGGCCGCCTTGCGCTCGGCACTGGAGTTGTCGGGCATGATCAGGATCATCTTGTAGCCCTTGATCGCGGCAGCCATGGCCAGCGCAATCCCGGTATTACCCGAGGTGGCCTCAATCAGAGTATCGCCCGCCTGGATCTGCCCACGCGTTTCAGCGCGGGTAATC
Source organism: Pseudomonas sp. NPDC096917 (assembly GCF_044762555.1). NCBI lineage: Bacteria > Pseudomonadati > Pseudomonadota > Gammaproteobacteria > Pseudomonadales > Pseudomonadaceae > Pseudomonas > Pseudomonas sp. NPDC096917. The sequence continues at coordinate 79,218 of NZ_JBIWEO010000012.1, read as the reverse complement.
ATCGACAGTGCAGGACGATCCTTGACCGAGCCCGCCGGGTTGTTCCCTTCGAGCTTGAGCAACAAGGTGTTAGACGTGTTTCCAGCCAGGCGCTGCAAGCGCACCAGCGGAGTGTTGCCGATGCAATCGGCGATAGTGGGGTACTGCAAGGTCATGGCGTATTCGCAATCCAGACTGCGGGGTCGCACATCATACCGGCAAACGCTCAGAGCCCATATCACGCAAAGTGCGAAGCTTATGGCTAAAGGCTATAAGGCGCGCATCCCATGGTCGCGGCCCAGGGAGGAAGGCTGCGATCGATTGCGAAGCGATGGTAAAGCTCAATACCCACTTCACCTGATACACCGCAGTGCCTGAACTTACGACTGCCAGGCAGCCAATCGCAGCCTTCGTCCCTCGGCAGCGACTACAGAGCGGCACGCGCCGGCATCCGCAGATGCACGCGCAACCCTTGTCCGGTGTTTTCGGCCCACAAGCTGCCACCCTGCAAGCGCAAGGCGTTGCGGGCGATACTCAAACCCAGACCAAAGCCACCATCCCCAGGCCGCGAGCCGTCCAGGCGAATAAACGGGGCGAACATTCGTTCCAACTCTTCAGGGGCAACGCCTGCACCCTGATCATCGAGCCATAAGTGCCACTCGTCGCCTTCACGTTGGCCGTTGAGGCTGACGATGCCATCCACCGGAGAATGACGAATGGCATTGCGCAAAATATTTTCCAGCGCCTGAGCCAGGCTATTGAGATGGCCTTTTACCCAGCAACTGGCGTCGACCCGGCACGGCAGCCGCGATTCTGGCCAGTGACTTTCAAAACGCGCATTTTCAGTGAGCATCTCCCACAGCGCCGGAATCTGGATGTCTTCGACCGGCAACGGCCCCCGCTCGGCATCCAGCCAGGCCAGTTGCAAGGTGTCTTCGACGAGCCGCTGCATGCCATCAACCTCTCGACTCAGCCGTTCGCGCAGGGCTTCGAGCCCTTGCTCGCTGTCGCATGCCACCCGCAGGCGGCTCAAAGGCGTACGCAGTTCGTGGGACAAGTCGCGCAGCATTTGCTGTTGCTGGCTGACCGTGCCTTGCAAACGCTCGGACATCTGATCGAACGCACGGCCCAAATCACCCAACTCGTCTTGTCGGCTGGTGGTCTGGCTCGACAGCCGCGTGCCCAGTTGATCAGCGCGCCAGGCATTGGCCTGTTCACGCAAGTGGTTCAGCGGCACGATCAACAGCCGGTACAAGCCCACGCACAAGAGCAACGTAAACAGCCCAGGGATCACACCATTAATAAGAATGCGCCACACCCATTGAGAACGGCCCGGCATATAACGCTGGGGCAGTTCGATAACCAGGTAACCCGCGGAAGGGTCTTTGGGAAACGGCACCTTGATCCACGGCCGCACCGCATTGATGTGGCTGATAGGCCAATCCAGCCCGCGCAGAAAAGTCAGCCGCTGGGTTTCGGAGCCATTGAGGGGGTAGCTGCTCAGCGCCTGCAGGTCTTGGCCAACCACTGCGACCCAAGCGCTTTCGACCTGGCCAAAGGCCTGCAACCACTGATCGACGCCCGTTTGCTGGCCTTGGTTCCAGGCCTGCTCCGCTTCACCGGCATAGCGTATCAATGTGCTTTTAGCCTCTTCGGTTAAAAAGCCCGTGCGCTTGTCCATGTAGCGGCCCCAGGACCAACTGAGCCAGATCATCAGCAAACAGAAGGCCACCAGCAGACACGCCAGTTTCCAGAACACCGACTGCTTGCCCGGGACTCTAGAGCGCATCGCTGGCGCTCAAGACATAACCTTTGCCCCATACCGTGCGCACTTCCCGCTCAAGATAGCCAATAGCCTTGAGCTTGCGGCGTATCTGGCTGATGTGCATGTCCAGGCTGCGGTCATGGGCCGCATAACCGCGCTGCAACACCTGTTGATAAAGAAAGGCTTTGCTCAGCACTTCGTCGGCGTTGCGTTGCAACGTGTCGAGCAATCGGAATTCACTGCGGGTGAGCCCCGCCCATTGCTGGCCATAGCGCACATCCGCTGTGACTTCGTCCAGAAACAGTGCATTCTGGGCCTGCACCGGGTCGGGTTGCAGGCTGAGCCGAGGCATACGGTCCAGCGCTACCCGGCGCAAGATGGCCTGAATACGCACCCGCAACTCAGCCATGCTGAACGGCTTGGGCAGGTAGTCATCAGCGCCCAGTTGAAAACCGCTGATACGGTCGGCCTCAGCCCCCAGAGCCGACATCAAAATGACGGGCAGCGCATGGGTCTGACGCAATTGTGTGAGCACCTGCAAGCCATTCATGCCCGGCAGCAAAATATCCATCAGCACCACATCAAACGGCTCATTCCGGGCGCGGCTCAACCCATCCTTGCCGTTTTGACACCACACGACCTCAAACCCGAAGCGCCCCAGTTGCTCATGCAAATAGGCCCCCAGGATGGGATCGTCTTCGATGGCCAAAAGGCGCGAGGGTTGAACAACTACGGGATTCATTAGCGTCTGCAAGTCATTCTCAATCGTCGATTATTCAAGATTGAGCCCGCGCGAGCAACCGGCACAGACTTTGCAAAACTTGATTAAGCGCACTGCGCACTGCGTTAAGGGCAAATATTCAAAGATTTGCACGACCTCAACTGGCTACACTGCGACCTGACCTGCGCGAAATATAGGCTCAGGACACTTTCGACAATGCTGGGCTGGAGAGTTGCGTGCTGACAAATTTGGGTATTAAAGGCCGCGTATTGCTGCTCACATTGCTACCCGTCACCTTGATGGCGATGGTATTGGGCGGCTACTTCACGTGGCTGCAGCAATCGGAGTTGCAAGCGCAACTGTTGCAGCGTGGCGAGATGATTGCCGAGCAGCTTGCCCCTCTGGTCGCCCCGGCCATGGGCCGCAAAGACACCCAACTACTGGAACGCATCGCTTCTGAGTCCCTTGATCAGCAAGATGTACGGGCGGTGGCATTTCTGGATGCCAACCACGTTCCCATTGCACATGCCGGCCCCACCATGCTCAATCAGGCCCCGCTGGGTAACAGCACCCAGTTGCTGCAACGCACTGACAACGATGCCACGCGCTACTTGCTCCCAGTGTTTGGCCGTCATCGCAACCTGGCTGGAGAGGTGATCCCCAACGAAGCTCATCGTCTGCTGGGTTGGGTCGAGCTGGAACTGTCGCACAACAACATGCTATTGCGCGGCTATCGCAGCCTGTTTGCCAGCCTGCTGCTGATTGTCACCGGTCTGGTCTGCACCACCCTGCTGGCGTTACGCATGAGCCGCACGATCAATGCACCGCTGGACCAAATCAAGCATGCCGTGTCGCAACTCAAAGACGGCCAGTTGCAAACCCGTTTGCCGCCGCTGGGCAGTCGTGAGCTGGATGAATTGGCCTCAGGCATCAACCGCATGGCCGAAACCCTGCAAAATGCCCAGGAAGAACTGCAACACAGCGTCGACCAAGCCACCGAAGATGTGCGCCAGAATCTTGAAACCATCGAAATCCAGAACCTGGAGCTCGACCTGGCGCGCAAGGAAGCCCTGGAAGCCAGCCGTATCAAGTCCGAGTTCCTGGCCAATATGAGCCACGAGATCCGCACCCCGCTCAATGGCATCCTGGGTTTTACCCACTTGCTGCAAAAAAGCGAGCTGACGCCCCGCCAGTTCGATTACCTGCACACCATCGAAAAGTCAGCCGACAACTTGCTCGGCATCATCAACGAAATTCTCGACTTCTCGAAAATTGAAGCTGGCAAACTGGTGCTCGACAGCACGCCCTTCAACCTGCGCGATCTGTTGCAAGACACCCTGACTATCCTGGCGCCCTCCGCGCACGAAAAAGGCCTGGAGCTGGTGAGTCTGGTGTACCGCGACACGCCGTTGTCATTGATCGGCGACCCGCTGCGACTCAAGCAAATCCTCACCAACCTGGTCAACAACGCGATCAAGTTCACCCGCGAAGGCACGATTGTGGTGCGGGCCATGCTTGAGGATGACGACGACAATAAAACCGACGGGGGCGTGCAACTGCGCATCAGCGTGCAGGACACCGGCATTGGCCTGACCAGCCAGGATGTCCGGGCGTTGTTCCAGGCGTTCAGCCAGGCCGACAACTCGCTGTCACGCCAGCCCGGCGGAACCGGATTGGGGCTGGTGATTTCCAAGCGCCTGGTCGAACAAATGGGCGGCGAGATCGGGGTCGAAAGCGTGCCCGGTGAAGGCTCGGTGTTCTGGATCAGCGTCAACCTGCCCAAAGCCCAAAACGATATCGAAGACTTGCCCCTGACACAGTTGCTCGGTCATCACGTGGCCTTGCTGGAAAAACACGACCTGGCGCGCCAGGCCCTGTTGCATCAACTCGAAGACTGCGGGCTGAGCGTTACCCCGTTCCTGACCCTGGAAAACCTCACCAATGGCGTGACCAGCGCCCATCAGACCGAACATGCCATTGATCTGGCAGTGCTGGGTGTCACGGCCAACGACATACCGCCCGAGCGCCTCAACCAGCACATCTGGGACCTCGAACACCTGGGGTGCAAAGTCTTGGTGCTGTGCCCGACCACCGAGCAGGTGCTGTTCAATACCTCAGTGCCCAACCCCCACAACCAGCTTCAGTCCAAGCCCGCCTGCACCCGCAAATTGCGCCGGGCACTGGTTGACCTGATCAACCCGCAGCAAGCCCGCGTCGAACCCGGCGAGATACTGGCCAGCCGTGCGCCGCGTATTTTGTGTGTCGATGACAACCCGGCCAACCTGTTGCTGGTGCAAACCCTGCTCGAAGACATGGGCGCCAAAGTCCTCGCGGTCGACAGCGGGTATGCGGCCGTTGACGCGTTCAAGGCCGAAGCGTTCGATCTGGTGCTGATGGACGTGCAAATGCCCGGCATGGATGGCCGCGAAACCACCGAAGTGCTGCGCCAGTGGGAGCACGAACGCCAATCCTCGCCGATGCCGATTGTGGCCCTCACCGCCCATGCAATGGCCAACGAAAAGCGTGCCCTGCTGCAAAGCGGCATGGACGACTACCTGACCAAACCCATCAGTGAGCGCCAACTCGCACAAGTGGTGTTGAAGTGGACCGGCCTGGCCTTGCGCAACCAAACCAACGACAGCCAGCCGGAACCCTTGAGGCAGGCGCCCAAACTGGCCGTGCTGGATGCCGACGAAGGCTTGCGCCTGGCGGCGGGCAAAGCCGACTTGGCCGCCGACATGCTGGCCATGTTACTGGCTTCGCTGGAGGCCGATCGCCTGTTGATTCTCGAAGCGCGAAACGCCAAGGACAACGCCCTGCTGATCGAGCGCGTACACCGCTTGCACGGGGCGACCCGTTACTGCGGCGTGCCGCAATTGCGCGCCGCCTGCCAACGCAGCGAAACCCTGCTTAAACAAGACAACCCGCAAGCTGAAGCCGCCCTCGACGAACTGGACCTTGCCATCATCCGCCTGGCCGAGGAAGCACGCAGCATGGCCTGACGCATACTCGCGCCTGCAAAAGCCTTAGAGGCAACCTTTTAAAGCCACACACCAAGGAAGAACAGATGCGCACCATTCTTTTCAGCAGCCAGACCTACGACCGCGACAGTTTTATCGCTGCACCGCAGCCCGACGATCTTGAGCTGCACTTTCAACCTGCGCGCCTGAGCATCGACACCGCCGCCCTGGCCCACGCTCACGAAGTGGTTTGCCCGTTTATCAACGACGACTTGAGCGCCCCGGTACTCGAACAACTGGCCGCAGGCGGCACCCGCCTGATTGCCCTGCGCTCGGCGGGCTATAACCACATTGACCTGCCCGCCGCCAAACGCCTGGGCTTGAGCGTGGTGCGGGTGCCCGCGTACTCACCGCACGCCGTCGCCGAACACGCCGTGGCCTTGATTCTGGCGCTGAACCGCCGCCTGCACCGCGCCTACAACCGCACCCGTGAAGGCGACTTCACGCTGCACGGGTTGACCGGATTTGATCTGGTGGGCAAAACCGTGGGCGTCGTCGGTACCGGCCAGATCGGCGCAACCTTTGGCAAGATCATGGCTGGATTCGGCTGCAAGTTGCTGTGTTTTGATCCCTACCCAAACGCCGAGCTGCTGGCCTTGGGTGCGCAGTACGTGAGCCTGCCAGCGTTACTGGCCAACTCACACATCATCAGCCTGCATTGCCCGCTGACGGCCGACAACAAACACCTGATCAATAGCCAGTCGCTGGCCACCTTGCAGCACGGCGCCATGCTGATCAACACCGGACGCGGTGCGCTGGTCAACACACCGGCACTGATCGAAGCACTCAAAAGCGGGCAATTGGGGTATCTGGGGCTGGATGTCTACGAAGAAGAAGCGCAGCTGTTCTTTGAGGACCGCTCCGACTTGCCCTTGCAAGACGATGTGCTGGCGCGCCTGCTGACCTTCCCTAACGTGATCATCACCGCTCACCAGGCGTTCCTGACCCGCGAGGCGTTGAGTGCAATTGCCAGCACCACGCTGAACAACATCGCCGCCTGGCGTGAAGGCACGCCACAAAACCTGATCGAAGGCTAGCGTGCGCAGGGTCTGTTCCCGTTTCATTGCCGCCGCGACGCGGGTTGCAATGAAACGGGAACAGACCCTAGCATAGCGGCCTATTTGGAGGACCCATGGTCGAACACGATTTTCGCTATAACCTGCTAAGCCCGCAGCACACCCTGATTGAGTGCCGCGCCCTCGTACCCGGCCGCTACCAAGTCACCGGCAACGGTGGCTCGATCCAGAACAATGACGTACTGATTGTGACCCTCAAAGGCAGCAAGGATTTGTCCATGCGCCTGACCGTCGAAAAAGTCCGTCACCTGATCAACCCGCGCGGTCAGTGGGTGGCTGTCGCCAGCGGTCCGGTATTCGGCGAACTGGCTATTCACCAATGGCAAGTCAATTGCGACGCGTGCGCCAAAGAACTGAAATTCGAGTTCGCGGTCGACGCCAAGCTGGGCACCAAAGCGCAAAAGCCAGCGGCCAGTGCGCGTATTGCCGAACTGGGCTGGAGCACGGAAGGCGCCAAGCATCTGTGTCCACACTGCCAAAAGGCCGCGCTATGAAACGCCCCTTCCTGTTAGCGTTGCTCGGCGCCAGCCTGGCAGGTTGCGCAGGGAACTCACCGCAGTTGCAGCACAACCACACCTACGTGGTGGAGTGGATTGGCGAACGCCCCTTGATGGACGACAGCCACCTGACCGTGACCTTCGACGATGCAGGTCGGGCCTACGGCAATGGCGGCTGTAACCATTGGTTCGCCCCCTACACCCTGGAAGGCGACAAGCTGACCTTCGGTGGTGTGGGCAGCACCCGCAAAGCCTGCGCCCCGGCGCTGATGGAGCAAGAGCAACGGTTCTTCAAAGCCTTGCAGACCGTAGAGCGCTGGGACATTTCACCGATCGAGCAAGTGCGTTTTTGGCCTGCCGAAGGTCTGCCGTTGCGGCTGTGGCCTGAAGACCGCTAACACACAAAACGTGTAGCCGCTGTCGCAGGCTGCGATAAGAGCCGCAGGAACTTCGATCTTTCTAAAGCGCGACGCCTGCGGATTCGATCGCAGCCTGCGGCAGCGGCTACAGGCAACCTGACGCCCTTAACCCTTCAATTCCTTGATCTTGGCCAACACCCCGGCCGCCGTCTGTTCGCCCAGCATCTGGGCCCGCACCTTGCCCTTGTCATCAACGATGTAGGTCACCGGCAACGCTTCACTGCGCGGCAGGTCAAAGATTTCCGCAGGGTCCTGCGCCAGCACGGTAAACGTGATGCCCAGCGCGGCGCTCGCATCGCTCAGTTCCTTGCCCTGCAAGCCATCAAAATTGACCCCGAACACACCGACCGATTGCCCCTGCAATTGGCTTTCCAATGCATTGAGCTCCGGGATTTCAACTCGGCACGGCCCGCACCACTCGGCCCAGTAGTTGATGACCTTCCATTGCTTGTCCAGACGTTCGGACGCGACCTTCTCTCCATGTTGATCGACCCCGTAATCATTGCCACAACCGGTCAGCAGTAACGTGGCGGCGACGGCAGCTACCGCCATAAGTCGCTTGAACATGCATTGATCCTTATCGGTAAAGACATTAACAGGCGGCCAATGAGCGCACAGGGTTCAGGCGCGCCTGCGAGGTGAGTAGAATAGCCGCCTCCTTACGCAAGAAGCGACCCGCTCATGACCGATCTGACGCTTTATCACAATCCGCGCTGCTCGAAATCACGCGGTGCGCTCGAACTGCTCCAGGCCCGCGGCCTTGCACCGACGATCGTGCGCTACCTCGACACCCCATTGGACGCCGCACAGTTGCACGATCTGCTGGGCAAGCTGCACATCAGCGCCCGCCAACTGCTGCGCACCGGCGAAGACGCCTATACAACCCTGAACCTGGCCGACGCCAGCCTCAGCGATGAACAATTGATCGCTGCCATGGCCGCTCACCCCAAGCTGATCGAACGACCGATTTTGGTCGCTGGCGACAACGCTGTCATCGGCCGCCCGCCGGAAAAAGTGCTGGAGATCCTGCCATGAGCACACCCTACATTCTGGTGCTGTATTACAGCCGCAACGGCTCCACCCGTGACATGGCCCGGCACATTGCGCGCGGTATTGAGCAAACTGGCCTGGAAGCACGTCTGCGTACCGTCCCGTCTATCTCGACCGAATGCGAAGCCGTGGCACCAAGCATTCCGGCAGAAGGTGCAACGTATGCCAGCCTGGACGACCTTAAAAACTGCGCAGGCCTGGCCTTAGGCAGCCCTACCCGTTTCGGCAACATGGCCGCGCCGCTTAAATACTTTCTGGATGGCACCAGCAATCTGTGGCTGACCGGTGCCCTGGTGGGTAAGCCGGCAGGCGTGTTCACCTCCACCGCCAGCCTGCATGGTGGCCAGGAAACCACCCTGCTGTCGATGATGATGCCCTTGCTGCACCACGGCATGCTGATCACCGGCCTGCCTTATAGCGAATCGGGCCTGCTCAACACCCGCGGTGGCGGCACGCCTTATGGGCCCAGCCATCACGCCGGGCCAGACGGCAAGCGCAAGCTTGATGAACACGAAATCGCCTTGTGCCGTGCGCTGGGGCAACGCTTGGCCACAACCGCACTGAAGCTGGAGAGCAACCGTGGCTAAAAAGCCCAAAGTGCTGCCGTCAATCGAGTGGCTGGCGCCACGCGTTCGGCTGATGCGGGTCTTGAGCCTGGTGTGTTTTTTCGGCCTTATCGGCTTACTCAGCGCCTATTACCTGATGTTTGCCGACCTGCACGGCGCACGCCCGTGGGTGATCTTGCTGATCGAACTGGTGCCGCTGCTGATTCTGCTGCCCGGTATGCTTAAAGGCAGCGCGCGCGGGCACTCGTTCACCTGCTACGTGGTCAATTTGTACTTGATCAAAGGTGCGCTGGCCGCCTTCGATTCGAATCGCCACGTATTCGGCCTGCTGGAAATAGCCGCCAGCGTAGCGGTGTTCATCAGCGCGATGTTGTTTGTGCGCTGGCGCTACCAGTTGGATCGCCGGTTGGCGGGAGAATGATGTGCAGGCTGCGCCTTTGAAAAAAACGCAGCCTGCAGGCGCGGTTTTAGTGATTGACCGTAAATGCCAGCATCTGTGACAGCTGGCACATCGGCCGACCGCTTTCAGCGTGCCATTGGTTGAAAGCGTTTTGCACAATCGCCAGATCCCGCAGGCTGGTCGGGGCCTTGTCCACCAGCTTCTGCGCGTTCAGCGCTGCCACCACGTCATAGCTCGGCACAAAAGTATCCTTGCCGACCATGCGCAAAAAGCGCGGTGCCGACAACCCGCCCAACTGGTGGCCGTGCTTGGCCAGATACTTCCACAATCCGACAATGTCGGTCACCGGCCAATCGGCGATGAATGCGCCAAAGCTGCCGTGTTCGTGAGCAATATCCAATACCATCTGCGCGTTGCGCGGCACGCTTTTGAGCTTGCCCAAGTGGCGAATGATCCGCGCATCCTGCATCAGCCGCTCCAGATGCTCCGCGCCCATCAGCACCACTTTTTCAGGGTCGAAGCCAAAGAACAGTTGCTCAAATACCGGCCATTTGGCATCCACCACGCTGTGCTTGAGCCCGGCACGAAACACTCGCAACGCCAGGGTCGACAAATAACGGTCATCCGGGATCTGACGCAGTTGCGCCGAGGTGTAGGGAACGGGCAACTCGGCTTCCAGCGCGGCTGACGAACCAAAACGATTCAAACAATATTCGTGCAGCCATTTGTAGTCGCGCATGCCCTCTCCTCGTGGAAGTTACAAATTCAGCAGATTGACGAAACGCGGCGTGGCGCTTTCATCGATTTTCAGGCTGGCAAAGTCAAACAGATTACGATCAGCCAATTGCGACGGGTTTACGTGTTGCAGGCTGCGGAAGATACTCTCGGTGCGCCCCGGCGTCTTGCGGTCCCACTCTTGCAACATGTCTTTGACCACCTGGCGTTGCAGGTTTTCCTGCGAGCCGCAGAGGTTGCACGGAATAATCGGGAACTGCTGCAAGTCCGAGTACGCCTGGATGTCCTTCTCGTTGCAATACGCCAGTGGGCGGATCACCACGTTGCGCCCGTCATCGGAACGCAGCTTGGGCGGCATGGCCTTGAGGGTGCCGTTGAAGAACATATTGAGGAAGAAGGTTTCGACGATGTCATCACGGTGATGCCCCAGAGCCATCTTGGTCGCACCAATTTCATCCGCGAAGGTATACAGCGTGCCACGGCGCAGGCGCGAGCACAGCGAGCAAGTGGTCTTGCCTTCCGGGATCAGTTCCTTGACCACCGAGTAGGTGTCTTTTTCGACGATGTGGTACTCCACACCCAGTGACTGGAGATAGGCCGGCAGCACGTCCTCGGGGAAGCCCGGCTGCTTCTGGTCCATGTTCACCGCCACGATTGAAAACTGGATGGGCGCGACCTTTTGCAGGTGCAGCAGTACATCCAGCAGCGTGTAACTGTCTTTGCCGCCCGACAGACATACCATCACTTTGTCGCCGTCCTCAATCATGTTGAAGTCAGCCACTGCCTCACCGGTCAATCGGCGCAGGCGTTTCTGGAGTTTAATTTGAGAGACCGAAAGAGTGCCCATAGCGCTTCAATTCCGCGAGTTAAGACCAAAAGCCTGCCATTTTACTTAAAAAATCTCGCACACAAACCCCCTGCGCGCCCCTAAAGACCCCAACGTTATAGGCGCTCAGCTAATAAGGAATTAGCGCGAAAGGTCTAAGGCGAAGGGCACAAGGCTTTCTATACTGAAGATAAGGCCGCATGCCTACACACTGGATCTGTCTTTCTGGCCGGGCGACCGCGAGCATCCCGCTCGGGTGATGCGTACCTACAGGAGCGAGCACCATGATCCATCATGTTGTAGGTCTGTTTACCCATCCCGACCAAGAGTGGCGTGAGATCCGTGTTGATGCTGAAGAAAGCGTCAGCCACATGTACCTCACCCATACCTTGATATTGGCCGCGATCCCGGTCATTTGCGCCTTTATTGGCACCACCCAGATCGGCTGGATAATTGGCGGCCGGGAGCCGGTCATGCTAACCGCAAACAGCGCGCTGTGGATGAGCTTGATGTCTTATCTGGTGATGCTGGGCGGGGTAGCGGTGATGGCGTCTTTCATTCACTGGATGGCCCGCACCTACGACGCACTGCCGAGCATGTCGCGCTGCGTAGCCTTTGCCACTTATACCGCCACACCGCTGTTTCTTGGCGGGCTGGCGGCGCTGTATCCAAATATGTGGCTGGCCATGCTGGTCGGTACTGCAGCCATTAGCTACACCGTTTATTTACTGTACGTGGGCTTACCGACGTTCATGAACATTGACCCGGATGAGGGTTTTCTGTTTTCAAGTTCGGTACTTGCGGTGGGCTTGGTGGTGCTGGTCGCGATCATGGCACTGAGCGTGATTATCTGGGGCCTGGGCATCGGCCCGGTCTACACCAACTGATAATCCGTATCGCCGCTGGCGCAGCCAGCGATAAGGGCCGAAGGACCTTCAATGCAGGTTCGCCAAGCGCCCCATCGCAGCCTTCGACAGCGGCTACAACGTCTCGTGTCTATTGACCGCTCAGCACCTTCTCGCTTCGGTAGTTCAGTCGCTTGCTGCATAATTGCGGCTTCTGGAGAACCGAACCGCATGCCCGAGTCACTCAACACCCGTGTCGAAGATTGTTTCAAACAGGCCGAAGTGTTTTTCAAACGGCCTTTCAAACGCCCGATGGTCAGTTTCAAGCTGCGCGGCCAAAAAGCCGGTGTCGCTCATTTGCATGAAAACCTGCTGCGCTTCAACCCGCAGTTGTACCGCGAAAACAGTGAAGACTTCCTCAAGCAAACCGTTCCCCACGAAGTCGCCCACCTGATTGCCCATCAATTGTTTGGTGACCGTATCGCGCCCCACGGCGAGGAATGGCAATTGATCATGCGCGGAGTCTACGAGCTGGCGCCCAATCGTTGCCACACCTACGCGATCAAGCGCCGAAGCGCCACGCGGTATATCTACCGCTGCCCATGCCCGGACAGCGACTTCCCCTTCTCGTCGCAACGCCACGGCCTGGTCAAGCAAGGCCGTCGCTATTTGTGCCGTCGATGTCGACAGACGCTGGTGTTCAGCGGCGAAACCCGAGTCGAATAAGGCCCATAAAAAAACCCATCCGAAGATGGGTTTTTTATAGGCTGAAACTTACTTCAGCAGTGCAGAAGGCGCCGGGCCTTCAGCAACATGCAAGTCATCTTCAGGACGAGTGTCGTCCAGCGGACGACCACCGGAGTTCAGTTCAACTTGCAGTTGGTCTTCGTCCAGCTCTTTCACCCACTTGGCAACCACCAGGGTGGCAACCGCGTTACCAATCAGGTTGGTCAGGGCGCGGGCTTCGGACATGAAGCGGTCGATACCCAGGATCAGCGCCAGACCGGCAACCGGCAAGTGGCCTACAGCCGACAAGGTGGCCGCCAGTACGATAAAGCCGCTACCGGTCACGCCAGCAGCACCTTTGGACGACAGCAACAGCACCAGCAACAGCGTGATCTGGTGGGTGATGTCCATGTGCGTGTCAGTCGCTTGGGCGATGAACACTGCCGCCATGGTCAGGTAGATCGAAGTCCCGTCGAGGTTGAACGAGTAGCCAGTCGGAATGACCAGGCCTACGACCGACTTCTTCGCACCCAGACGCTCCATCTTCACCAGCATGCGTGGCAGTGCCGATTCGGACGAAGAGGTGCCCAGTACGATCAGCAGTTCTTCACGGATGTAACGGATCAGTTTGATCACGCTGAAGCCGTGAGCGCGAGCGATGGCGCCCAGTACGATCAGAACGAACAGCACGCAAGTGATGTAGAAGCAGATCATCAACTGACCCAACTGCACCAGCGACCCTACGCCGTAGGCACCAATGGTGAACGCCATCGCGCCCAATGCGCCCAGTGGGGCCAGCTTCATGATCATGTTGATGATGTTGAACATCACGTGTGCAAAGCGATCAATGAAGTCCAGCACCGGCTTGCCGTAGGCACCCAGTCGATGCAGGGCGAAACCGAACAGCACCGAGAACATCAGCACTTGCAGAATGTCGCCATTGGCAAAGGCGCCAACGATGGTCGACGGGATCACGTTAAGGATGAAGCCCACGATGCTCTGGTCCGCACCGGCCGTCACGTAGGCCGCGACTTTAGAGGCGTCCAGGGTGGAAACGTCAATGTGCATGCCAGCGCCAGGCTGCACAACGTTGACCACAACCAGGCCAATCAGCAGGGCAATGGTCGACACAACTTCGAAGTAAAGCAACGCATAGCCACCGGTCTTACCGACCGATTTCATGCTCTGCATGCCGGCAATACCGCTCACCACCGTACAGAAAATAATGGGTGCGATGACCATTTTGATCAGCTTGATAAAGCCATCACCCAAAGGTTTGAGCGCAACCCCGGTTTGCGGGTAGAAGTGGCCCAGCAAAATACCGATAGCAATCGCTACGATTACTTGCAAATACAGGGATTTGTACAGTGGCTGACGAGTCGTCATTGCAAAGTTCCTCAAGTGCATCACTCCATCGTCATTCCATCTGAGACGGGTGATACCTAAAGCGCGAACCCTCCTGTACTCGGAGGAATTTGTTTTTTCGAGCTGCTCTAGCGGCAGACCTCTTGCAGCAGTCTTTGCAAGGCACGGGCCACATTGCACAAAGGCAGTGCAACAGCCCATCTCACCTGCGCCTGTAGGAATTTTTCTTAAGATTGAGTAGGACGGGATATGGCGGATTCCCGCCTTTTGGCGGAATTGGGAGGGGATGAAGTGGCGGATACCCGCCTTTTCGACGGATCCCTTGTGGTCACTTGTGGGAGCTGCCGAAGGCGGCGATCTTTTGATTGGCGCTGTTTGGAAGATCAAAAGATCGCAGCGTCCGGCAGCGCCTACTCAGAGGTACGGGTCACTCTGTGGCAAAGCGAATCCGAAACGCCGCACCGCCCAGCGCCGAATCCTCAAGGATCAATTGGGCGTCGTAACTCTCGATGATGTCCTTGACCACCGCCAAACCAATCCCCTGCCCAGGGTGCTGACGGTCCAGACGTTCGCCGCGCTGCAGAATGCGCGCTCGCTGATCGGGCGGCACCCCTGGGCCGTCGTCTTCCACGCACACTTCAATGCCGTGGGCATTGCGGTGCAAGCTGACCCGCACTTGCTTGAGGCACAGCCGATAAGCGTTTTCCAGCAAGTTGCCCAGTAACTCGAGCAATGCATTCTGCTCGATGGGGACATGGCTGAGCAGCGCAATGTCGTAGCTGACCTTGACCTCTTTATCGCGATACACCTTGTCCAACGTGTTGCACAGGCTTTCTACCACCGGCAGCAACTCCACCTGATGGCGCACCAGACCACTTTTGCGCAGGCTCGCACGTTGCAACTGGTAGCTGATTTGCTGGTTCATGCGCTCGATCTGGGTTTGCAGCACCCAGGCCTGCTCACGTTCTGTCGGGCGTTGCGCCATGCTCTCACTCACGCCCTGCAACACCGCCAGCGGCGTTTTCAAGCTGTGGGCCAGATCATCGAGGGAATCGCGGTAGCGCGAACGTTGTTCACGCTCGCTTTGCAGCAAACGGTTCAGCGAGCCGGTCAGACGCAGCAACTCTCGAGGGTGCTGCTCACTCAGACTCTCGCGTTCGCCGGTTTCGATTTCATCCAGTTCCTGACTTAAGCGCCGCAATGCTTTTAACCCCCACGTCAGACCAATCCACAACAACGCCAGCAGTACAAAAAGGGCTGCACCAAAACCTAAATAAAGGTTGTCACGCAATCCGGCGAGTGTCTGGTTGTATTCACGCATGGGCTGCAGCGCCACAAAACTAAACGCTGCGCTCTTGCCGCCCAGCAGTTTCACCTCAACGTCGTAGACGAAAAACTCTTGGCCGTTGTCTTCGCGGATGCTGGCAAATTCATTGCCCCGCCCGTCGTAACGCGGCTTGTAGTTGATGTTTTCTTCTTGCGTGGCCCTGGAGCGCCACACCAAACGTCCCTCACGGTCGTAGATGTAGCCAAGCAAGCGGCTGTCCGGCAGGTTCAACTGCTCATCCGGCAGCAGGGTCGGCATTTTGAGGTGATTTTTTTCCACCTTCGCCGCTGAGATCAGCGTCGTCACATCAGAAGCCAAACGCTGCTCAATGGCATCTTTGAGCGCAAGACTGAATGCACCCTGCATCGCCGGCAGCAGCGCGAGCATAAACAGGACGGCCAACAACGTGGCCGCCAACATCAAACGGATGCGAAGCGAACGTATCAACGACAGCGCTCGGTAAACAGGTACCCCAAACCGCGTACCGTATCGATTGGCTTAAAGCCGTTTGCCCCCTCCAGCTTGCGTCGCAGGCGCCCAACCAGCACCTCGATCACATTCGGATCACGCTCCTCGTCATCCGGGTACAACTGTTCCATCAGGCGGTCCTTGGCCACCACCTGCTGATGATGGCGCATCAGGTATTCGAGAATCCGGTACTCATAGGCGGTCAGTGCCAGAGGCTCCCCGTCAAGGACCGCTTGTTTGCGGTTGATATCGAGCACCAACGCACCTGCAACGATGGTCGACTGGGTAAAGCCGCTGGAACGGCGCAACAAGGCATTGAGCCGCGCTTCCAGTTCCTCAAATTGAAACGGCTTGACCACGTAGTCATCGGCACCGGCTGCCAGCCCTTCGACTTTGTCCTGCCAGTTGCCGCGCGCCGTGAGAATCAGGATCGGGAAGGTCTTGCCTCGCGCCCGCAATTGACGAATCAATTCCAGCCCGCCCATGCCCGGCAGGCCAAGGTCAATCATCGCCAGATCGTGATTAAACTGCTCGGTCTGGTACAACGCCTCGTCGGCATTGGCCACCGCCTCGACCACGTGGCCGCTTTCTGTCAGACGGGTTTGCAAGTGATGACGCAACAGCGCCTCATCTTCAACCACCAGCAATTTCATCGCGCTCTCCCAAGCCTATCGCGTCACGAAGGACGTGCGTCCCATCTCGTCATCTACCACTCTAGCCCTTACACAATAAGACGTAGGCCCTGAACACACTCTGAACAATTGCACAGCCCGGTGCAGCCCCGCAGAATGCACGCCATGAACAGATTTCCCGACTTACCCGCCTGCTGTACTGCGCTTCGCCAGGACTGGCCCTTGCCCATCGCGCTGCCAGGTTGCGTGTGGCGCAGCACCGAGTTCAACCCGGCGCATTTGGCCGCAGACGATTTTGCCCGCTGTGCAATAGACGCACCGACGAGTATTCAACGATCCGTGGCCAAACGCCAAGCCGAATTTTTGGCAGGTCGCCTGTGTGCACGCGATGCCCTGCTGCACCTTGATGGCACCCGTGCCACGCCGGGCATAGGCGAAGACCGCGCGCCGCTATGGCCCGCGCACGTCAGCGCCAGCATCACCCACAGCCAGGGCCGTGCAGCGGCCCTGGTGGCGCTCAAGCGTGACTGGCTGGGGCTGGGCATCGACCTGGAAAACCTGCTCAGCACCGAACGCGCCCAGCGTCTGGCCAAAGAAATCCTCACCCCAGCCGAACTGCAACGCATGGCCGCCGGGCCTGCGCAACATATCGCGCAGTTGGTGACGCTTACCTTTTCGGTTAAAGAAAGCCTGTTCAAAGCGCTGTTCCCCCTCGTTCAGCAGCGGTTCTACTTTGAACACGCCGAAGTCGTGAGCTGGACACCCGAAGGCCATGTGCGCCTGCGCCTGCTCACTGACTTGAGCGCAGACTGGCAGCATGGCCGTGAACTGGAGGCTCAATTTGGCCTGTATGAAGGGCAAATGCTGAGCGTGGTGGCGATCAGGGGGAATGCTCCCCCTGTCGCCTGATGACTGACTCAGGGGGCTACCGAGGTGGCGCCCGTTGAAGGGGCAGGCTGATAGACCTGCAGGGTCAGTTGTTCAATCAACAGGTTGACCCGTTGATCCCTGACGATCGTAAGCTCAGCCCCCCTTTGCGACTCAACCTCAGGTGAAAGATCGGTTTCTTGGGAAAGTTGCACATAATCACGCTGATAATCGGCCTCAATGGCTGCGAAGCCGTCCGGGTAGGTGTTCATGAGAAAGTTACGCCAAAACTTTTCCTGCGTGATGGCGTGCATAAACGCCGGGCTGCCATCCATGGCCAAAATGCTGTCTCGTGCCGCTGCAATTTGCTGAGGTGTCACACCCGCTGTGGCCGCATACAGCATCGACCTCGCCTGAGTCGGTAAACCAAGCGCGTCCGCCAGCTCGATACGGTAGAACAGAATCACTTCAGCGGCATCAGGATTGCCCCCTTCCCTAACACGCCGTGCGACTTCGGCGCCCGACAAGCGATCAACTTGCCTCAAACGGAACAGACTCTTGGCCAGCCTGAACAGCTCAGCCTCACGCTGGACCTCACCCGCATTGTTATGGGCTTCGTGAATCAGCACTGCAACTTCCATGTTTTCCAGAAGCACCATGGCGCCGTCACCACAACTGCGCTCTTCACGGAAGACCCTGTTGAGCAGGGATTCGCGCAACGCGGTGTCGGCCAGCATTTGATCAATCAGTGTCCATACCCGATTTGTCAGTCGCGCCCACACCTGCGGCGTCATCTTGTTGCGGTCGTTGGCAAACAACGCCAAGGTCCCGAAAAACTCACTTACGCTCTCCCCTGCCCCTTGCAGTAATTGCCACTGTTGCGTTCTGGTTGAGGTTTGATCCGCCGTGAAATCGAGGGATAACCAGGGCGAAACATCATTCATCGTTACCTGTACTTGAGCATTATGGTTAACCAGATCAAGTGCATGAGAGATCGCCGGCCCGTAGCCAAAATCACTGTTGCCATGGGCCCAGTAAACAATGATGCGATCACGACTCGAGTCATTGATCGGGTTCCCGGAAATAGTAGTCACACGATTGGCGCCTGCACTCCAATCAGGCTCAAACACAGCGGGCGAGATGTTGGTTATCGCGTTGTTCCTCAGACCCGCCCACTCCACATGAGTGAGTGTCCATAAACCATTCGGCCACTCTGTAATCCCGGTATTGTTCAGGTTCAAGCTGCGCAAGTTCTGCAACTGGCTGACGTCCGGTGTGATGCCCAAGGGATTGTTACTCAGGTGCAGTATTTCCAGGCTTGAATGATTTGCCAGTTGCTGTGCCGTTTCTGGCGTCAGGCTAATGCGATTGCCCGTCAGATCAAGGGCGGTCAGGTGAGGCATGTCAGCAATTGCCGACGGCAGGCTTTGAAGGCGATTACTGGACATCCCCAGCATGCGCAATTGGGTGAAACTGCTGAGAAACTCATTCGATCCACTGCGTAAGTTCATATCCTCCATGCGCAATACGCTGACATGACTGAAATCGCCAGACAGGGCCGGAAGATCACCCACATCAAGCCCGGCCAAATTGAGTACGTAACCGATTTCATTGCCATCTTCTGCCAAGGCAATGTCGGCTTCACGGCGCCAGGCCCGCTCAATTCTCTCTCTGACCTGCTGTCGGTGGCCCGGAGCAGCCATCCCCATGTGACTCGTGCCAGAAGGATAGAGCTGGACTTGCGCCCAGGCTTGCAGTTGGCCTTGCAACATTTGAAACTCCGTGTGCCTCTGCGCCAATGCCGCCTGCCGTTCGGCCTGGGTATTGCCCAGCCCGTCCAGCAAGCTGATCGCCTGTTCATAGCTCAAGCTTGGGTACAAAGCCCGCGCTTCGCGGATCATCGACAAAGGGTGGCTGGAGTTGTTGATGGTCACCGTCAGCGGGTAAGCGATAAACGAGCTATCGATATTCATCGGTGGTTTACGCGGCGGCGCGGGCGGCGCCAGGCCTAGCAGTGTTGCCATGCTGGCTCGTTGCGCGATGGCCAGTGCCCGGATCTTTTGGCTCAGGGTTTGAGTGTCACTGGCATCCTTGACCTTGATCGCCGCCAGTTCAGTGGGGGTCAGCACATGCAGAATGGACGACAACAGATTGTTGTCATTGGTCGACTCCGGGTTGAGCGCATGGCCTTCAGATGACCAGGCCCGATAACGGCCCTCGTGCAGAACCAAAATCCGAGGCGTTGGGGCATCCGCCGCGCCAATGCGGTCAAGCACCTCGCCGCTCACATGGTCGCGATGAACCTCAATACTCAGCGTGCTCGGCCACCCCGGCAGAGATTGCAACAGATGCAGCGTGAGCTTTTCGCTGTCCGGCGTGGCCGTGGCGTCCAGATATAAGCCTTCGTAAGCGCGGGCCAGCCTGATCTCTTTGGCCGTCCACTGTATTTGCTCAGTGACGCGGGGCGGCACCAGGCCTTTGTCCAGGTAGTGTTCGCGTTCTTTTCCAGAGGTGTGAAGGATCAACTGCTCGATGACGCTTGTCGGTAACTGCGGGTGATTTTTTTGCACCAGCGTCACGTGTGGGTCTGCGCTGTGTTCCAGGCTTTCGTACACCGACCTGAATAAATTGGCTTCACGTTTTAGGGCGTGCGCGGCGATTTTTTTAGCCAGTGCGAGCATCCGGGTCTCAATGACCGGGCTGTATTCGCCCACTAACGCACGGGTATCGGCCTCGTTCAGGTTCATGAGCAAGGTGCGCAAAAAACCGCCATTGCGTGTGGCGTCGATGGAAAGCCGAATCCGCGGCAATGCACTGTCCAGATCAACGCCATACTCTTTTAACGTAGTGCCTTGTGCATCGACAATCTGCAGCACTTTGTCACGCGGCCAGCCCGGCAAACTTTGAATCAGCAACAATTGAAAATCACTGCGCGCCTCAGACAATGTGTGGTGGGCCTGCAGTTTATGGACAAAGCCCTTGATGTCTTGCTCGATCTTGAAACGCTTCCAGGTGTCCATCAACAACGGCGGCGGGGCCAGATTGTTCATGTGCACCTGACGCAACACCCCTTCATCGGTGTTGCTCACCGCCAGGATCTGCTGCCCCACCTCATCGCTGAAGGTGGTCGGCTCGGCGCGTAAGCGGCGTAATAGCTGGAGCCCTTCCCACTGCTGCGGGTTCTCTATTTGTTGACGCCAGGCGCCTTTGTAGTTGTGTTCCAGAACAGGGGTGTTCACCCCCGGCTTATCGGGGTGAACCATGCGCCACTTGTGCACCGTCGGGTCAAATGCGACTTGGTAGACCGCACCATACAAGGACACATAGTGCTTACCCTGTATTTCGTAAAGCCCAAGCTCACTCGGGTTGTGCCCTGCTGGCAAGGAGACCTTGCGTTCGTACTGGGCCGTGGTTGTGTCCCACAGGCTGACCTCCCCATTCGCCTGACGATTGGCGAGCATGGCATCGCCCAGGTGTTTGCGCACACCGTCGACACCGACACCGCTCTCCATGCCCAAGGTGCTGCGCTCTTGCTCGCCAAGAAACCAGGTGAGCGCCAGAAAAAAGCTGTCCGGGGTCAAGCTAAACGTGACCATCCCACCGTCACCGCGACTGGAAACCCCGTAAACGCCATTACCGTGATGCCTGAGCGCCACGGTGGTGTCCGTTGGCCCGGTATGCACGTAGGCCGGCATGTCGGCCTCAGTGATCACTAATCGACGATTCAGCGTGTCGTGCAAGGCCCCCCGGGCAAATTCACGCACCCAATGGTCACTGTCCTGGTTGAAGACTCGGCGGTGATAAATACCGTCCAGCGCCTGATCGACCCGCAGTTTTATTTTTAGCCGATCGGCGGCCTCGGCAAACGGCAGAGGCTGAGCGTTATGCTCCAATGCACGGGTGACCTGCGCCGCGCTGAACGGGTGTGCGACCAGTAACGTCTCAAGGCACTCAATCGACAAGGATGGGTTGAGCGCGTGCAACTTGGCCAACAACGCAGTGGTCGAGTCTGACAGGGGCGCAGACAGCAACGGTAAATACTTTCGGGCTGGGTCTGAACTGGCCACGGGATCGCTGCGCTTGTGCCCTTCGAGCCCGGTGAGGGCCTTGAACAACAAGGGCCTGTCCTCATGAGCCAGGTTGGCTATTTGCTCGCGAACAGAGGCAATTCTGCCAGCCTTGCTGATCTCGGGATTGCCCTCACGCCCCAACGGTGAGGTGGCCGGCAGTTGATCAAGAATCAAGGTAAACAACTGCTCCACTTCAGCGCTGCCTTGGGTGGCATCGTCCTTGGCAACATAGCTGCCATGATCCAGGCGCTTAAGCTCGACGTGCCGCTCAAGTGATCCGGGCTGCAGATCAGGGCCCCAGGTTTCAATCAACTGCCCTTGCTGGTTGAACACATCAAGGACAGTGTCGACAGGCCAGTGGGGCAATTGGGTCAACAGGGCTAACACCGCGCTGTCTGCGTTTTCAGGCATTTCACCGCGCAACGGCAAGTCACTGTTGATCCGATCAATCAGTTGATCAGCCTGCAAGCGGCGAACGCCCTCGGCCAACGGCCCCGGAACCAGCCCGCCTT
Organism: Pseudomonas sp. NPDC096917; assembly: GCF_044762555.1. Classification (NCBI taxonomy): domain Bacteria; kingdom Pseudomonadati; phylum Pseudomonadota; class Gammaproteobacteria; order Pseudomonadales; family Pseudomonadaceae; genus Pseudomonas; species Pseudomonas sp. NPDC096917. The sequence goes on along the minus strand of NZ_JBIWEO010000012.1, from coordinate 57,352 downwards.
GCCACACAGCCAGCAACTGCTCCCGGGAGGTACCGGTAATGCTCAGCATCCGCTCTATGTCCACAAGGGCCGAGTCGGGCGTGTCCCCTGGCAACATCCGCTGCAACAACTGTTTAGCATCCAGCGCTTGAACATCGTCCAGCACCAGGCTCCAGCGTTGCCGGGCGGGATCGAATTTCACAGACGGCTTGAACGCCAGCGGGGTCTGCGTTTTCAGTACGTAAGACTGGGACTGAGTGTCGAAGATGACTTCAATCGCCAACGTCTGATCACCCTCTTGAAACTGGGCGTACAGCTTGCCATCACGCGCGTAAAGGCCCTCGGAAGTGGGCGCCAGGTTATCGAGTGCGCCCGGCTCCAGGTGCGGATAAGCCTTCAGATCCGGATGCCACAATCCGACAGAACCGTCAGCTTGAGTGACCTTGCGCGGTTGGCCCACGGTGTTCCATAGCGTGAGCATACGCTGGCGGTGGACCTTGGCGGCCACCCCGATCAATCGGGCATTGATTAACAGGTCTGCGGTATCGGCCAAGGCACTGGCGAAAGTGTTGGCCTCACCTTTGATGGCTTCGCTCACACCTTGCGCCAGGCTGTAGGCCAAAGAGCCGAAAACGGCCGCCTGCATGATCGCATTGAGGCCCAGCACCCCTCCCGGTACAGGCGTGGTCAGCAAACTGAGCACTTCACTGCCCAGATCGCTCAGCGCCTCTTTGAACGCTTGCCAATCGCGCACCGATTTACTCGTCGCCAATTGGCTCAAGTTAGCGCGATAACGGTCCAGTTGACGTTTTGTGATGACTTGCGCAAGGGGCAATGACGCGCGGTCATCGACCTCGATATACAGTTGCAAACTGTCCAGGTCAGGCTCGGGAAACACGCCTTTGAATGCGTCATACATCACACCGGCCAACCAGGTCAGCCCTTCAGGCCTGGGCTCCTTGCTCAGCAACTTGCTGAAAAAACCAATGTCTTTCAACGCCAGTTGGCGCATAAACCAACCTAATTGCCCTTTGCCATGATCCGTCTTGAGCTGTTGTCGAAAATGGGACAACGCGCGGGGGGCATCCACATGCCATAACAACGCCCCGCCCAACCGCTGCGGGAAATAGCTGAAAACACCCTTTTCGTCTTCGACCTTGATGATGAACAGCGGGATGGGCACCTCGCCATACCACACGTGGTTAAAAGGGTCTTCGTTGCCAAACAGCAACTGATGATTTTTGCCCCTGGGCCCGGGTCCATGAATGACCATGTTTTTTTTAGTCAGGCTCATTGAAACCGGCCAAATGTGCGGGGGAGTTTTCCCCTTCAACATCAAGAACAGTTTGTCGTGCTCTCGGCTGAATATTTTTGAGTGCTGCCTGTTACGTAACGCTTCCAGCAAGTCGAATTCCAAGCTGGCACGCGCCACGGCCCAGGTACTTTGAGTCAAAGGCCCACTGGTGCCGATCGCCTGCTCCAGCGCAGCGCTCAAGCGGGTCCCTAAATCGAGCTGGCGCACAATCGCGATGAACGGCCCCGCCGGTTGGCCTTTCAAATCACTGTTGTAATCAATGTAACTGGCTTGCTCATAGCTAAAAGGCTTGAGCAGCACGGAGTCGGTGCGGTAGCTGAAGTTCTCGCACGCCGCCTCCCACAAAGACACCGACTTAACGTGCTCTTTAAACCTGGACTCATCCACTGCGCGGCGCGTACGCGGGGGGCTGAACGTGAATTTGGAATCCTGAGCGGCGCTCTGCTCACCGCCCATTCGCGCCAGAAACTCAATCAAATCCTCCTCAACATTTTCACGATAGCGGGTATAAATCCGCGCCTGCTCCGGGTCGATATCGACCCCCAGGAGCGTTTTCAGCGCGCTCTTGAGCTGCGCCATATGAGTGACCTTGAACGTGTCTCTTACGAGCGAGAGCTCATAGTCCAGGCTCTCCATCGCCAATTGGTAGTTTTCGAAAAGCTTGGGATAGCGCTTTCTTTGCTCAAGCGTCAGTGCAGAGAAGTTTTCTTCATAAATGGCTGATAAATAAGAAATGGCTTCTTTCTGAGCCCACTGTGTACTGGACAGAAGCAACGGTGCGCGTTGGCGAACCGGAGGAAATTGTGCGGTCATTAACATGACTCCGTTGGGTGATGCACCAACGTAGCAACCCCGACTTCAAGACCTGCACTACATAGATAAGCCACTGAAAAAGCGCTGCCGCGCACACCCGGACTGCGATCTATAGCGCTTGGGTCAGAGCGGTCCTGGGGAAAGGAATGCTTTTAGAGGCAGGCTTATTGGTCGATGAGCAATCACCACCACCTGCCTGTCGCCAAACGATAGGTGGCAGTTGGACACAGGTTGGCGAACCGGGCAAATGAACCGACAGCCCCGGTCGCCATTACGGCGACCACCGCACTATAAGCTTAAGAATGGCAAGGCCTCACTCGGCACCTCTAACGATTGCCGTTAAATAACTCGGTGGCTCAGAAGCATCGTCTACTGAACGATAACTAATCCCTGCACGATAAGAAGGCAATGCAGCAGAACTATAGTATTTAACCTGGTCAGCCACTGTCCGTGTTTCATTGAGTATCATACGTGCGTACTCAAGTTCCTCCCTGGAAGCGTCAAGTCAACTTCCGTATTTTTTAGTGCCTTTCTCCAGAATTTTAGAACGGGACTTTGGAAAAAAACCTGACCCCAGTTTTTGCTTATATATGTCCGCTTTATTAATCAGAGATGTATTTTTGATATCCCTATGCCGGACTAACTCGCTCATCAGGGAAATATCATTATCTAAATTATTCAAAACAGTCGCTTTGTCGCCATACACACCCCCATCGTCAAGAATTCCATACTTTTTTCTCAAAAAAATAGTGAAGCCCGCTGAATCCAGCGCCGCGCCCTGGGTTTGTCGAGCCTGCGCCAAAAAAGCAGTCACCCAATTTGTCCCCTCCGGATCCACGCGCCCAATTGGATTACCTGAACAGTAGGCATACGCGTTAATTCCCCCCTTACCCAATGGACTCAAGCGATCCGGGCTGTTAAACCTCATCAAGACAGGGTTATAAGCGCGATAACCATTACCCAATAAATAATGACCTGTGAGCGAATCAAACTTTTCACCATTGAAACCCAGCAACGACATTAATCCGGTGTGTGCAGGGTGATGGCCATACTGTGAATAGGCCAATCTGTGCTCCCCTTCGGCACTCGACAGGCTCATGACAGAGCCTTGAATATCAGTCCCTAATAAAACAGTGGCACGCGGCATGCCATATCGATGTCGTCCCAATAAAAGATCGCCGTGCTGAAAAACACTAAACAGTGAAGCACCCTGACGCTGCGTGACTAATCGATTGTTGTTATAAAAAACTGTTTGGCGACCTCATGTGCCACACCCCAACTCGACACCCTGTCTAAAGGATCATAGGAATATCGGCCTAAAAACACTCTCTGGGGGGACGCCATCGGGTATGCCTAAGAATAAATAATGAGCCATCAGCATTGAGATATTTTCAGTATTTGCCTACTGGTACATCTGATAGGTCGACCGCCGCCATGCTATGGTTTGCGCCCCATAATCGAGCCCCTCGTCGCTATGCCTGTGACTTCCCGCTACCTGCGCCTGGCCTTGTACACACTGCTGATTTTGATCGGAGCAGCTCTGGCTGGCGGCTGGGCAATGCATCAGGCCGAACGCCATGCACTGGAAGAAAGCGCCAGGCGCGGGCCCGAGCAGCTCAACTTGTACGCCAACTCGCTGCACACCTTGATTGAACGCTATCGCGCCCTGCCCGCCGTACTGGCGCTGGACGCCGAGTTTATTGCGGCCTTGAGCGGCCCGATCAACAGCGACGTGCAATGCGCCCTCAATCGCAAGCTGGAACGAATCAATGGCGCAGCGCAATCCTCAACCCTGGAGTTGATGGACCGCACAGGGCTGGCCGTGGCGGCCAGCAACTGGAATACCTCCAACAGTTATGTGGGCCACAACTACGCCTTTCGCCCCTACTTTATGCAAACCCGGATCAAGGGCAGCGGCAGCTTTTATGCCGTAGGGGTCACCTCCGGGATTGCGGGCTACTTTTTATCCAGCGCCATCCATGACGCCCAAGGCCAGTTTTTAGGGGCGATGGTGGTCAAGCTGGAGTTCCCGCAGTTGGAGCGCGAATGGAGCCAGGGCAACGACATTCTGCTGGTCAGCGATGCGCGAGGCATTGTGTTTATCGCCAATCAACCGGGTTGGCGCTATCGCTATTTACGGCCGTTGTCTGACGTGGACCGCAGCGAAATCTCTAACACTCGCCAATATGACAAACAGCCGCTGACGCATATGAAGACGCGCACCTTGCGCAGTTTTGATGACAATAGTTTTCTGACCCGCACTGAGGGCCCCGACGGCCCGCAAGATTATCTGTGGGAGTCGTTGCCGCTCAACACCGAAGGCTGGACGTTGCACCTGCTGCGGCGCCCGGATATTTCAGCTGAAGACAGCCGCAATGCCGCATTGGCGGGGATTGGCCTGTGGCTGACGGTGGTATTTTCAGGGTTGTTTTTGCTCCAGCGCTGGCGCCTGTCGCGCTTGCGCCAGCGCAATCGTGAAGAGCTTGAACAATTGGTCGACGTTCGCACCCGCGATTTGCGCACCGCGCAAGACGGCCTGGTGCAGTCGGCCAAGCTGGCGGCGCTGGGGCAAATGTCCGCCGCCCTGGCCCATGAAATCAATCAGCCGCTCACTGCCCAGCGCATGCAGTTGGCTACGATGCGCCTGCTACTCGATCACGGCCGCATCGACGATGCCTATAAAGCCCTGATCCCTCTGGAGCACATGCTGACGCGCATGGCGGCGCTCACCGGGCACCTGAAAACCTACGCCCGACAAAGCCCCAGCGGCATGCGCGAAAAGCTCGATCTGGCCAATGTGGTCGATCAAGCCCTACAACTGCTGGAGCAACGCGTGCGGGAAGAAGCCATCGAGCTGCACGTTGAATTGACCCGCCCGGCCTGGGTGCGCGGTGACGCCATCCGTCTGGAGCAAGTGCTGATCAACCTCCTGCGCAATGCACTGGATGCCATGCGCGACACGCCGCGCAAACGCCTGGAGATTCGCATCGAGGCCGATCAGCAGCTGTGGCACTTGATAGTCAGCGACACAGGGGGCGGGATTAGCGAGGAACATTTGGGTAAGATTTTCGACCCGTTTTTCACCACCAAGCCTGTGGGTGACGGGCTGGGACTGGGATTGGCGGTGTCTTACGCCATTGTTCACGAACTCGGCGGTCGCCTGACGGCGAGTAACCATGCCGAAGGCGCACTGTTTACGCTGACGCTGCCTATCGCACAGGACGATTGAAGATGCTCAATTCGGTGATCGTGGTCGATGACGAAGCCAGTATTCGCACGGCAATAGAGCAATGGCTGAGCCTGAGCGGGTTTGAGGTGCAACTGTTCAGTTGCGCCGAAGCCTGCCTGAGCCAGCTATCCCCGCATTTTGCCGGGGTTGTCGTCAGTGACGTGCGCATGCCGGGCATGGGCGGTCTGGCTCTGCTGACGCGCTTGAAGCAACTGGACCCGGATCTGCCGGTCATTGTGCTGACCGGGCATGGCGATGTACCGATGGCGGTCGAGGCCATGCGCGATGGCGCTTACGACTTTCTGGAAAAACCCTTCAGCCCCGAAGCGCTGCTCAGCAGCCTGCGGCGGGCGCTGGAGAAGCGTCAACTGGTGCTGGAAAACCGCCGATTGCATGAGCAGGCCGGCCTGCGCGAGCAGATCGACGGGCGCTTGCTGGGCGTGTCGCGCAGTTTACAAAAACTGCGCCGTCAGATCATCGATTTGGCCCCCTTACCGGTCAACGTGCTGATCCGGGGCGAAACCGGCAGCGGCAAAGAGTTGGTCGCGCGCTGCCTGCACGACTTTGGCCCGCGGGCAGACAAGCCCTTTGTGGCGCTGAACTGCGCGGCGATTCCGGAGCAACTGTTTGAGGCCGAATTGTTTGGCCATGAAAGCGGTGCCTTTACCGGCGCGCAAGGCAAGCGCATCGGCAAGCTCGAATACGCTGACGGCGGCACGTTGTTTCTTGATGAAATCGAGAGCATGCCGCTGGCCCAGCAAGCTAAATTGCTGCGGGTATTGCAAGAGCAAAAGCTTGAACGCTTAGGCTCAAACCAAAGCCTTCATGTGGATTTTCGGGTGATAGCCGCCACCAAGCCCGACCTGCTCGATGAAGCACGCGCCGGGCGTTTTCGCGAAGACCTGGCGTATCGCCTGACCGTGGCTGAACTGCGTCTGGCGCCGCTGCGTGAGCGGCGCGAAGACATTGCATTGCTCTATGAAGCCTTTTCCCGCAGTGCGGCCGAACGAATGGGGCGCAACGCTGCGCCATTGTCCAGGTCGCAGTTGTCGCATCTGCTGAGCCACGACTGGCCGGGCAACGTGCGTGAACTGGCGAACGCCGCAGAGCGACATGTAGTGGGCATGGGCGATCCGCAGCTCGACGACAGCGATGCAGGTCCATCGCTGGTGGCGCAACAGGAAGCTTTCGAGGCGCAATGTTTGCGAGCGGCTTTGAGTCGGCACAAAGGAGACATCAAAGCGGTGCTCAACGAACTGCAACTGCCGCGTAGAACCCTGAATGAAAAGATGCAGCGGCATGGCTTGGTACGTGAAACGTTTTTGAGCAGCGAATAAGACTTACTGGCTTTGTGCGAGCGTACCCGTCGGCGGATTTGCGCTCATCCCTATCGCCCAGCCAGCGGATTCCCGCTCACTTCCTGATGGAAACCCCTGTAAATAGGGCGTTTAAGCCTTGGCACAAGTTCTGCTATAGCCCCCACACGCTCGCGTTTACCGCGCTATAACAAAACCAAGAAAACAAGGATCCATTCAATGGATAACTCAAGCACCCTGACTGCCGGGGCAGCGTCTTCTGCACCCATCAAAGTAAAATCCACCTCCAGCCGGATCAAATCCATTTTCAGTGGTTCGGTCGGCAACATGGTCGAGTGGTACGACTGGTACGTCTACGCCGCGTTCTCGCTGTACTTCGCCAAGGCCTTTTTCCCCAAAGGCGACACCACGGCTCAACTGCTCAATACCGCTGCCATTTTTGCCGTGGGCTTTTTGATGCGCCCGATCGGTGGCTGGCTGATGGGGCTGTACGCCGACCGCAAAGGCCGTAAAGCCGCATTGATGGCCTCAGTGCTGCTGATGTGTTTCGGCTCGCTGATGATTGCACTGTCGCCAGGATACGAAACCATTGGCGTCTGGGCTCCGGTCCTGCTGGTGTTCGCCCGCTTGCTGCAAGGGTTGTCGGTGGGTGGCGAATACGGCACCTCGGCCACTTACCTCAGTGAAATGGCCACGAAAGAACGCCGTGGCTTCTTCTCCAGCTTCCAGTACGTGACCCTGATCTCGGGTCAGCTCATTGCCCTGGGCGTGTTGATCGTGCTGCAACAAACCCTCACCGAAGAACAGCTGTACAGCTGGGGCTGGCGGATTCCGTTTGTGATCGGCGCGCTGTGTGCGGTGGTCGCGCTTTATCTGCGTCGAGGCATGGAAGAGACCGAGTCGTTTAAAAAGACCAAGGTCAAGCCAAAAGAAAGCGCCATGCGCACTCTGCTGCGTCATCCAAAAGAACTGATGACCGTGGTCGGCCTGACCATGGGCGGTACGCTGGCCTTTTACACCTACACCACGTACATGCAGAAATACCTGGTGAACACGGTCGGGATGAGCATCTCCGACTCCACCACGATTTCCGCCGCTACGCTGTTTCTGTTCATGTGCCTGCAGCCGCTGGTGGGCGGTTTGTCTGACAAGATCGGGCGTCGTCCGATTCTGATTGCCTTCGGCGTTCTGGGCACGCTGTTCACCGTGCCGATCCTGACCACGTTGCACACCATTACCACGTGGTGGGGCGCGTTCTTCCTGATCATGGCAGCACTGATCATCGTCAGCGGTTACACCTCGATCAACGCGGTGGTGAAGGCAGAACTGTTCCCGACCGAGATTCGCGCGCTGGGTGTTGGCTTGCCTTACGCACTGACAGTGTCGATCTTCGGTGGCACCGCTGAATACATCGCGCTGTGGTTCAAAAGTGCAGGCATGGAAACCGGATACTACTGGTATGTGACGGCGTGTATCGCCTGCTCGCTGCTGGTGTACGCAACCATGAAAGACACCCGCACTCATTCTCGGATCGAGACGGACTAAGCACCCGCGCGCCCCCCAATTGGATCTTGCATAAGCACTCGCTTGTGCAAGGTCATCAATGCCCCTCCTCCCCTCTCTAGTTCTCTCAACGCTTGAAAGCCTTCGCCCAGAAGGTCGTTTTTTACAGAATTAATTGTCAGTTAATTCTGAAAGCTCACTCTCTCCTTAAACAAAATCTCTATTGGCAGGCACGTTCGGTGTGAGCATTTCTCACTCAATACGCCCTGTGAAACAGCATCGAGAGCGGACAAATATATCTAATAAATAGATATTTATACGCCAAATTATGCGCTTTTTAATCGGATTGATCGGCGTAACATTCAATCCATAGACAACACAAACCTCATCACGAAACACAGGAGCACCCTCATGAAAACCCAATTAATCCTCGCCGCAGTCCTGTCAGCCCTGGCTTTCAACACATTTGCCGCTGATGGTTTTGATCGCACTCAGTCTTCGAGCTTTGCTGAGGACGGTTACAACAGCACTCGCTCGGCAACCTTTGCAGAAGATGGCTACAACAAAACTCACTCGGCAACCTTTGCAGAAGACGGCTACGACAAAACCCATTCGGCGACCTTTGCAGAAGATGGCTACGACAAAACCCACTCGGCAACTTTTGCTGAAGATGGCTACGATCGCACCAAAGGCGCCAGCATCAGCTAACACCTGACGATGGCATCCCAGCCCGGCTTCGGCCGGGCTTATTTATTTTGGAGGGAGGGTTTATCAAGATCACACGCCAGATCAAAAGCATCGCGCCCCTCAAGAGCGACGGCAGCTCCAACCAAAGTCGGGGCGGGTTGGACCTTTTGAAGAAAGTGAGTCGCCGAAAGGCTAAAAGCGTAAAAAAACGATGGGCATCAGGCAGTCAAGTACACGATCTTTTCCCGCAAAACGGCTAGCCCGGCATTTGTGTTCATGGAAAATGGCTTGCACTATATAGCCCCTCTATCTCAGCTGTTTGCGGAAGCCTTCCATGCATGACGATACCCACTTTTACGAGCCATCCCAGGGCCACGGCCTGCCCCATGATCCGTTCAATGCGATTGTCGGGCCACGCCCGATTGGCTGGATTTCGTCGCAGGATGCTCAAGGTCGGCTGAATCTTGCGCCGTACAGCTTTTTTAACGCGTTTAATTACATCCCCCCCATCATTGGGTTTTGCAGTGTGGGCCGCAAAGACAGTCTCAATAATATTGAGCAAACCGGTGAGTTTGTCTGGAACCTGGCCACCCGACCTTTGGCCGAGGCGATGAATCAAAGCTGCGCGCCTGTGGGGCCCGAGGTGGATGAGTTCGCATTGGCGGGCCTGACGACGGTCGCCTCACGCGTGGTGAGCGTGCCACGAGTGGCCGAAACACCGGTGTCGTTTGAGTGCAAGGTGACGCAGATTATTCAGTTGCAACGCGCCGACAAAGAGCCGGTGCCAAGCTGGCTGATTCTGGGAGAAGTGGTCGCGGTGCATATCGCCAAGCACCTGCTTAAAGACGGGATTTACGACACGGCCGCCGCCGAACCGATTTTGCGCGGCGGCGGTCCGGCAGATTATTTCCAGCTCGGCCCAGAGGCGTTGTTCAAAATGCACCGCCCACGCTAACTACCAGACCAACTCGCCGTCTTCAGTGACGTCCTGCAGGTTTTTCAGGTGGTGTTCCGCTGCGGCATCGGCTGCCGTGGCGGTTGCAAAGGTCTGGTCGATCAGGACTTTGTGAAAGCGCGGCGCTCCACCTTCGTACAAGGCTTTGACCGCAATCGCTGCGTTGTAAGCACCCGGAACACCCAGTTCTACCGGGACAACCGCCGATACTGCTTCAAATTGTGCAAATTCTTTACGCGCCATGCTTCACATTCCGGCCAGTGAAAAGGCGGCATTCTACCCGCTTAACTGGCCTGCTGGTGTATTTGGGCAGACGCTTGCTCGTTGAAGGTCTGAAAGTCCAGGCTGTCGACCACTTGCTGGTTGAGCAGCACACTGAAGACGTCCATAAGCGGTGAATTGAAGTACGCCTGCATCGCACGCTCACTCTCCCAGTAACCGCAGATATGCCACAGCAACGGGTCACTGTCGCAATGCTGCAGGGCAAAGTGCAGGCAACCGGGCGTTTGCCGCGACGGTTCGATCAGCGGGCTCAAACAGGTGTGGACCTGAGCCGAACACCCGACGCGAGCGCGAACCAAAGTCAGATGACTGACAGCCGTGTGCTGTGGCATGAAGGCCTCCACAAAGGAAAGTGACATTAGAGGGGAGGTTCAAAGCTTAAGGCCCCGCGCCCGACGCCGTTAGTCGATTTCTGCCCAAGGCTTGCACGATTCTGCAAAACCTCGTCTTCGCACTTCGTCACCTGTTAACAGGCCGCCCGCCCCTCAGATCAAGGTTTCGAGCAATACTCCACGTCTACCACGCCATCGCCAGGCGCTTAACACCTGGCACTCGCAGGATCAGGCAAGCCTTGGGCAGAAATTGGCTACCCCCTCGCCTTGCACAAACTTAAGCTGTGCCTACACCGCGTCTGTTATGAGGAAACGTCAAATGTCACTGCAGGAACCGCCGCGACCCGCGCTCGACCCCGCACTTGAAAAACAGCGTGTGGAACTGGCCGACCTGATTTACCGGCACACCCACGACGACGGTACGTTCGAAACGGGTATTGAGGCACTGTTTGTGTCGCGCTACTGCCAACCCAGCGGTTTTTCACCCAGCCTGCCGAAACCCGCGCTATGCATCATCGCCCAGGGCCGCAAAGAGGTTCGCTTGGCAGATGAGTACTTTGCCTACGACCCGCTCAACTACCTGGTGGTTTCGGTGTCGATGCCCATCAGCGGGCGCGTGGTAGAGGTGTCTTGCGAGAAACCGATATTGGCCTTGCGCCTTGATATTGATCCGACAGAAATCACCACTTTGCTCAATGATGCAGGCCCCATGGGCGTGCCTTCGCAACCTACCGGGCGCGGGCTGTATGTGGAGCCCATCGACCAAGCGATGCTCGACGCCTTGTTGCGCCTGGCGCGCCTGCTCGATACGCCGAAAGACATCGCCATGCTCGCCCCCCTCATTCGTCGCGAGATCTTGTATCGCTTGTTGCGCAGTCCGCAGGGTTATCGCCTGTATGAAATTGCCAGCGAGAACAGTCAAACCCACCGCGTCAGCCGGGCTATTTCGTGGCTCAACGGTAACTTCGAACAACCGCTGCGCATCGACAACCTAGCCCGTGAAGCCAACTTGAGCGTGTCGACGCTCCACCACCGGTTCAAGGCCGTGACCGCCATGAGCCCGCTGCAGTACCAAAAGCAATTGCGCCTGAACGAAGCTCGGAGACTGATGCTCAGTGAGGGGCTAGACGCTTCGGCGGCAGGTTATCGCGTGGGTTATGAAAGCCCTTCGCAATTCAGCCGCGAATACAGCCGACAATTTGGCGCGCCACCGGTACGGGATCTGGCGCGCCTGCGCATGAGCTTATGACGCCAGCGACTGCTGCCAGTGCTGCTCGTCGATTTCAATCAGGGTCGGCCCTTGACGGTCGGCCGCAGCGGCCAACGCAGCGCGCAATTGTGCTTGGCCCTCGACGGTCAACGCCGTGCACCCCAGCGCTTTGGCCACGCCGATAAAATCCGGGGTGTAGATGTCGACTCCGACCGGCTCGATGGCGCGATTGAGCATGTATTTTTTGATTTCGCCGTAGCCTTGGTTGTTCCACAGCAACACGATAATCGGCGTGCGCGCTTCAACGGCACTGGCCAGTTCTGACAGGGTAAATTGCAAACCGCCATCGCCGATCAGGCACACCACCGGGCCCGCGGGCTGGCCCTCAGCGCAACGCCCCAGCCACGCGCCGACAGCTGCCGGCAAGGCGTAACCGAGGGTGCCGTAACCGGTTGATGAGTTAAACCAGCGGCGTGGCTGCTCCGGGTTAAAGGTCAGGTTGCCCGTGTACACCGGTTGGGTCGAATCGCCCACGCACACGGCATCTGGCAATACGTCGAAAACCGTCTGCAAGAAGTGGGTTTGCGCGAGGGTCGGCGCATCCCAGTCCATGGCCAGTTCAGTACACAAGCGGGCGGCCCGCGTCGCCCCCCAGTCAGCCGTGCGCTCAGGCAGGGGGTGTGCGTTGATGCACGCCAGCAATGCTTCGGCGGCCAGTCGGGCGTCGGCCACCAGCGCCAGCGCGGGCGTGTAATTGCGCACGGTCTGGTCAGGGTCAATGTCGATGCGCAGCAAAGCCCCGGGAATTTCAAAGCCACCGGCAAAGGTCACGTCGTAATCGGTTTCGGCCAACTCGGTGCCTATTGCCAACACCACGTCAGCCTCTGCCACCAAAGCCCGGGTCTTGACCAGCGTTTGGGTCGAACCGATCAACAGTGGGTGAGCCGAAGGCAGCATGCCTTTGGCATTGATGGTCAGTGCCACTGGCGCTCCGAGACGCTCAGCCAATTGCAACAGCGCCGGGGCCGCGTCGATCGCCCCGCCGCCCGCCAGAATCAGCGGGCGCTTGGCGTGGGCCAGACGCTCACTCATCTCCTCGACGGCAGCGGGCGCGGCACCAGGACGCTCGATATTGACCGGCTGACGGGTGAGCAAGGCATCGGCGTTTTCTACCAGTACGTCCAGCGGGATTTCAATATGCACCGGCCGTGGCCTGCCCGCCTGAAACAGGGCAAAGGCGCGCGCCAGCACGCCCGGCAACTCGGCAGCCGACATCAGGGTGTGGGAAAAAGCGGCGACGCCGGCCACCAGCACACTCTGATTCGGCAATTCATGCAACTTGCCACGCCCACCCCCCAACTGGCTGCGCGACTGCACGCTGGAGATCACCAGCATCGGGATCGAGTCTGCGTAAGCCTGCCCCATGGCCGTGGTGATGTTGGTCATGCCCGGTCCGGTGATGATGAAACACACCCCCGGCTTGCCGCTGGTCCGCGCATAGCCATCGGCCATAAAACCCGCGCCCTGCTCGTGGCGCGGGGTCACGTGGTTGATTCGCGAACCGGCCAGCCCGCGATACAGCTCGACCGTGTGCACGCCAGGGATGCCAAACACCTGCTCCACCCCATACGCTTCCAGCAACTTGACCAATACTTCGCCGCACGTTGCCATGTGTCCTGACCTCTTCTTGTTCTCAAGTAATGAGCCATTGAAGCGAGCGCGTGTAGCGTGCACAACGCAAACCTGCTCATACTAGCCATGTCCTGGACTCATGGCTGACCTCACATGAAACGCCTCCCGCCGCTGCCCGCGCTGCATACCTTTTTGATTACGGCCCAATGCTGCAACTTCACCCACGCCGGTGAACAATTGCACATCACCCAAGGCGCGGTCAGTCGACAAATAGCCGGGCTCGAGGCGCATCTGGGCTACCCCCTGTTTCATCGACTGGCCCGCGGCCTCAGCCTGACCGAACAGGGGCAGGCGCTGTACCCGCGAATCGAGCAGGTCTTTGACTTGATCGGTGAAGCCGTCGAATACGCCAGCATCCGCCGCTCCCCCCTGCAAATCAAAGCGCCGACCTGCATGCTGCGCTGGCTGCTGCCCAAGCTGATGCAATGGCAAAAACTGCGCCCGGACGTGCCCGTGGAGCTGACCAGCAGCGTGCAGCACGGGGTCGATTTTCGCCACGAAGCCTTCGATGCCGCCGTGGTTTACAGCCCGCAACCGGGGCCGAAACGTGTGGGGCAACACCTGTTTGAGGAACTGCTGACCCCGGTCTGCGCCCCGCATTTACTGGAAGGCCGCGATGCGCTCAATTCTTTGAGCCAGCTTGAGCACCACACCTTGTTGCACCCCAGTCGGGACCAACGGGACTGGGCTCACTGGCTAAGTGTGGCCGGGGCAGACGCCTCAATCATTCGTCAGAGCCAATACTTCGACACCCTGGATCTGGCCATGACAGTGGCGGCGCAAGGTAACGGCGTTGCCATGGGTGACTGGTCATTGATAGGCGATGACTTGCAGGCCGGGCGGCTGGCGGTGCCCTTTGATTTGAAGGTGCACACCGGCGCGGCCTACCTGCTGGTGAGTTCACCGCGCAGCGAGCCTACCGCGCCTTTGCGCGAATTGATGGAGTGGCTGGTGTTGCAGGCCGAAAAACAGCCATGACCATTAGCCGCTACGCCGCCTGCGTCAGCGGCTACACAGTCAAAGCAGGGTCAATAACCTACGGTGAACCGCTGACGCGAGTGCTTGGGCTGCTCGACCTCATCCAGCATGGCGATGGCGAAGTCAGCGAAGGTGATCCAGCTTTTGCCTTCGGCGCTGACCAACAGGTGGTCTTTGCCCAGACGGAAGGTGCCCGTGCGCTCGCCTTCAACAAATTCGGCCGACGGCGAAATAAAGGTCCAGTCCAGGTCTTTTTCGTGGCGCAACGTTTCCAGGTACACGCCGCCGGCCGATGCTTCTGGCAGGTATTCTTTCGGGAAGCCCTTGCTGTCGATGACTGGGGTATTGTCCGGCAGTAACAGCGACCCCGCGCCGCCTACAAACAGCAGCCGTTTCACCCCGGCCTTTTTCACCGGCTCGATGATCGCTTCTGGTTTCAGTGTCGAAAAATGCGCGGCGCTGAGCACCACGTCACTGCCGGCTAGGGCCGCTTGCAATGCCTGAGCGTCGTTGACGTCAACGTCCTTGGTCACGACATCTGCACGTTGGCCGATGTTGGACGAAGCATGACGGGCAATGGCTGTCACGTGATGACCACGACGCAGCGCTTCTTCCAGCAGTTGGCCACCCGCACGACCGGTGGCTCCGATAATTGCAATGTTGCTCATGATGTTCTCCTGTTGGATGGGTTTCGTAGGGGCCAGCGTTGAATCACCACTTCATTTCACCTTTCGCCACTTTGGCGCTCAGTTCCAACGAAGACGCTTCACCCAGATTCGGGTAGCGTTTTTTCATCGCACCGATCAGCTCATCCGAGTTCTTGGCTTTGAGGGTTTCCTCATCAAATGCCTTGATGTAATCGCGAGTGAAGGTCACTGAGTTTAATGAATGGTCGTTTTCGCCCAGGTAATGCCCCGGCACGACAATACTCGGTTGCAGGCTGGTGATGCGTTTCAAGGTGGCCAGCCATTGCCGGTGCGACTGCGGGGTCTGGGTGTCGGCCATCCACACGTGCAGGTTGTCGGCCACGACCACGCCACCGACCACCGCTTTAAGCGATGGAATCCAGACGAAGGTACGCTCTGGCTGCCGGCTGGTCAGCCCGACGACATCCAGTTCATGGCCTTCAAGCACCAGAGTGTTGCCTTTCATGACCTGCGGCACGATTAACCGGCTCGGCGCATCGGCGCCCATTTTCGGCCCCCAGAACGCCAGCTTGGCGTCTTTGGTCTGGTTGATGTGCTCAACGGTTGGAGCCGTGGCCAGCACACTGGCATCAGGGAAAGCCTGGGTCAGGGTTTCGAGGCCAAAGTAATAGTCCGGGTCGCCGTGGCTGATATAGATGGTCGTCAGGTGCTTGCCACTGGCGCGGATTTTGTCGACCAGTTGCTGGGCCTGCGCCTTGGCAAACTGCGCATCGACCAGAATCGCGTCTTTCTCGCCGCTGACCAGCACTGACGACACAGGGAAAATCGCCTCGGCGCCGGGGTTGTAGACGTCCAGGGTCAAGGGTGCCGGGGCCGCCGCCGCATGCGCAGCGAAGCCCAGAGCGACAGCGCTGAGGCAGAAACGGCGAAGAGCAGAAAATACGGTCATGGATACGTCCTGAGGCTGGGTCAGCGATGGACAGAGCTTAGTCGCACAATAGGCGACAAAAAATGCGATGCTCAGACATAGTTTGTTTCAGTAATCGGGCAAATCATGGATCGTCTTATCGCAATGCGGGTATTTGTCTCAGTGGTCGACCTGGGTAGCCAGTCTGCGGCAGCCGATCACCTGGACTTGTCACGCCCGTGGTGTCTCGCTATTTGGCAGAACTCGAAGCGTGGGTGGGCGCGCGCTTGATGCATCGCACCACGCGCAAACTGAGCCTGACCGCCGCCGGTAATGAAACCCTGCCCCGCTGTCGGCAGTTACTGGAGCTGGCAGATGACATGCAAGCCGCCGTCAGCGTGCCCGATGATGCACCGCGCGGGCGGTTGCGCATCAGCGTCAGCACCTCGTTCGGCCAGGCGCAGTTGGCCACCGCCGTCACCGAGTACGTGCGACGCTACCCCGACGTGTGCATTGACCTGCAAATGCTCGACCGCACGGTGAATCTGGTGGATGAGCGCATCGACCTGGCGATTCGCACCAGTAACGACCTGGACCCGAGTTTGATCGCTCGCAAACTGACCGTTTGTCGCTCCGTGCTGTGCGCGGCCCCCCGGTATTTGCGCGAGCATCCAGCGCCGCAGCAGGTGGACGATCTCAGCCAGCACAACTGCCTGAGCCACTCTTACTACGGCAAGAGCCTGTGGCATTTCACCGCTCATGGCGAAGCGGTTTCGGTGCCGGTGCAGGGCAATATCAGCGCCAACGAAGCCAGCACGCTGCTCAGTGCCACCCTGGCCGGGGCGGGCGTTTCGCTGCTGCCCACTTATCAGGCCGGGTGCCACGTTCGCAGCGGTGAGTTGGTACGCCTGTTGCCAGACGCTGAACCGTTGCCGATGAACATTTACGCGGTCTACGCCTCGCGCAAGCACATGCCTGCAACCTTGCGCAGCATGCTCGACTTCCTGGCGGAGCGTTTCACTGAGAATCCTGCGTGGGACACAGGCTTGTAAGGCGTAGTCCATTTGGAGGATGACGCTGCGCATGTCCGCTCGTACAACTGGCATGGCAAGTGGAAGGGTCTGAGCTAGTCTCAAGGGTGTGAAGTCTAGGTCTGACTCCGATAGTAAGAGGAGAGATGAAAGCCATGACCACTAAAACAAAAACCAGATGCATGACCTTTTTTGTCGTTTTAGCTGCTGCTGTCCTGTTCGCTGGCGCGTGTTATCGCGCAGAGCAAACACGGTTATCAACAGGATTGGCCGCCAGTTGCTATGGCGGGCACTGCAACGCAATGTTCAGCGCTCTGAGGTAAGGATGCTTTAGAGCATCAGACCGGGCTGACGCTGTCAGTCCGGTCTGTTCGAAACCCGCTGGGCGAGGTGCCCGTCAGGCGCCGGAAGAACCGTGCAAAATATGCCGGGTCGACAAACCCCAGGCTATCAGCCACTTCGCTGATACTCATGGGGGTATAGATCAAATGACGCTTGGCCTCCAACAACAGCCGCTGATGAATGATCTGCAAAGCCGACTGCCCTGCCAGCTCGCGGCAGATGCTGTTGAGGTGCGCCACCGAAATCCCTACCCGATGTGCCAACTGCTCAACGCTGGGCTGTTCGCGAAACAGCGCCTCGACCTGCTGATTGAACAGGTTCAGGTACTCACGCCCGCGTTGCGGTATCTGCCGGGCTTCACGGCGCTGAATAACCTGACGCGTGACCCACACCAACAACACGCTGATCAGTGATTGCAGGAGCATGTCGCGGGCAGGCTGGGCGCTGACATACTCACTTTGCACCGCGCTGAACAGGCTGTTGAGGTAGCTCCGATCCTTGCCCGCCGGATAGCTGGCAACCCGCTGCAGGGCACTCATCGAGCCACCTAACTGCGCTTGCAGTTGCGCCACCAGCGGCGCGGCCAGGGTCAGCACAAAACCTTCAACGTTGGGCGAAAACTGAAATCCGTGCACGCACAGCGGCGGGATCACCTGAATCGCCGACTGCGCCAGTTCATGGTATTGACCTTCAATTTCGACCCGCGCACGGCCTTTGTGCACGTACAGCAACTGGCACAAATCAGCATGCCGATGGGTGCGTATTTCCCAGTCATGGACACGGCTGCGCAACGAAATGGTCTCGCAGTGCAGGAGATCGGGGCTGAGCCAGTCCTGCTGTTCGCCGTACAGCTTGAACACCGGGATCGACGCAGGGGTAGAGGCGGTCATGGGGCACAACCTGTAGAGGTGTGAATGGGCCGATAATCGCACCAATTAGCGAAAAATACCGGTAATAGCGCATTTATCACCTTCATTTGCCACGCTCGCAAGCGAAAAATACAAGCACAAATGATAAAAACCACTTCGTCCTGTAGTGCGAAGCCGGTGTGGGAGCTACCGATGGCTGAGATCTTTCAAGAGCAAAAGATCGCAGCCTTCGGCAGCTCGCACGAGGTTGATCACGTGACGACGCTTGCGAGAGAGAACAACAATGAAAACTCAAGTCGCTATTATCGGTGCCGGCCCTTCAGGGCTGCTGCTCGGCCAACTGCTGCACAACGCAGGCATTGATAACGTCATTCTCGAGCGCCAGAGCGGTGACTACGTACTCGGCCGAATTCGCGCCGGAGTGCTGGAGCAAGGCATGGTCGACCTGCTGCGTCAGGCCGGTGTCAGCCAGCGCATGGACGCCGAAGGCCTGGTGCATGATGGCTTTGACCTGGTGCTCGATGACCGCCAGGTCCATATCGACCTCAAGGGTCTGACCGGCGGCAAAAGCGTCATGGTGTATGGCCAGACCGAAGTCACCCGCGACCTGATGGCCGCACGCGAAGCCGCTGGGGCGCAAACCCTGTACAACGCCAGCAACGTGCAACCGCATGGCTTGAAAACCGATGCACCCTACGTGACCTTCGAAAAGGACGGCGAAACCTGGCGCCTGGACTGCGACTACATCGCCGGTTGCGATGGCTTCCACGGCGTCGCGCGTCAGTCTATTCCCAGCGATGTGCTCAAAGTCTTTGAACGGGTGTACCCGTTTGGCTGGCTCGGCGTGTTGGCAGACACGCCACCGGTCAACGATGAACTGGTGTACGCCAAACATGAGCGCGGCTTTGCCCTGTGCAGCCAGCGCTCTGCCACCCGCAGCCGCTATTACTTGCAAGTGCCCCTCGAAGAGAAGGTTGAGGACTGGTCGGATCAACGCTTCTGGGACGAACTGAAGGTCCGCCTGCCCTCCCCCTTGGCCGAGCGCTTGGTGACCGGGCCTTCAATTGAGAAAAGCATCGCGCCCCTGCGCAGTTTTGTGGTCGAACCCATGCAGTTCGGGCGTCTGTTTCTGGTCGGTGACGCCGCGCATATTGTGCCCCCCACTGGCGCCAAGGGCTTGAATCTGGCAGCCAGCGATGTCAGCACACTGTTCAACATTCTGCTTAAGGTCTACGCCGAGGACCGCACCGATTTGCTGGAGCGCTACTCCGAGATTTGTCTGCGGCGTATCTGGAAAGCCGAGCGATTCTCGTGGTGGATGACCTCAATGCTGCACCGTTTTGCCGACAGCGATGATTTTAGCCAGCGCATTACCGACAGCGAACTGGCGTATTTCGTCGACTCTGAGGCCGGGCGCACAACCATTGCAGAAAATTACGTCGGCCTTCCTTACGAAGCTATCGAATAGCGACCTATCGAGTACACTTCGGGCATCCCGCCACATGTCTTGATGCCCGCAGGTGTATTTCGTGACCAGCCTTAACCCGCCCCCACAAGCCAAACCCGCCATTCGCAGTATCCTCGTCGCCCTGATGCTGGCGATTTTTCTGGGGGCGCTGGACCAAACCATCGTTGCCGTATCGATTCCCGCCATCTCTGCGCAATTCAAGGATGTCAGCCAGCTGGCGTGGGTGATTTCCGGCTACATGGTGGCCATGACCGTGGCGGTGCCAATCTATGGCAAGCTCGGCGACTTGTACGGCCGCAGGCGCCTGATGCTGTTTGGCATGGGCCTGTTTACGCTGGCCTCGGTGTTTTGCGGGCTCGCGCAGAACATGGAGCAACTGGTAGTGGCGCGGATCCTTCAGGGGATTGGCGCCGGCGGGATGATTTCGGTAAGTCAGGCGATCATCGGTGACATCGTGCCGCCTCGCGAACGCGGGCGTTATCAGGGCTACTTCAGCAGCATGTACGCGGTGGCCAGTGTCGCCGGGCCGGTGCTGGGTGGCTACATGACCGAATACTGGTCGTGGCGCTGGGTATTTTTGATCAATTTGCCGCTGGGGCTGGTGTCGTGGTGGATCGCGCATCGCACCTTGGTCGGGCTACCTGTCCCACAACGTAAACCGATAATTGATTACCTCGGCACGGTGCTCATGATTGTCGGGCTGACCTCATTGCTGCTGGGTATCACCTTTATTGGCCAAGGCCACAGTTGGCGCGACGATCAGGTGCTGGGCCTGCTGGCGGCTGCGTTGGTGGCGCTGGCGCTGTTTGTCTGGCATGAGCGCCGCAGCCCTGAGCCGTTGCTGCCCATGCACCTGTTCGCCAATCGCAACGCAGTGCTGTGTTGGTGCACCATTTTCTTCACCAGTTTCCAAGCCATTTCGCTGATTGTGCTCATGCCGCTGCGCTACCAAAGCATCACCGGCGCCGGCGCCGACAGTGCGGCCCTGCACTTGTTGCCATTGGCCATGGGGTTGCCCATGGGTGCCTACTTTGCCGGGCGCATGACCTCTGTGACCGGATATTACAAACCCATGATTCTAGGGGGGGCGGCGCTGATGCCGCTCTCTATTGTCGGCATGGCCTTATGCCCACCGAGCGCGGAAGTATTGAGTGGCGTGTTTATGCTGCTCAGCGGGATCGCGGCAGGGATGCAGTTTCCGACGTCCCTGGTGGGCGCGCAAAACTCAGTGCAGCAACACGATATTGGCGTCGCCACCAGCACCACTAACCTGTTCCGCTCGTTGGGCGGCGCGGTGGGCGTGGCGCTGATGTCGGCTTTGTTGCTCGCGTTGCTGCATGATTCATTGCTGGCGCCAGCGGCGGGTCAGCCGCTGCTGGGTGAAGGCAGTTCAGGCAATGTGTTGCTGGACGGACTCAACGCCGTACAAGGCCCGGCGCTGGATAACCTGCGCAGTGAATTGCTGATGACCTTCCGCACCTTGCTGCTGGTCAGTGCCGCGATTTCACTGCTGGGACTGTGTGCGGCGATCACGATGCCGAACAAGGTACTGCGTGGGCGCGAAGATAAGGCGAAGTAATGCCTGAGCGGGCTTGCCAGCGAGGCAGGCGATGCGGTTCTTCTGTTAAGTCGCGCCGATACCGTGGCGGGCAACCCTGTGCCCACACGATTAAGGCCGGCCGCTGATTTGCTTTTGCAGGTTCTGGATCTGGCTTTGCAAGGTGTTGATGTTGCGTGTCACTTGGGCACGGAACACGTCGAATTCTGCTGTGCTGGCTCCTTGCGACGGCGCCGGGCGGTTTTCCAGCTGGCTCTTGAGCACGATCATGTCTTGCTCCAGGCTCGCAACCGCAGCGCTCGGATTGCCCTGTTTTTTCAAGGCTGTGACGTCACCTGCCTGCTGGGCGACGGTAGCTTTGAGGGTGGCCAACTCAGTGCCCATGGCTTTCAGATCGGTCTCAAACCTGGTCTGGTTTTCTTTCTGTGCGGTCACTTGCAGCAACATCGCGGCGTTGATTTGCTCAAAACGCTGGTCCAGATCCCCTTGCTGCCCTGCCACCAGGCCTTGTTGGTGTTTGCCCTGCTCCAGGAGTTGCTCTTCAAGCTGCTTGATCTTCAACTTCAAGGCTTCGCTGTCGTTGTTGATACTCGACTCGCTGGCCACGACCTTGCCTGAGATGGCCTGCAGACGCCCCGCCGCTTCTTCGCTGATGCGAGCAAAGCTTTCCTGAGTCGCCACCAACTGTTGTTCCATCAAAGAAATCTGCTGAAAGCTCCACCACGCCAACCCGCCAACCGCGACCAGCAAGGCCACGATCAATGCCCACAGAGGCCCCGTGCTCGGGCCCTTGACCTTGATCACAGGCGTATTGCGCGAGTACACCGTGGTGCGCTCGCGCGCGCCGCCGGTCGAGGCCAGGTCATCATCGTCATCCGCATTGGCACGCAGGGTCGGAACATTGTCGAAGTCGTCACGAGCATCGTTACGCATGGCAAAACCTTATCTGAATCCTGAAGAAAATTAGCGGTACGGCGATTCCTGGGCTTTCCACCAGCCGCAAAACTCGTCCAGCGCTGCCCACAGGCTGACTTTGGGGTCGTAGTCGAGGTAATGTCGGGCACGGCTAATGTCGAGAGTAAAGTCTTTGTTCATCACCTGCACCCCCAAACGCGAGAGTGTCGGCTCCGGCTGACCCGGCCACAACTTGCACGCGACCTCACTGAGTGCGCCGACACTATAGGCCATGCCATAGCCCCGATAACGGGTGACTTGCGGCACATTCATCTGACGCATGACGTAATTGACCACATCCCACACCGGGATCGGCGCGCCATTGCTGATGTTATAGGCCTTGCCCAGGGCCGAGCCGCTCACCAGTACGCTGCTCATGAGCGCTTCGTTGAGGTTTTGCATGCTGGTGAAGTCGACCTTGTTCAGGCCGTTGCCAATGATCGCCAATCGGCCTTTGCGTTGCTGCTTCAACAAACGCGGAAAGAGGCTCATGTCCCCTGCCCCGGTGACAAAGCGCGGACGCAAGGCGATCACTTCAAGACCGAACTCCTGAGCCCCGAAAACCTTTTGCTCAGCCAGGAATCGGGTCTCGGCATAAGGGTGCTTGAAACGCTTGGGCACGTCTTCTTCGGTCAGCCCGAGGTGCGAGCGTCCGTCGAAATAAAGCGAAGCAGATGACAAGTGCACCAGACGCCGCACCCTCTGTTTCAAGCAGGCTTCGACCACGTTCTCGGTGACCAGCACGTTGTCGCGAAAGAAATCCTGATAACGCCCCCAGGTGCCCACATGCCCCGCGCAATGCACCACGACATCGACATCGACGCACAGGTCACGCACCAGCAGGCCATCGGTCAAATCACCCGGGATAAATTCAGCACCGCGTCGCACCAGGTGTTCAACCCCTTCGGCCCGACGCCCGCTGACCCGTACGTCAAAGCCCTGCTCCAAGGCAAAACGCGCAAAGCGTCCGCCAATAAAGCCGCTCGCGCCGGTGACCAGAATCTTCATCAATTGCTCCAAATGCTGTAATTCTTGTTGCCTGCTGTTTAAACGCTATTTATCAGGCCAAAGGCACTAACCAGCGAGATGCCGAACGCGATAAATGCGCCGTCAGTTGCTCCAGCAGTTGTCCGCCATTGCGCCAATGATGCCAGTACAGTGGCACGTCGATCGGTTTATCTGGCAAAAGCTCCAGCAATGCCCCGCTGGCCAACTGCTCACGTACTTGCAGCTCTGGCACCAGCCCCCATCCCAGACCTGCTTCCGTCAGACGAATAAAGCCCTCTGATGACGGGCACAAATGGTGCTCGAATCCGCCGTCTACGCCCAGTGCAGCCAGGTAACGATGTTGCAGAAAATCATCCGGACCAAACACCAGTGCCGGGGTTTTAGGCAATCGTTCAGCACTCACGCCAGCGGGAAAGTGCCGGGCAATAAAACCAGGGCTCGCCAGCGCGCGGTAACGCATCGCGCCCAATAATACGCTGCGCGCCCCCGCCACCGGGCGCTCGCTGGCGCACAGGCAAGCGGCGACTTCTCCGGCGCGCATGCGTTTGAGGCCGACGGTCTGGTCCTCTACCACCAGGTCCAGCAACAGGTGCTGGTCGGCGCAAAAATCGCCGACTGCCTGCGCCCACCACGTGGCCAGACTGTCGGCATTCAACGCAATGCGCAGCCGCTCGGGCAGGCCTTCATCATCCAGCGCAGGTACAACACTTTGCAGATCACGCTCAAGCAAGCGCACTTGTTGCACATGGTTGAGCAAGCGCCGACCAATATCGGTTGGGCTCGGCGGCGTGGCACGCACCAGAACCGGCTGCCCGATCCGGGCTTCCAGCAGTTTGATGCGCTGGGAAATAGCCGATTGTGACAAGCCCAGCACCTGCGCCGCACGCTCAAAACCGGCCTGTTCTACCACGGCAGCGAGGGCCGAGAGCAATTTATAGTCGAACATCAGTTTTCCTAATGGGCGATCAGCAATATTGGTTTTTCTTATACATCCATGGGCCCGACAATAGCCAGCAACAAACCTCACTTGCGTAGACACTTCGACGAGTACTGCTTATGTGGCAAAGCTACCTTAATGGCCTGTTGGTCGCGTTTGGCCTGATCATGGCGATCGGCACCCAAAACGCTTTTGTGCTGGCGCAAAGCCTGCGCCGTGAACATCACCTGCCAGTGGCGGCCTTTTGTGTGATCTGCGATGCGTTGCTGGTGGCCGCCGGCGTGTTCGGCCTGGCGACGATTCTGGCGCAGAACCCGGTTTTGCTGAGCATCGCCCGCTGGGGCGGCGCGGTGTTCTTGCTGTGGTACGGCACTCAGGCTTTGCGCCGGGCTTTTTCGGCGTCGAGTCTGGAGCAGTCGGCGGGTCAAACCGCCCGTTCACTCAAAGCCGTGATGCTGAGTGCACTGGCGGTAACGCTGCTCAACCCGCATGTGTATCTCGATACGGTGCTGCTGATTGGTTCACTCGGCGCCCAGCAAAGCGTGCCGGGCGCTTATGTCGTGGGCGCAGCCAGTGCTTCGCTGCTGTGGTTTTTCACCTTGGCCCTCGGCGCAGCATGGCTGGCACCCTGGCTGGCCCGTCCCGGAACGTGGCGCCTGCTGGACCTGCTGGTGGCGGCGATGATGTATGCGGTGGCGGTGCAGTTGATTGTGGCTGGCTGAGTCACAGCAAGATCAAAAGATCGCAGCCTGCGCCAGCTTCCACACAGGCACCTGCCCCTCATTAAAATCATCAAGTTTTTGAATCAATCGAGCTGAAACGTCTATTCCACACAGTTGTCGCGTGGTTAAGCCGCAACCCCGGTGCTATGATCCAGCGCTTGCGCCGCAAAGAGTACAAACTCCCCGGCGCGTGTTTGGCCGCCCGTGATCGGCCTTGCGCTCATCGCAACTGACCTGATTAGGAGAATCATCATGGCTTTCGAATTGCCGCCGCTGCCGTACGCACACGATGCCTTGCAGCCGCACATCTCCAAAGAAACCCTGGAGTTTCACCACGACAAGCACCACAACACCTACGTCGTGAACCTGAACAACCTGGTGCCAGGCACCGAGTTCGAAGGCAAAACCCTGGAAGAGATCGTTAAGACTTCTTCGGGCGGTATCTTCAACAACGCCGCTCAAGTGTGGAACCACACCTTCTACTGGAACTGCCTGTCGCCAAACGGCGGCGGCGAGCCTACTGGCGCTCTGGCTGACGCCATCAACGCTGCGTTCGGTTCGTTCGACACGTTCAAAGAAGAGTTCAGCAAAACCTCTATCGGCACCTTCGGCTCCGGCTGGGGCTGGCTGGTGAAGAAAGCTGACGGTTCCCTGGCTCTGGCCAGCACCATCGGCGCCGGCAACCCGCTGACCAGCGGCGACACCCCACTGCTGACCTGCGACGTGTGGGAACACGCTTACTACATCGACTACCGCAACGTACGTCCGAAGTATGTCGAAGCGTTCTGGAACATCGTTAACTGGAAGTTCGTTGCAGAGCAGTTCGAAGGTAAAGCCTTCACTGCCTGAATCTGACTTCAGGTAAAAAACCCGGCGCTGCCGGGTTTTTTTTGGCTCAATCAAAAGTAGCGCGAGGCCGCTCTTCAACATCAGCGCCAGCTAAGATCAACACACAGATTTTTTCATTCAGTGGCTCAAGTTCACAAACCCATGGACCGACACAGTAGCCAGTGTTGAAGTCCCCCTGATAGCACCCCTGAAAAGGTGCCATGATTACCCGGCCCCATGACCACAGACATCTGGGCAGGAAACAAGGAATAGCCCTTTGAAGCTGGAACTCAAGAACAGCTTGGCGATCAAGTTACTCCGGATCGTGCTGCTATCGGCATTGGTCGTGGGAGGCGTACTTGGTTGCGCGCAAATTGTGTTCGACGCCTACATCACACGGCAATCCGTAACGGAAGATGCCGACCGTATCCTCAACATGTTTCGCGACCCATCCACTCAGGCGCTGTACAGCCTGGACAGCGATATGGCGATGCAGGTGATTGAGGGGCTGTTTCAGGATCAGGCCATTCGTCACGCGTCTATCGGGCACCCCAATGAACCGGTGCTCGCTGAAAAATCCAGAGGGCTGCAGAAGACGTCGAGCCGCTGGCTGACCGACCTTATTCTGGGCAAGGAGCGCACCTTCAGCACGCCACTGACGGGCAGCGGGCCGTACAGCGAGTATTACGGCGACCTGAGCATTACCCTCGATACTGCCACCTACGGCAAAAGCTTCCTGACCAACGCCGGGGCCCTGCTGCTCTCGGGTGTGCTGCGGGCCCTGCTGATGAGCCTGGTGTTGTATCTGATTTATCACTGGCTGCTGACCAAGCCCTTATCAAAAATGATCCAGCACCTGACCAGCATCAATCCGGACCACCCAAGCGAGCATTTGATCCCGCAGCTCAAGGGCCATGAAAAGAACGAACTGGGGGTGTGGGTCAACACCGCTAACCAATTATTGTCCTCGATTGAGCGCAATACCCATTTGCGCCACGAAGCCGAAAATTCCTTGCTGCGCATGGCCCAGTACGACTTTTTGACCGGCCTGCCCAATCGTCAGCAATTGCAAACCCAGCTCGGCAAAATCCTGACCGATGCCGGCCGCACACAGCGCCGCGTGGCCGTGTTATGTGTGGGCCTGGATGACTTCAAAGGCATCAACGAGCAATTTGGTTATCAAACGGGCGACCAGCTATTGCAGGCCCTGACCGACCGGATCCGCGCCCACAGCGGTAGCCTGGGGGCATTGGCACGTTTGGGTGGCGACCAGTTTGCACTGGTTCAGGCGACTATCGAGCAGCCTTACGAAGCGGCCGAACTGGCGCAAAGCATTCTGGATGACCTTGAAACGGCGTTCAGCGTGGGCAAGAAAAACATCCGCTTGCGCGCCACCATTGGCATCACGCTGTTTCCGGAAGATGGCGACACCTCAGAGCAGTTGCTGCAAAAAGCCGAGCAAACCATGACCTTGGCCAAAACCCGCTCGCGCAGTCGCTATCAGTTTTACATCGCCAGCGTGGACCGCGAAATGCGCCGCCGGCGTGAGCTGGAAAAAGACCTGCGTGATGCCTTGCGCGGCAATCAGTTGTACCTCGTCTATCAGCCGCAGATCCGTTACAGCGATCATCGTGTGGTCGGAGTCGAGGCATTGTTGCGCTGGCAGCACCCTGAACACGGCATGATCCCACCGGACATATTTATCCCGCTGGCCGAAAAAAACGACACCATTATTGCCTTGGGCGAATGGGTTCTGGACCAGGCGTGCCACCAACTGCGCGAATGGCACGACCAGGGCTTCATCGAGCTGCGCATGGCCGTCAACTTGTCCACGGTGCAGTTACACCACGCAGAATTGCCCAGGGTGGTGAATAACCTGCTGCAGGTGTATCGCTTGCCGCCGGGCAGCCTGGAGCTGGAAGTGACCGAGACCAGCCTGATGGAAGACATCAGCACCGCCGCCCAGCATTTGTTGAGCTTGCGCCGCTCCGGTGCACTGATCGCCATTGACGATTTCGGCACTGGCTATTCATCGCTCAGTTATCTCAAAAGCTTGCCGCTGGACAAAATCAAGATCGACAAGAGTTTTGTGCAAGACCTGATTGATGACGACGACGATACCACCATCGTGCGCGCCATCATTCAGCTCGGCAAAAGCTTGGGCATGCAGGTGATTGCCGAAGGTGTGGAAACACTCGAACAAGAAGCCTATGTGATCGGCGAAGGCTGCCATGAAGGCCAGGGTTATTTGTACAGCAAGCCCCTGGGAGCACGGGAATTGAGCGCTTATTTGAAACAGGCTCAGCGCAACAATGCACTCAATGTGTGATTTTATATTTCATGATTTTTACACACGCCGCGAGAGACAAGGCGGGCCGGCAAAGTAAATAGGAAATATTTACAACAGTAACCCTTTACACAAAATGCAAATCTTTCGCATTATGTCGCACGTTTTGCGTGCCATCGCACGTTTGTCCCACCTCTCGAAGCAGGATTTTCGCCATGATTCGTATGCCCCTGGCCACCGCCAGTCTGCTGGCCATTGCTATTTCACTCGCCGGTTGTGGCGACAAAGACAAAGAAAAAACAGCAGCAGCCCCTACGCCAGCAGCAGCGACTACGACTGCCACGCCAGCCACTGATGTCACGGCAGCCCACGTCGACGAAGCTGCCGCCAAGGCGGTTGTCGCGCATTACGCCGACATGGTCCACGCCGTGTACAGCGACGCCGAATCCACTGCGAAAAAACTGCAAACCGCCATCGACGCGTTTCTGGCCAAGCCAAACGACGACACCCTCAAAGCCGCTCGCGCTGCCTGGGTTGAGGCGCGCGTGCCTTACCTGCAAAGTGAAGTGTTCCGTTTCGGCAACACCATCATTGACGACTGGGAAGGCCAAGTGAACGCCTGGCCGCTGGACGAAGGCCTGATCGACTACGTTGACGCCAACTATGCTGGCGCACTGGGCAACCCGGGTGCCAACGCCAACATCATCGCCAACACCCAGATCCAGGTCGGCGAAGACAAAGTCGACGTGACCGACATCACACCGCAAACCCTGGCTAGCCTGAATGAGCTGGGCGGTTCCGAAGCCAACGTTGCGACCGGCTACCACGCCATCGAGTTCCTGCTGTGGGGCCAGGACCTGAACGGCACAGGCCCTGGCGCGGGCAACCGCCCTGCTTCTGACTACCTGGAAGGCGAAGGCGCCACCGGTGGCCACAACGACCGCCGTCGTGCCTACCTCAAGGCCGTGACCCAACTGCTGGTTAACGACCTCAACGAAATGGTCGGCAACTGGGCACCGAATGACCCGCAAAACTACCGCGCCACTCTGGAAGCAGAGCCGGTACAGAACGGTCTGCGCAAAATGTTCTTCGGCATGGGCAGCCTGTCGTTGGGCGAACTGGCCGGCGAGCGCATGAAAGTGTCGCTGGAAGCCAACTCCCCTGAAGACGAGCAAGACTGCTTCAGCGACAACACCCACAACTCGCACTTCTACGATGCCAAAGGTATTCGTAACGTGTACCTGGGCGAGTACGTGCGCGCTGACGGCACCAAAATGACCGGCCCAAGCCTGTCTTCTTTGGTGGTAGTGGTTGATCCAGCTGCAGACGCAACCCTGAAATCAGACTTGGCTGACACCGAAGCCAAAATCCAGGTCATGGTTGATCGCGCCAACAAAGGCGAGCATTACGACCAGTTGATCGCAGCGGGTAACGAAGCGGGTAACCAAGTCGTTCGTGACGCCATTGCCGCACTGGTCAAACAGACCGGCGCGATCGAGCAAGCCGCTGGCAAACTCGGTATCAGTGACCTGAACCCGGATAATGCTGATCACGAGTTCTGATCTGCAGGTTTAAGTGAGTAAACAAAAAGGCGGCCTTTGGGCCGCTTTTTTTGGGCTCTATCCAGTAGGTGTAATCACTATCGAGCAGCTATCTGAAGAGAAGCTGTTGTAATTTTGTTTTTATAATTTTCGTCAAATAGACACCCCACCCAATAAACATTTAGGCTTTCACAGCAGTATACATATACCGCCACCTCCCCACTCTAACTAGATTTAATTAAGACCCAACAAGCTATTACGCGAGAGAAACATGACCATAACTTATACTCCATTTCAATCGAGCGGCTCCCTCTTACTACCACCGAACCAAATAATGTCTCCAGGACAATATCTTATGTCTGAAAATGGGCGTTTCAGACTGGTACTACGCTGATGGGAATCTGGTAATTACTGAGGGCGCAGCTACCATCTGGTCAGCAGATAGCAATCAGCCTTACAGCAAAACTTTGCAGCGTAAGAAAATGCGCGAGCGTCTTCATTTCGTCATCAGTAATAGTGGTTTTCTCTATGATCCGTCCAGAAGACGCTTATGGATTGCTGAAAGCACTCACAGTACTGATAAATCGCTCTGGTACAACGCGTGTATGGTTATACAAAACGATGGGAATTTAGTCATCTATGATCAACGTACTGGAAATCTATGCTGGGCTCGGTTTGGATTTATCCCAGGTCGCATGCCAAAAAGAACATTCAGCGTCATAAATATACTACCAAGTGGAATACCCTTTACCATCTGGGAATTTTAATCAACACAGACTCCAACTACGGAAAACCATATTTAGCAAAAATTAATTATGAAGCACTGCAGGAGGGTGCAAACAATCAAAACCGTACGGATCTGTCTGACATTTATGAGCAAGCTCTGGACTGTACACTTTAGGAAATGGCTGAGTATTTATACAACCAGAAATCGCAACCAACATTAAAACCGCTAAAAATATTTTCATGTTTACTCCGTTTTTTTAGAAAGCATAGAGTATTCGAAGAAAAATTTGTATATCGCTCATCTCTGATTAACCTGTAGGAAATACCTTTTATATTTTCAAGCCATACAAGATTTAACTCATGTGAGTCAGCGACGAACCTTTTGCCAGTCAGTCAAGCTGATTGGCATTTTCAATCATGATCAGTTTAACCTCCAGGCCGCACTGCCCCCCCTCACGAGCAAGCTGAATCTCATGAGCTTGCCTGTCACAAATCAAACCAAACGCTAATTCCTCTTATTTCAATTCACCTTCCCTGATAAACTTTGCGCCCTCGATTTTGCTCGCTGATCTGGACGCTTGATGCCTTCGCTGCCTCTTCGCCTGTCTCTGTTGCTGTTGGCCCTGGGCCTTGGCGGCTGTGATGATGCCCCGCGCTTCACCAAACCCGAGCCCGGCGAAGCCCGCTCAGGCGGTGCCGCGACTGTGCGCAAAAGCGATCAAAATGCGTTTTCCATGCCGTCCGCCAACCTTTCGCCTACGCGCCGTCTGGATTTCAGCGTCGGCAACAGCTTCTTTCGTAACCCTTGGGTAATAGCGCCCTCCACCACCACCGCACGTGATGGTCTGGGCCCGCTGTTCAACACCAATGCCTGCCAAAACTGCCATATCAAAGACGGACGCGGCCACCCGCCTGCACCGGACGCTATCAATTCCGTTTCGATGCTGGTGCGTCTGTCGATTCCCAACGACCTCGCTTACCGCGAATTGATCGAGAAAGTCGGGATTGTTCCCGAACCGGTCTATGGCGGCCAGTTGCAGGATATGGCCGTGCCCGGTGTTGCCCCCGAGGGCAAGGTGCGAGTTGATTACACACCTGTGCCGGTGCGCTTCAAAGACGGCACCGAAGTCCAGTTACGTAAACCGACGCTGCAAATCACCCAGCTGGGTTATGGCCCGATGCACCCCGACGCCCGTTTCTCGGCACGCATTGCGCCGCCAATGATTGGCCTGGGGTTGCTTGAAGCCATCCCCGATGAGGCGATTCTGGCTAATGCCAACCAGGGCGGCGGCCTCAACGGGCGCCCGAATCAGGTGTGGGATGACGCTCAGCAAAAGACGGTTTTAGGCCGATTTGGCTGGAAAGCGGGCCAACCGAACCTCAATCAACAAAATGTTCACGCCTTTTCTGGTGATATGGGGCTCACTACCCGCCTGAGGCCGTTTGATGACTGCACACCCGCACAAACCGACTGCCTGGCAGCGCCCAACGGCAACGGTCCGGATGGAGAACCCGAGGTCAGTGACAATATTCTGCGCCTCGTCGAGTTCTACACCCGCAACCTCGCGGTGCCTGCTCGCCGCGATGTGGGTTCGCCGCAGGTGCTAGCCGGTAAAAATCTGTTCTACCAGGCCGGTTGCGTGTCGTGCCATACGCCGAAGTTCACCACGTCAGCCCATGCGGCCGAGCCCGAACTGGCCAATCAGGTCATTTACCCTTACAGCGATCTGCTCTTACACGATATGGGCCCGGGTCTTGCCGATAACCGTACCGAATTCGCCGCATCAGGCAGCGATTGGCGCACACCGCCACTGTGGGGCATCGGTTTGACTCAGGCGGTGAGTGGTCATACCCAGTTTCTGCACGACGGGCGTGCCCGCAACCTGCTCGAAGCCGTGCTGTGGCATGGCGGTGAGGCCGAACCGGCCAAGCAGCGGGTTTTACAATTTAATGCCGAGCAGCGCGCTGCGTTGCTGGCGTTCCTGAACTCTCTTTAACGCCTTATAAGATCGGGGACCCCGACATGTTTAGACCCAAGCTTCTGTTCACCAGCCTTGCCGCTATTGCCTTGGCCGCCTGCTCGCCACAAGACCCGCAAGCCGTCACCTCGGCCGCCATCGCCAAACAAGTGATCCTGCCGACTTACAGCCGCTGGGTTGAGGCTGACCGCCAGTTGGCGGTCAGTGCACTCGCGTACTGCGAAGGCAAAGAATCGCTCGACACCGCTCGCGCCGACTTCTTGCACGCGCAAAAGGCCTGGGCCGAGTTGCAGCCGTTGCTGATTGGCCCATTGGCCGAAGGCAATCGCTCGTGGCAAGTACAGTTCTGGCCAGACAAAAAGAATCTGGTCGGACGCCAGGTTGAGCAGTTGGTCGTGGCCCAGCCGCAGATCGATGCCGCTGCTCTGGCCAAGTCCAGCGTGGTGGTGCAAGGCCTGTCGGCTTACGAATACATTCTGTTCGACAGCAATATCGACCTGGCTGACGCGGCACAAAAAGCCCGCTATTGCCCTCTGCTGACCGCCATTGGCGAACGTCAAAAACAACTGGCCGAAGAAATTCTGGCGAGCTGGAACAGCACTGACGGCATGCTGGCGCAAATGACCAAGTTCCCGAACCAGCGTTATGCAGACTCTCACGAAGCCATCGCTGACCTGCTGCGTGTACAAGTGACCGCACTCGATACGTTGAAGAAGAAGCTCGGCACACCAATGGGCCGCCAGAGCAAAGGCACTCCACAGCCCTTCCAGGCGGACGCGTGGCGCAGTCAGGGGTCGCTGCAAAGCCTGGCGGCCAGTCTCGCGGCCGCTCAGACCGTATGGGTGGGAGTCGACAACAAAGGCTTGCGTGGTCTGTTGCCCGCCGAGCAAAAGCCACTGGCTGACAAGATCGATGCCGCCTACGTCGCCTCGCTCAAGCTGTTCAACGACAACTCGCGCACGCTCAATGAGCTGTTGGCTGACGACGCAGGCCGCGCTCAACTGGATGCCATCTACGACAGCCTTAACGTGGTTCACCGTCTGCACGAAGGCGAACTGGCCAAGGCGCTGGGCATTCAACTGGGCTTTAACGCCAACGACGGCGATTAATGAAGGATGGTTCGATGATGCGCAGGCAAGCTCTCAAGCTCGGCGGTTTATTACTGAGCGCCGTGACGCTGGGCGGTTGGTCGCTGTTTAAACACAAAGGCCAGAGCCCGCTGCTGCTCAGTGCCCGCGACGATGTGGACGGCAAACACTTTGCCGTCGGCTATCGACTGGATGGTACCCAAGTGTTCAGCACTCAGGTCGGCCAGCGCTGCCACGACATCATCAACCACCCAACGCTGCCTATTGCGTTGTTTGTGGCGCGACGTCCCGGCACTGAAAGTTACCTGATCAGCCTCAAGGACGGACAACTGCTGCAAACCCTGACATCGCTGCCCAATCGGCATTTTTATGGTCATGCAGTGATTCATAAAGACGGCGAATGGCTATACACCACCGAGAATGACACCACCGATCCGGGGCGTGGCTTGCTGGGGGTGTACCGCTTTGAAGGCGAACGCCTGATTCACAGTGGAGAAATCCCCACTCACGGCGTGGGCCCGCATCAAGTGTCATGGATGCCCGATGGCGAAACGCTGGTGGTGGCCAACGGTGGCATACGCACCGAGGCCGAAAGCCGGGTTGAAATGAACCTCAACGCGATGGAGCCCAGTCTGGTGCTGATGCAACGTGACGGTGCATTGCTGAGCAAGGAAACATTGAGCCAGCAGATGAACAGCGTGCGTCACCTGGGGATCGCCAGCGACGGTACCATCGTTGCCTGCCAGCAATTTATGGGGGATGCCCATGAGTTGTCCGAGTTACTGGCGATCAAACGTCCTGGCCAGCCATTTGAACCGTTTCCGGTAGCCGAACAGCAACTGCGTGCCATGGGACATTACACGGCCAGTGTGGCGGTACACAGCGAGCTGCGGCTGGTGGCCTTGACGGCGCCAAGGGGTAACCGGTTTTTTGTCTGGGACCTGGACAGCGGTGCGGTGCGTCTGGACGCCCCCTTGCCGGACTGCGCAGGCGTGGCCGCAGTGAAACACGGATTTGTAGTGACGTCCGGCCAAGGCCGTTGCCGCTTCTACGATTGCCGTCAGAATGAGTTGACTGTCAAACCCCTGGATTTACCCTCGGGTCTTTGGGACAACCACTTGCATGTGATGTAAAGCCTGCCTTTTACCTGCTGCAACAACGAACTCGCCTCGCGACCCTTTGAAAAATAAAAGATCGCGAGGCTCGGTTTCATTGCAAGCCGCGTCGCTGGGTTCAACTTTGAGGCTTCATGCCTTGCGTCATTCCGAACATAAACAGCAAGAGTTCGTGATCGGGTTTGGCGTCTGCAACAACTTTGGTCACACGAGGAATCGGGCAATGCGCACCGCTCTGCGTTGCACTCAACACTTGCATCACTGGCGGTTGCCAGGCGGCCATTGCCACAGAAGCAACGACCAGAGACCCCAGCAAAAATAAACTTCGTGCTATTTCTCGCTTCATCACCATAACCCTTTGATAGCGCTGCCAAACACCTTTTCATAAAAGTAGTTCAGTTTGGTCCAGTCGTCGGTATTCCACGACGAGTGGCGGCGTAGCTGTTTCAAGTCATGCGAGGCTGCCTTGCGGGCTGTCAGCCGTTGCCGGCTTTTTTCAAAATCCAGCAGGGCCACATCGACCTGCGCACTGTCACCCTTGCCTGTTACTCGAACGAACACATGCTTGGCATACAGACAACCATGCTGCCAGCGCCCCAGGTGCATACGCGCCAATGTGGCGGCAATGCTTTCAAGCACGCGGTCATGGATCGCCTCACCCTGCACGTCACGCTCACCAGCAGCGTACCAACTGTCTATTTCAACAAAACGTTCCAGCGCGGCGGTCACTAGCAATGCGCGCCATTGTTTATCCGCCCCTTGCTGAGCCCCGCAGTACACCAGTTCAGGCACGCCCACCGATAAACGGTTCATCGCAAGCAGTGCATCCCGCTCGCGCAATACCGTTGGGCGACCCAGCGGGTAGCGCCAACTACGATAGGTGTGCTCAACCTGACGCTTGACATACAGCGTGCGTCCTTTGGCATCGTGGATGCGTTGTACGCCACTCTCACCACCGCGACGCTGATTTGGCTCCTCAACCCACTCGCCTTGTTGCTGCCAGTAGAAATCAAAACGGTCTTCAGTTGCAGCTGGGTGTGGCGACACAGAATCAACGGCCATGCATTACCTCTTACGTAATATGTAAACCCGCCACATCGAATAGAGCGGGAGAAAATCCAGATGCTCCTGAACAGTAAAACCAGCCTTTTTAAACTCGGCTTCAACGATCGCCGCCGGTAACACAAAGCGATTTTGGTAACCATGCGACCCAGCATCCGCAGTCCGCTGACGCTCAAGTCGCTTGCGTTTAAAGGCTTTAACGTTGCCATCAACCCACAATGAAATAATCACGCTGTCTCGACTGACCCGGTGAAACTCCCTTAATAGAGCCATCCGGTGACTTGCATCACCAATGTGGTGCAACAGGCGCATGCAAAAAATGCTGTCTACGGCGTTGTCCGCAAGTTCTATCTCAAATGCAGATGTCTGCAAGCACCGTACCCGTTTAACCACCTCAGCCGACTGAGCGATCGACGCCACCTCAAGCATGGACGCCGAATTGTCTGCACCGATGATTTCCCGGTTTGGATTTTCAGCCAACAGCGGCCAAAAACGCCCCGCCCCGCAGGGTAGATCTAAAACCTGGCAAGGGTCGCCAACCAGTGCCAAGGCTTAACGCGCCAGCTGAACATCTCGTTTATGCGAGAGGCGCCGCGCAAGCCCGTCCTGGTGTTTAAGCAAGTATTCGGTTGCGTGTTGCTGGTTATACTTTTCAGAAAATTTAAGTTTGATGGTGCTGCTCATGATGAGTCTCCTGAAGCCATTAAGCGCCACCTTAAACAGGAGGGCGTTCGCATCAGGTCATCATCAGGTGAAAATTTTGTACCATTGAGTCCATAAACAGTGCAGGGTTTTACAGGCTCAAGATACTGGCTTAGGGCCATCCAGCCAACTAAACAATTGCAGGAAGAGCGACCCACTGACGTGGGTCACGA
The DNA here is from genome assembly GCF_044762555.1 of Pseudomonas sp. NPDC096917. Taxonomy (NCBI): domain Bacteria; kingdom Pseudomonadati; phylum Pseudomonadota; class Gammaproteobacteria; order Pseudomonadales; family Pseudomonadaceae; genus Pseudomonas; species Pseudomonas sp. NPDC096917. The sequence continues at coordinate 21,117 of NZ_JBIWEO010000012.1, read as the reverse complement.
CAGGATTTTCAGAGGTCTGCGGGGTTCAGCTCGACGTGGAAGCGGCAACCGTTGGGCTCCATGGTGGTCAACGTTACACGCCACCCCTGGCTGTCGCAGATCCGCTGCACCAGTGACAGCCCCAGGCCAAGCCCCTCACCGCGCTTTTCACTGCCGCGAACAAAGGGCTGAAACATGGCCTGACGCTTCTCTTCGGGAATCCCGACGCCGCTGTCTTCGACCACAAACCCGGTAGGTTCCAGGCTCAGACGAATAAAGCCAGTGTCGGTGTAATGCAGGGCATTGCGCAGCAAGTTGCCCATGACCGCATGCAAAAACGTCGCGTTATAACGGGTGTCGAGCGGATTACCCGGATCGTAAATCAGTGTCAGGCCTTTCGCCTCAATAGGACCGCGCCACAAGCTGATCAATCCCTGCGCCACAGTGGTGAGAGTGACCGTGGGCGACATGCTGGCATCTTCATGCTGTGCGCGAGCCAGCATGAGAAAGGTCTGCACCAATTCACGCATTTCTTCACAGGCCCGGGAGATACGTTCCACTTGTGAGCGGCTGCGCTGATCCAGCGACGGACTTTCGAGCAGTAACTCGCAGGAGCTGGCCAACACCATCAAGGGCGTACGCAACTCGTGACTCACATCACTGGTGAACAACCGCTCGCGGGTCAAGGTGTCACGCAGGCGGCCTAGCGTGGCGTCGAAGGCCACCGCCAATTCGCCGACCTCGTCGGCCGCATAATCCGGTGCCAGTGGCGGTGCCAACCCCAGCAACTGATCTCGATGCCGCACCTGGCGGGCCAGTCGCACCACGGGTGCCATCACTCGACGCGCAAGCACCCACCCCAGGAACACTGCCAGCGCCAGCGCCAGCACGAAGCCAACCAGCACCACAGCAAACAACACCCGCTCGCGCTCTTCAAAATCGCTTTGGTCTTGCAGCAATACGTAGCGCCGACCATCGACTACTTCGACCATGGCGTGATACGACAACTGATCGCGGAACACCTCATGAAACCCTGGTTCCAGATGGCGCAGATCCTTGGGCAAGGCAAAGTCGCCACGGCCGCCACTGTAGTAAAACAGTTGATCCGGCTCGGGGCGATGGTTCCAGTCGCTCACGTTGTCCATCAACAGCAGCCGTTGCAGATCGCCGCCCAGCCCGGCTGAGATAAGTTTTTCTTCGACCAGGTGCACGGTGGCAACAATGCCCATCGCAAACGTTCCCGCCACCAGCGCACTCATGAGTGCGAACGCGATGATGATCCGTTGGGCAAGGCTTTGCTTAAACTCCATCGCGACTCTCGGCGAGGCGGTAGCCCACGCCATGCACGGTTTGCAATAAAGGTTTGTCGAAGGGTTTGTCGATCACCTGGCGCAACTGGTGAACATGGCTGCGCAGGCTATCGCTGTCGGGGCAGTCGTCGCCCCACAGCGCTTCTTCCAGCACTTCACGACGCAGTACATGCGGGCTTTTTTGCATCAGCACGGCCAGCAACTTGAGACCGACCGGGTTGAGTTTGAGCAGGCGCCCTTCGCGGGTCACTTCAAGGGTGTCGAGGTCATAGCGCAAGTCGCCGACCTGCAACTCACGACGACCACCGCCTTGAGCACGGCGCAGTACCGCTTCGATTCGCGCCGCCAGTTCTGACAGGGCAAACGGCTTGAGCAGGTAGTCATCGGCACCGGATTTGAAACCTTGCAGGCGATCATCCAATTGATCGCGGGCGGTCAACATGATGACTGGGGTATCACGACGCGCGTCTTCACGCAGGCGTTTGCACAAGGTGTAGCCGTCGATACCCGGCAGCATGATGTCGAGCACGATCAAGTCGTAATGTTCGGTTGCCGCTAGGTGCAAGCCTGACAAGCCGTCCTGCGCGCAATCAACGGTATAACCTTTAAGCCCCAGGTAGTCCGCCAGATTGGCGAGGATATCGCGGTTGTCTTCAACCAATAAAATTCGCATGGGCACTTTTCTCCGTACGCAGTAACGGCCGTCTTGGCCCGCGCAGCTTAAGGCCAAGAACCGCTGAGGGCTAGCGCCACTGGGCCTTTAGAAGATTTAGTTAACAGTCAGACGACTTTAACAATTATTTCACTAACGATTCACATACCGCATACAGTGGCGTGCGCACACTCGCGCCCCCCCAGGGTTTAAGGAAAGACACTCATGCGTTTGCTACACACCGCGCCAATGCGCTACCTGCTTCTGTTGACTGGCTGTTGGCTGGCGACCTTTCTGATGACTCGAGGCGTTCTGCTAATCACCCATCTAGGAGAGGCCGGCAACCATTGGCTGCCCGTGTTTGGCATCGGTTTACTCTACGACCTCGGTTTTTTAACCTACGCGGCCGTACCGTTGGGTCTTTATCTGTTGCTGTGCCCTCCCGCTCTGTGGCGTCGCCGCGGGCATCGCTGGTTCCTGCAAGGCCTGCTGACCGTCAGTGTGTTCGCGATGCTTTTCACCGCAGTGGCCGAATGGTTGTTCTGGGATGAGTTCGGCGTTCGCTTTAACTTTATAGCAGTGGACTACTTGGTTTACTCCGACGAAGTACTGAACAACGTCATGGAGTCCTACCCGATAGGTTTGCTGCTGAGTGCCATCGCCGTGGTGGCCATTGCGTTGAGTGTTGCCTTGCGCAAAGCATTCAATACGGCCATCAACTCCCCGCTCCCGAACGTCAAGGGTCGCCTTGCTACAGCGGCTGGCCTGTTGCTGGTGGCCGGACTGAGCCTGCAAGTGCTTAATCAAGATAGCCCACGAGGCCAGGGCGGCAACGCTTATCAACATGAACTGGCAAGTAATGGCCCCTATCAGTTTTTCGCCGCGTTCCGGAATAACGAGCTGGACTACCAGCAGTTTTATACCAGCCTGCCCACTCCGGTGGTGGCCAACCAATTGCGCGCCGAGCTGACGGAACCCAACGCAACGTTTGTCGGCAAAGACCCGCTGGATATTCGCCGCAATATCGACAACCCGGGCACCCCGCGCCAGCCCAACATTGTGCTGGTGACCATCGAGAGCCTCAGCGCCAAGTACCTGGGCAGCAACGGTGACGGCCGTAACCTGACGCCCAACCTTGATCAGTTGCGCAAAGAGAGTCTGTACTTCAATAACTTCTACGCCACCGGCACCCGTACCGATCGTGGGCTGGAGGCGATCACCCTGGCCATTCCGCCAACGCCGGGGCGCTCTATCGTCAAGCGCATCGGCCGCGAAAGCGGCTTCGCCAGCCTGGGTCAGCAGCTAAATGCTGTGGGATATGACAGCGTATTTGTGTACGGCGGGCGCGGCTACTTTGACAACATGAACGCCTTCTTCAGTGGCAACGGCTATCGCGTGGTCGACCAAAGCAGCGTCAATGAAGCGGACATCCATTTTAAAAACGCGTGGGGCATGGCTGACGAAGACTTGTACCGCGAAACACTGAAACTGGCCGATACCGATTACGCCCAGCAAAAGCCGTTTTTGCTGCAACTGATGACCACCTCAAACCATCGCCCTTATACCTACCCGGCAGACCGAATCGACATCAAATCAGGCAATGGTCGCGACGGCGCGGTGAAGTACACCGACTACGCCATCGGCCAGTTCCTTAACGATGCGCGTAAAAAGCCGTGGTTCGACAACACGATCTTTATCTTCGTCGCTGACCACACTGCAGGCAGCGCTGGTAAAGAAGACTTGCCGATAACCAACTACCAGATCCCGCTGTTTATCTATGCACCTAAGTTGATTGAAGCACGTGAGAATGGGCAACTGGCCAGCCAGATTGACCTTGCGCCGACATTGCTGGGCTTGCTGAACCTCGATTACCAGTCGACCTTTTTTGGCCGCAACCTGCTGCAAGAAAACTCGCTGCCCGCCCGAGTGGTGGTTGGTAACTATCAGCATTTGGGTCTGTTTGACGGTAAAGACCTGGCGATTCTGAGCCCGCGCCAAGGCTTGCGTCGTCATGATGAAGCCCTGACAGACAGTATCGAGTCCAAGGTTACAGCGACCGACCCGCTGATTGAGCGGGCGATTACCTACTACCAAGGCGCCAGCTACGACTATAAGCAACAATTGTTGAGTTGGAAGCCAACGGTCACTGTGCCGGTGGTATCGCGCTAACAGCGCTATCGCTGAGCGCGAGCAAGCGTTACCACTGAGTGAGCTTGCTCGCGCTTTTACTGGATCAAAAGATCGCAGCCTACGGCAGCTCCCACAAAGCAGTGCAGTGCCCCCGTTTTTTTGAGCCAAAGGACCCAGCCGCACAAGGGCAAAACCTGTTGAAATGGGCTTGCTCGCGAGCTTTAAAGATCAAAAGATCGCGAGCAAGCTCGCTCCTACAATTAACAAAGCCACAAAAAAGCCCCGCCTGATGACTCAGGCGGGGCTTTTGCGTATCGGGGTAAGGCTGGCTTACATCATGCCGCCCATACCACCCATACCGCCCATGTCTGGCATACCGCCGCCAGCTGGTTTGTCTTCCTGGATCTCAGCGATCATCGCTTCAGTGGTGATCATCAGGCTGGCAATCGACGAAGCCGCTTGCAGAGCCGAACGAGTCACTTTAGCTGGGTCAAGGATACCCATTTCGATCATGTCGCCGTATTCGCCAGTGGCTGCGTTGTAACCGTAGTTACCCGAACCCTGCTTCACTTTGTCGACTACTACGCTTGGCTCGTCACCGGAGTTGGCAACGATCTGACGCAGAGGTGCTTCAACAGCACGGCGCAGCAGCGCGATACCAACGTTCTGATCAGCGTTGTCGCCTTTCAGTTCGGAGATGGCTTGCAGAGCGCGAACCAGTGCCACGCCACCGCCAGGTACCACGCCTTCTTCAACGGCTGCACGGGTAGCGTGCAGGGCGTCTTCAACGCGGGCTTTCTTCTCTTTCATTTCTACTTCGGAACCAGCACCAACCTTGATCACTGCAACGCCGCCAGACAGCTTGGCCAGACGCTCTTGCAGTTTTTCACGGTCGTAGTCCGAAGTGGTATCAGCTACTTGGGCACGGATCTGAGTGACACGTGCCTGAATGTCAGCTTCTACACCAGCACCGTCAATCACGGTGGTGTTTTCTTTGGTTACGGTTACGCGTTTGGCATTACCCAGGTGTTCCAGGGTAGCGCTTTCCAGGCTCAGGCCGATCTCTTCGGAGATAACGGTACCGCCAGTCAGAACAGCGATGTCCTGCAGCATTGCCTTGCGACGGTCACCAAAGCCTGGTGCCTTGACAGCAACAACTTTAACGATGCCGCGCATGTTGTTCACAACCAGAGTCGCCAGGGCTTCGCCTTCAACGTCTTCGCTTACGATCAACAGTGGGCGACCTGCCTTGGCAACAGCTTCCAGAACTGGCAGCAGTTCACGGATGTTGGAGATCTTTTTGTCGACCAGCAGGATCAGCGGACCGTCCAGCTCTGCGGTCATGGTCTCTGGCTTGTTGACGAAGTACGGGGACAGGTAGCCACGGTCAAACTGCATGCCTTCAACAACAGACAGTTCGTTTTCCAGGCCCGAGCCTTCTTCAACGGTGATCACGCCTTCTTTACCGACTTTTTCCATGGCTTCGGCAATGATGTCGCCGATGGAGCTGTCGGAGTTGGCGGAGATAGTACCCACCTGAGCGATGGCTTTGCTGTCAGCGCATGGTTTAGCCAGCGATTTCAGTTCTTTGACAATAGCGATGGTCGCTTTGTCGATGCCGCGCTTCAGGTCCATCGGGTTCATGCCGGCAGCGACGGCTTTCAGGCCTTCGTTGACGATCGACTGAGCCAGAACGGTAGCAGTAGTAGTACCGTCACCGGCGTCATCGTTAGCACGGGAGGCAACGTCTTTAACCAGCTGCGCGCCCATGTTTTCGAAGCGATCTTTCAGCTCGATTTCTTTGGCTACCGAAACACCGTCTTTGGTGATGGTCGGAGCGCCGAAGCTCTTCTCGATGATCACGTTACGGCCTTTAGGGCCCAGGGTCGCTTTAACTGCGTCAGCCAGGACGTTTACACCGGCGAGCATTTTTTTACGGGCGGAATCGCCGAATTTAACTTCTTTAGCAGCCATGATCGTTCTTCCTTAAATACTTTGTAGTAGCGGGAAAAGGAGCGGGAAATCAGCCTTCGATAACAGCGAGAATCTCGTTCTCAGCCATTACCAACAGGTCTTCGCCGTCGACTTTCACAGTGTTGCTGCCGGAGTAAGGGCCGAACACAACCTTGTCACCCACTTTCACGGCCAGCGCACGCACTTCACCGTTGTCCAGAACGCGACCAGTACCCACAGCGATCACTTCACCGCTGTTAGCTTTCTCGGCAGCAGAACCAGGCAGAACGATACCGCCAGCGGTTTTCTTTTCTTCTTCGCTGCGACGGATTACGACGCGGTCATGCAGAGGACGAAGCTTCATTGTCGATCTCTCCTAATTGTGGTGTTCATCGGCCGGTGTCAATACCGGCTGGGTTTACAAGTCCGGAAATGCCGGGGGTGAATCGCTAAAGGAGCCTGCTGTTGCCAGCAAAATCCTGCGGTGTCAGTTACATAAGGGCGCATCCAGTGATTACAAGGGCGCCCCAATGAAATTTTTTACCTTTTTGTGCGACCCAAAAACAAACACGGCACCGTAGGTGCCGTGCCAAAGCCTTTGAAGAAACGTTTACTTATCGCGGTGTTCGAACTCGCCTTCAATCACATTGGGTTCTCGCCCCAACGGTTGATGCGTGCCTGGTCGACGTGCCGCCTCAAACTCATCAGCAAACGCGCGCTGACGAATGGCCTGCTCTTCTGCGCGCTTGCGCAGACGATTGACCAGAAAACGGCGAACCGGCGGGAACAGCAACAACAGACCTGCGATGTCGCTGACAAAACCTGGAAGCACCAGCAAGCCCCCCCCCAACGCCATCATCAGGCCATGCAGCATTTGCTGGGCAGGCAGCTCACCACGATTAAGACTCTCGCGTGCACTCAAGGCGGTAGCCAGCCCTGCAACGCGAACCACCAGGACACCCAACATGGAGCCTGCAATGATCAGCAACAACGCAGGGAAAAACCCGATTGCGGTGCTGACCTTGAAAAAGACGTACAGCTCTAGCACTGGAAACAACAGAAAGAGCAATAAAAAAGCACGCATCAAATGATTCCTCTCCGGAAGAATATCTTCCAACCCAGCTTAGATGACGGCGCGCCTTTGTGAATTCAAGACTGTACGGTTTCTTTTTTCGGCCATTCACTCGCACGGGCCAGAAGAACCAAGGCCTCGCGCACTTGTGTCGAAGTGTTACAAGCCTCTGGGAAGCCCAGCCAATAGAGGGCCTGACCAATGCGCAAATGCATGCCTTCGCTGTCGAGCCCGACCATTTCTGCCGGCTCGGTGCGGGGCAGCCCGCTCAGTTCAACGTAATGAGCGATGGCGTTGGCGTGGTCCTCGTTCATGTGATCGACCATGCGCACTTCGGCCAGCCCGGCAAAAGGGTTGGCCAAGGTGACTTGATCCAGCCAGTGAATAGCGCCAAAGCCTGCGATATAGCGATGCCTGACCGGGTGTAGCACCCAGAAGTCGAAATCATGCGCCGTGTGATAACTCTGCGATTCAGGGAAGTAACGGTAATAACGTTCAGCCGCCGCTTCAACGGCCGCCGGGTCTGTCACTTGCTCCGCTTCGGCCAGATACGTCAGGCGCCCGACGGCCTGTACATCTTCTGCGCCGCGCTCGCCGACCATCAGGGAACACTTGGGGTCTTTGCGCAAATTGTGGGTGTGTTGAGCGATCCGGCTGATCAGTATCAGTGGCCGCCCCTGCTCATCCAGGCAATAGGGCACGACCGAGCCAAAAGGAAACCCCGGCATCGCCTTGGAGAGCGTGGACAGCGCCCCACGGTATTCCTTGAGCAATAATTCTCGGGCATGCTTGGCAGCTTCAACGCTCAACTTATGACTCCTCAATAAAAAACCCGTCGAAACGGTCGAGATCAGGGCACTCATGCAACTAAAAGACAAAGTAATCATTATCACTGGCGGCTGCCAAGGGCTAGGTCGCGCAATGGCTGAGTATCTCGCAGCCAAGGGCGCAAAACTGGCATTGGTCGACCTAAACCCGCAAAAGCTCGAGCAGGCTGTTGCCGCCTGCCAAGCCCACGGTGTCGAGGCTCGTGCTTACGTGTGCAACGTGGCGGACGAAGAGCAGGTTACACAAACCGTGGGGCAGATTGCTGAAGACTTTGGCGCGATCAATGGCCTGGTCAACAATGCCGGAATCCTGCGTGATGGCCTGCTCTTAAAGGTCAAGGACGGGGTCATGACCAAGATGAGCCTGGCGCAATGGCAGGCCGTCATCGACGTCAACCTGACCGGGGTGTTCCTCTGCACCCGTGAGGTGGCGGCGAAAATGATCGAGTTGAACAGCCAGGGCGCGATTATCAATATTTCATCGATCTCGCGGGCGGGCAACGTGGGCCAAACCAACTATTCAGCCGCCAAGGCTGGCGTAGCGGCTGCGACCGTGACCTGGGCCAAAGAGCTGGCGCGCTACGGTATTCGCGTGGCCGGGATTGCTCCCGGTTTTATCGAAACCGAGATGACGCTGGGCATGAAGCCCGAGGCTCTGGAAAAAATGACCGCAGGCATCCCACTCAAACGGATGGGTAAAGTTGAGGAGATCGCCCATTCGGCGGCGTACATCTTCGAAAACGATTATTACACCGGGCGGATTCTGGAACTGGACGGCGGATTGCGGATTTAACATCCGGCGTACGGGAACTGCTGAAGGCTGCGATCTTTTGATTTTTGCAAGGATCGCAGCCGCGACAAGAATTACCACATCACGCCAAACCCTGCGGTGTAACGGGTTTTATTGAGTGCGTTGTCCGAACCACTGCCGGTGCCGATCAGGTCTTTTTCGGCCTTGAGGTTGAGCGATGCCCATTCAGTCACTTTGTAACGCAAGCCGATTTCAGCATCGAGGCTGTAATCCGATGCCCCTTCCAGCGGTTTACCCAACTCGCCATTTGTAAAGATCGACACCATTTTGCCTATAAGGTACCGGTTGTAATCCCACTTCATGGCCAAGGAGTAGAAGTTGTTTTTCTTACCGTCTGAGTACTCGTAGTCGGCACGATTGAGCAATGCACCCAGTGAGAAGGCGCCCAGTTCGTCATCCCAAAATTGATAACCCGGACCCGTACCCACTGTGCGCTGACGAGAAACGTCTTCGACCCTGTCTCGGGTGTACCCCAAACGCCCCTGCCAATACCACTTGTCATCAATAAAGTGGTCGAGCGCGTATTCTGCGTTCCAGTTGTCGGTTGTGACGACATCGTTCTGGAACTCGCGGTTATATGAACCCTCTGCGTGATGACGCCAGGCGCCATGACGAGCGGTCGTCTTGAAGTCTATGTCGTAGTCATCGGTATCTTTGTCCGCACGCTTGTAGTCCAGTGCAACATCCACATTCCCTTTCCAGACGAAGTCCTCGATAAGCGGCTTGGGCTTCATGATTTGCTCGATACTGGCCAGCTCGACCGTTTTGGGGGCCTCGCCATTGGCCAGCGTGACTTGGCCGTCTTCGGCGGCTATCAGCGACTTGGCCTTTTCACCGACGTAAGCATCCTGCTTGACCAGCAGTTCCTGATCACTTTCCAGGGTTTTGACTTGTTTCCAGTCAATCGCAATGGCGCCTGCATAATCGGTCTGAATGAGCAACTTGCCACCATCAAACACTTTGATTTTGCCGCTCAGTCGATCACCGTTCTTCAGCCAGACAGTATCGGCAAGTAAAGGCGTGGACACATTCAAGACGGCAAGGCATAACAGGGTTCTGGACAACATAAGCAGATGCGAAACTCAGATTTTCGAAAGAATGTTGGCATTATCCCGATGGACACACCCCGGACAAAGAAAGACCGGCTGATAATCATGTAGTTCCTTGATTGGAACTGTTGCCGCAAACCTCTGATTTATTGACGCCATGAACTCGTATAACTGCCCATGAAGACACCGCCCCACGCGGAACCAACACCCGCCGAGATGCGCCGCACAGCTCTTTATTCAACCTTGATGCTGGTGCCATCAGGCAAAGTTGTGACCTACGGCCAACTCGCTGACTGGGCGGGCCTGGGGCGAGCAGCACGCTGGGTCGGGCGCACGCTGAGCCAACTTCCCGAAGACACCCGATTACCCTGGCATCGGGTGCTGGCAGCTGGCGGCCGGATCAGCTTGCCCGCAGGCAGTGTGTCGGGTGACGAACAGCGTGCGCGCCTGCGCAGCGAAGGATTAAGGATTGTTAATAATCGTGTGGATATACAAGTCCATGGCTGGCGCCCAATAGAGCACTGCGGTTAGAGTGCGCCCTTTGTTTCCGTAATCAGAGGCAGACTCAAGTCCATGCCCCGTAAAACCTGGCGCGAAGCGCTAGCTGCCTATTCCAGCCCATCAACCCTTGTGCTGTTGCTGCTCGGTTTCGCCGCCGGTTTACCGTACATGCTGGTGTTTTCGACGCTTTCTGTCTGGTTGCGCGAAGCCGGTGTAGCGCGCGAAACCATTGGTTATGCAAGCCTGATCGGACTCGCCTACGCCTTTAAATGGGTGTGGTCGCCGCTGCTTGATCAGTGGCGCCTGCCATTGCTCGGAAAACTGGGCCGTCGCCGCTCCTGGCTGGTGTTGTCCCAGACGCTGGTGATACTCGGCCTGGTCGGCATGGGTTTTTGTGACCCGCAAAAACACCTGTCCTGGCTGATTGCAATCGCCGTTGTCGTGTCTTTCGCATCTGCGACCCAAGACATTGCCATCGACGCCTACCGCCTGGAAATCGCCAGTGACAACCGCCAAGCCGCGCTCGCCGCCAGTTACATGTCCGGCTATCGGGTTGCTGCGTTGCTGGCCACAGCGGGTGCACTTTTTTTTGCTGAGGGCTTTGGCTCGACAGGCTACAACTACAAACACTCAGCGTGGACCGGCACCTATGTGCTTTTTGGGCTGCTGATGGTTCCAGCGCTGCTCACCACCTTTTTCATGCGCGAACCGCCGGTAACCTTGCGGACTCAGTTATCAGCAGGGCGCTATAGTTTTGTTCATCAATTAGCCTCGGTTTTCGTACTGATTGTGCTGCTGGTTTCCGTCCCCGCCATGTTCACTCAGCTGTATAACACCGACTTTGCAGGGGTGTTATTTGAAGGTGTAAGCCTGATGAAGCTGGTGATGGAGGATCGGGCATTTCTGCGTGCCATCCTCTACACCTTGCTGACTGTGTTGTGTTTGTCATCCATGGGACGACGCGGGTTGGCACCGGTTCTGACGCCGGTAAACGACTTTATCGTGCGCTATCGCTGGCAAGCGTTATTGCTGCTCGGCTTGATAGCGACCTATCGCATGTCGGACACGGTCATGGGCGTGATGGCCAACGTGTTCTATATCGACCAAGGCTTTACCAAAGATCAAATAGCAGGCGTGAGCAAGATTTTCGGCCTGATCATGACCCTTCTCGGGGCAGGCATGGGCGGTTTGCTGATTGTGCGCTTCGGTATTTTGCCGATTCTGCTGATTGGCGGAGCCGCGTCCGCGGGCACCAACCTTCTATTTATGCTGCTGGCCGACATGGGCCCGAACCTGCAGATGCTGATTGTCACGATTTCGCTCGACAACTTCAGCTCTGGCCTCGCCACCTCAGCCTTTGTGGCCTACCTGTCGAGCCTCACCAACCTCAAGTTTTCCGCTACCCAGTACGCCCTGCTCAGCTCGATCATGCTGTTACTTCCGCGTTTGATGGGCGGCTATTCAGGGGTCATGGTCGAGAAGTTTGGCTATCACAACTTCTTTATCATTACCGCATTGATGGGTATTCCAACACTGCTGCTGATCAGCTTGCACTGGTATCAGGAAACCCGCAGGGCGCGCCTGAAACCCGACGCAGGCTTCGACAAACACCCCGAATAAGCACAGGGAGCACCGCTCCCTCCCCTGGCCTGTACGCAAACAGATCTCGCCCGTACAATGCCCAATCACTTTTAGTCACCAGCAACGGCAACGACTACTCATGCGCACCAGTCAATATTTGCTCGCCACACAGAAAGAAACGCCTTCGGACGCGGTCGTTATCAGCCATCAGCTGATGCTGCGCGCCGGCATGATTCGCAAACTGGCTTCAGGCCTGTACACCTGGCTGCCCATGGGCTTGCGGATTATGCGCAAAGCTGAAGCCATCGTTCGCGAAGAAATGGACGCTGCAGGCGCTCTGGAAGTGCTGATGCCGAGCATCCAGCCAGCTGAGTTGTGGCAAGAGTCCGGTCGCTGGCAAGAATACGGCCCAGAGTTGCTGCGCCTTAAAGATCGCCACGGTCGCGAGTTCTGCGTGGGCCCAACCCACGAAGAAGTTATCACCGACCTGTGCCGCAACGAGCTGAACAGCTACAAGCAGTTGCCGATCAATCTGTATCAGATCCAGACCAAGTTCCGTGACGAAATCCGCCCACGCTTCGGTTTGATGCGCGGTCGCGAATTCATCATGAAGGATGCCTATTCGTTCCACGCAGACCAGGCATCGTTGCAGATCACTTATGACCGCATGCACCAAGCCTACTGCAATGTGTTCACTCGCCTGGGCGTAAACTTCCGCCCGGTTGAAGCCGACAACGGCTCCATCGGTGGCGCTGGCTCCCACGAGTTTCACGTACTGGCCGAGTCCGGCGAAGACGATATCGTATTCAGCAACGGCTCTGACTACGCCGCCAACATCGAGAAGGCCGAAGCTGTTCCAGCCGAAACCTCGCGCGGTCCGGCCACCCAAGAGCTGCGCCTGGTCGACACCCCGGACGCCAAAACCATTGCTCAGTTGGTAGAAGCCTACAACCTGCCAATCGAAAAGACCGTCAAGACCCTGATCGTTCATGCTAGCGAAGAAGGCAAACTGATCGCCCTGGTGATCCGAGGCGACCACGAACTCAACGAAATCAAGGCCGGCAACCATCCTCTGGTAGCAAGCCCGTTGACCATGGCCTCAGACAGTGAACTGCGTGAAGCGATCGGCGCCGGTGCTGGCTCCCTGGGCCCTTTGAACCTGCCGCTGCCGTGCATCATTGACCGTTCGGTCGAGCTGATGAGCGACTTTGCCGTGGGTGCCAACATCGACGACAAGCATTACTTCGGCGTGAACTGGGAGCGCGATCTGCCAGTTCCTGTGGTTGCTGATCTGCGTAACGTGGTCGCGGGCGATCCAAGCCCGGACGGCAAAGGCACACTGGAAATCAAGCGCGGCATCGAAGTCGGCCACATTTTCCAGCTGGGCACCAAGTACAGCGAAGCGATGAAGTGCCAGGTACTGGGGGAAAACGGCAAGCCTGTGACCCTGACCATGGGGTGCTACGGCATCGGTGTTTCTCGCGTAGTGGCGGCTGCCATCGAGCAGAACAACGACGAGCGCGGGATCATCTGGAGCGACGCGCTGGCACCTTTCCATGTCGCCCTGGTACCCCTGCGCTACGAAACTGAAGCCGTGCGTGAAGCCACGGACGCGCTGTATGCACAACTGACCGCTGCAGGCTTTGAAGTGCTGCTGGACGACCGTGACAAGAAAACCAGCCCGGGCATCAAGTTCGCTGACATGGAACTGATCGGCATCCCGCACCGGATCGTTGTCAGTGACCGTGGTCTGGCCGAAGGCAATCTGGAATACAAGAGCCGCACCGAAGCAGAGCCACAAGCCCTGCCTGTTGCTGACGTGCTGGCCTTCCTTCAGGCGCGCATTCGTCGCTGAACCCAGATTAGAGACGCCATGTTCAATCGAAGTACCTTAACCCTCGGGGGCGCCGCCATGTGCGGCGCCCTGCTGTTGAGCGGCTGTGCCAATCACATGTCGCAACGCAGCGAACACGAGGAGCGCATCGAGCGCAAACTGATCGCACATAACCTGCAGATTGATGTGGGCTCACCGTCTGTGCTGGAACTGCCGCAACGTCGTGTGCGCATCAATGAACAAAAGACGTTTGAAGTCACTGAGTTCGATGTCACGCGTCATTACGACCGTTACACCCCCTACCAGCCCTGGCGTGAAATCTATGAAGTCCCCATGGGCGCGGTCGCGATTGTGGCCGGTGTCGGCGCCAATGTGCTGAACGTTTTCATGTTTGGGCAATTACCGGACAGCGTGACCAAAGACTGGATCAGTTACGGCTTTGCAGGCATCAACCCGGCCATGAACGTGCAATCCCATGGCCGCGCCGAACAGAATCTGGCTGGCATTGACGAGGTCCAACGCGACAAGCGGCTGGAGTATTCAAGCCTGCCGTGGGCTGAACGCCCGATCATAGTCAGCGCAGGCAAGCAAAGCCATGAACTGACCACTGACCGCAATGGTGTGTTGCGCCTCAACTTGCTCGATAGCCCGTTTGCCGAGCAAGATCTGAATCACGTGACCAAACTGACCATTACAGTCGAAGATGCCCAGGACGAAACCCACTCAAACTCGACCCTGTCGATCAGCAGCAACCTGCGTGGAAAATTGCTCGAAGCGCACAACCTGATCTATGACGACCTTGAGGGTGACGACGTCAACCAATGGGTTCACCGGGTCAAACGCTTGTCAGAACTGGGCTTGGAAGAAGAAGCCAGCGAACTGGAACAAAGCCTGATCGAACTCACACGCAACGATCCCGAGTTGCAACGTGAATTCCTTCAGTCTTTGACCAAGAACGCGGGTCGTCTGGTAGCAGACCCTGGGGTAAGCTGAGCCAACACCGCTATTGGCTGTAGACCTGTGGGAGCTGGCAAGCCAGACTCCCGCAACGCCTACGGGAGTCTGGCGAACAATTCCAGCTGTTCATGACCACTGCTCAGATCATGTAAACGCACGCCCAGCCCCAACAATCGAACAGGCTTGGCGCCACGTGCAAATGCCTGACTTAACAAGCCCTGATAACTTTCAAGGTCCCGCCCTGCTCCGGACTGCTCCAGCGTGGTTTGGGTAAAGTCGTGAAACTTAACTTTGACGAACGGTTTGCCGGGACGATAGCTGCTGTCGATTCGACTAATACGCCTGTTCAACGCCTCCAGAAGCTCGGGAAGCTTTTGCAGGCAAGTGGCAAGATCCGGCAAGTCTGTGTCGTAGGTGTTTTCGACGCTCACGGACTGACGCCGACTGTCACTTTGCACCAGCCGATCATCAATCCCACGTGCCAACCCCCACAATCGCTCACCAAAACTGCCGAATTCACGCACCAGCGCCAGCTTGTGCCACTCGCGTAAGTCGTGGCAGGTTTCAATCCCTAGTCGCCCCAGCTTGTCCGCCGTGACCTTGCCCACCCCATGCAGCTTGTTGACCGGCAGCGCAGAGACAAAGTCTTCGACCTGATCAGGGGTAATCACAAACAGCCCGTTGGGCTTTTTCCAGTCACTGGCGATCTTGGCCAGAAATTTATTCGGCGCCACCCCCGCTGATACCGTGATGTGCAACTGATTCGAGACCCGGCGCCGAATGTCTTGAGCAATGCGCGTGGCGCTGCTACCAAAATGCGGGCTATCCGACACGTCCAGATAGGCTTCATCCAATGACAGTGGCTCAATCAGCTCGGTGTAATCGCGCAAGATGCTATGGATTTCTTTAGAGGCTTCTTTATAAGCATCCATCCGGCCATTAACGATGATCAGGTCCGGACACAGCTTGAGAGCATGCCGAGACGCCATCGCCGAACGAACGCCAAACGCCCTTGCTTCGTAGTTACAGGTTGAGATCACACCGCGCCGGTCGGCAGAGCCCCCGACGGCCATTGGCTTGTTCGCCAGGCTCGGATCATCACGCATCTCAATAGCGGCATAGAAACAGTCACAGTCGACGTGGATGATTTTGCGCTGCGTCATGTAAGGCGATGTTCTTCAAAGAAGTAGGCAATGCAGGCGGCCAGTATGTCACCGATAACTGTATATAGCACCAGTGGTGTTGATTACTCCGACCAGCGCCGCCGAACCGGCATGAATTTGTTTTTCTAATCAATGTTGCGTCCCTAATAGCGCTGAATCCCTTGCGCTACAGGGCTTGCAGCCATTTCGATCACCTAAGTTTTTGCCTAAGCGATTGAAGCAGAAGACTTTTTTCAAAATTAAGGTTTGACAGCCCTACGTATCACTGTAGAATCCGCCCCACAGACGCGGGATGGAGCAGTCTGGTAGCTCGTCGGGCTCATAACCCGAAGGTCGTCGGTTCAAATCCGGCTCCCGCAACCAAACATCGAAAAAGGCTACTCGAAAGAGTGGCCTTTTTTGTGCGCGTACCTTTTGCAGGCATACACAGACTTTGCAGGAGCGAACCCACTCGCGATCTGCTGATCTTTTCCAGCCCGCCCCTAAAGCCCGCTTTCGCTTTGCCATCCCCCAAACGAAGCTTATTTCGTACTTTTGAACATTAAAGGTTGACTCACTCGCTCATCACTGTAGAGTGCGCACCTCAGACGCGGGATGGAGCAGTCTGGTAGCTCGTCGGGCTCATAACCCGAAGGTCGTCGGTTCAAATCCGGCTCCCGCAACCAAACATCGAAAAAGGCTGCTCGTAAGAGCGGCCTTTTTTGTGCGCGTGTATTTCTGCCCTCCTCCACCTGTCCGAGCTGAAGGATTAAAACTGGGGATTTCAATCAGTTACGCGATTTATGGTTGACAACCCAGTGTTCATCTGTAGAATGCGCCCACACAGACGCGGGATGGAGCAGTCTGGTAGCTCGTCGGGCTCATAACCCGAAGGTCGTCGGTTCAAATCCGGCTCCCGCAACCAAACATCTAAAAAGGCTACTCGAAAGAGTGGCCTTTTTTGTGCGCGATCGAAAAGTGCCTTCCGGCCTGCTCAGGCTTCTGTCATATAACTGAACACTGGCTCGTCTATGCTCAGCGGCAGCAATTACCTTTTTTTCACAGACCAAACCTGAACATCAGGCAAACAGTTGAAAGTATTTTCAAATATTTTGACCAAAAGGATTGGTAACTTGAGTCTATGCCTCCATCCTATCGCGCACGATTCACGAGGTGATTGATGCCCGATAATTCGCCAGAACTTAAAGACACCGTTACAGCAGCCCACCCGATTGCCGCAACACGCCTGCATTGGCTGGATCTGCTGAGCAAGTATCGCCAGCCTATTGGGCTCGCTCTCACTTTATTGCTGTTTGCCATAGCCCTGATTGCTTGTCGCCATCTGCTCAGCGAACTCGACCTGTACGCGCTGCACGACTCAATCCTGGAAGTGCCTAAACCCGCCCTGCTTGGCGCCGTTGCTGCCACAGCGGTAGGGTTTTTGATTCTGCTCGGCTACGAGTGGTCGGCCAGTCGCTATGCCGGGGTCAAATTGCCCCCGAAAACCTTGGCGCTAGGCGGCTTCACTGCGTTCGCCATTGGCAACGCCATTGGCTTGTCGCTGCTGTCTGGCGGCTCGGTGCGTTATCGCTTATACGCACGTCACGGCGTCGGCGCGTCTGAAGTCGCGCATATGACGCTGTTTGCCAGCCTGTCGCTGGGTTGCGCCCTACCGCCTCTTGCGGCCCTGGCAACCTTGAGCAATCTGCCTGCAGCCGCTGCAGCGCTGCATATCCCGGCTTACCTGCTCGGCACGATAGCGGTGGCAGTGCTGGGACTGTTTGGCTTACTGGCGCTAGGGATTTATCGTCGACGCCTGCCCGATCAACCCATCCCGGACAACCTACTGGTCAAGGCCGGCCGCCGGACGCTGCGCCTGCCAAGCCCGCGTCTGACCTTTCTGCAATTGGTAATTACCGCCCTGGACGTCGCCGCTGCGGCCACCGTGCTGTACTTGCTGCTACCGGAAGCCCCGCCTTTTGGCCCCTTCCTGCTGGTTTACCTGCTGGCGCTGGCCGCAGGCGTGCTCAGCCATGTACCCGGCGGTGTCGGGGTTTTTGAAGCGATTCTGCTGGCGGCCTTTGCCGACAAACTGGGCGCTGCACCTTTGGCTGCCGCCTTACTGCTGTATCGCATGATCTATGTGATTCTGCCGCTGCTGCTCGCCTGCCTGATGCTGCTGATCAACGAAGCCCAGCGCTTGATTCAAACGCGCCAGAGTTTACGCGTAGCCTCCGGCCTTGCCGCGCCGGTCTTGGCAGTGCTGGTCTTTATGTCTGGCGTGGTCTTGCTGTTTTCAGGCGCCACCCCAGAAATCGACAGCCGCCTTGAACACATAGGTTTTCTTATCCCGCCCGGCCTGATTGACGCTTCTCACTTCGGCGCCAGCTTGATCGGCGTACTGTGCCTGCTGCTGGCCCAAGGCCTGCGTCGGCGCCTCTCAGCCGCCTGGATGCTGACCACTGTACTGCTGTTGGTCGGCGCCGTACTGTCCCTGCTTAAAGGTTTCGACTGGGAAGAGGCAACCATTCTGGTGCTCACCGCGAGCTTGCTGGGCCTGTTCCGGCGCTCGTTCTACCGCCCGAGCCGCCTGACCGAGTTACCGTTCTCGCCGCTGTATCTGGTGGCCAGCGCCTGCGTGTTGGGCGCCTCGATGTGGCTGCTGCTGTTCGCCTATCAGGACGTGCCTTACAGCCATCAACTGTGGTGGCAGTTCACCCTCGACTCGGATGCCCCGCGCGGTTTGCGCTCCCTGATGGGCGCTGCCGTGCTGCTGGTGATCGTGTCACTGACCTGGCTACTGCGCACCGCCCGCCCGACAATGCACCTGCCTGACGCCGCTGAGCTGGAAAAAGCCGAGAAGATTCTGCTGGCTTCTGACCAACCCGATGGCGGACTCGCACTGACCGGCGACAAAGCCTTGCTGTTTCATCCGGACGACAGCGCATTCCTGATGTACGCACGTCGCGGCCGTAGCCTGGTGGCGCTGTACGACCCCATCGGGCCTCCCCAGCAACGTGCCGAGCTGATCTGGCAGTTCCGTGACCTGTGCGACACGCTGCATGCCCGCCCTGTGTTTTATCAGGTGCGCGCCCAGAGCCTGCCGTTTTATATGGACATCGGCCTGACCGCCATCAAGCTGGGCGAAGAAGCCCGGGTCGATCTGCATCGCTTTGATCTTGAAGCCAAGGGCAAAGAGATGAAAGACCTGCGCTACACCTGGAACCGTGGGACCCGTGACGGCCTGTCGCTGGAAATCCACGAGCCTGGCGAAGCACCGATGGATGAGCTAAAGATAATTTCCGATGCCTGGCTGACCGGCAAGAACGTCCGGGAAAAAGGCTTCTCCCTGGGCCGCTTCAGCGAGGACTACATCAAGCATTTCCGGGTCGCTATCATTCGTTTTGAAGGCAAGCCAGTGGCGTTTGCCAACCTGCTTGAAACTCACAGCCACGAACTGTCGAGCCTCGACTTGATGCGCGCCCACCCGCAAGCCCCAAAGCTGACCATGGAGTTCATGATGGTCGGTTTGATCCAGCATTATAAAAAGCATGGATACGCACGTTTCAGCCTTGGAATGGTCCCATTATCCGGACTGCAACCACGCCGCGGCGCACCACTGACCCAGCGTTTGGGGTCGATGTTGTTCCAGCGCGGTGAGCACCTGTACAACTTCCAGGGTTTGCGCCGCTTTAAAGATAAATTCCAGCCCGACTGGGAACCTCGTTATATGGCCGTGCCCGCCGGGCTTGACCCGCTGGTTGCGCTGGCTGATACCGCCGCCCTGATTGCAGGTGGCTTGACTGGATTGGTGAAACGTTAATGAAACATCGTTCCTGGCGTTTTTTACTGCTGACCCTCGTTGTATTGGCTGCACTTGCAGCTGGCGGCTACTGGTTCTGGAATCGCCCTGTACCGCAACCGACAATTGAACACCTGCCCCAGGCCGATGGCTCAACCCTGACCAAAGTCACGCCTGGCCAGTCCGCTCGCGCCCATGTCGTGATTGCAGCCCCGATCGAGGATGCGCTCAACGATCAGCAACTGATGGCCCTCAGCCGCAGCGGCGCAGCGCAATTGGTGCAAGTGATCTTGCCAAAGGATGATTGCGCCTTGCAGCAGCAAGCCCTGCAAACAGGCCTGCAACAACTGAACGGCCCCGCCACGCTTGTAAGCGGCATTGGCCCGGGCGCAACACTGGCCTGGCGCTGGCTGGCCGAACAGACCAATGACAAGGCGCAAGCCGTGTCGGTCGGTTTTGCGATGACACCGAAAGATTGCGGCCCGCCGGTACCCAAGTCGGCCGCTCACGGGCATTGGCTCGTGGCCTGGAACGAAGAACCCGAAGATTCTGACGCTGCCTTTGTTCGCGATCAGGCAAACGCTCAAACCAGCATCAGTGATTACGATATTGCGCAGCCACAAGTGTTGAGCAATGAGCTGCGCAAGCTGTTGGTCAGCGATGACAACGGCGGCCTAAACATCCCCCTGATGGAGATACCGGCCAGCAAACCCAATGACACACTGGTGTTGTTCCTCTCGGGTGACGGAGGCTGGCGCGCTGACCTGGACCACGTTATCGGCGACGAAATGGCCAAGGCGGGCTACCCCGTGATCGGTATCGACACCCTGCGCTATTACTGGCAACACAAAGCCCCGGAACAAACCGCTGCCGACCTGACAGAACTGATGCAGCACTACCGTCAGAAGTGGGGCACCAAGCGTTTTGTACTCGTGGGGTACTCGTTTGGCGCGGATGTCTTGCCCGCCGTCTACAACCGCCTGCCGGAAGCGGAGCAAAATCGAGTCGAGAGCATTATCCTGCTGGCCTTTGCACGTACTGGCAGCTTTGAAATCCATGTCGATGGGTGGCTGGGCAAAGCCGGGGCCGAAGCCGACACCGGCGTTGAAATGGCCAAACTGCCCGCAGCCAAAGTGTTGTGCGTCTATGGTGCAGAAGAGATCGACGAGAGCGGCTGTACCGCCAAGACTGCGGTCGGTGAAACCATGAAGCTGCCGGGCGGGCATCACTTTGATGAAAACTACCCGGCACTGGCCAAGCGCTTGGTGGACTCCATCAAAAAGCACGAAGCGGCCCCCGAGTAACGCCGGCAGCTGAAAAGCCTGTCGCCGCTGCCGAGAGGTGCGACAGATTGCGTAGCAACGCCACCCCCTAGAACCCAAAAAGCCCCGACTCTCACGAGCCGGGGCTTTTTTATGTCGCTTGTCCCGTCCTGAATAGGGTTTACACCTTCTGACCTATCTTCAGGAGGACTCAATGGATTCGGGAAAAAGGCGCAGTCAGCGTGATTACACGCT